>MGNS01000095.1:272-5110 GCA_001795165.1 Chloroflexi bacterium RBG_16_57_11
ATCAGCGTGATCAGCGCCGGCCTGGTGTTCATCCAGCCTGAAGAGCGGGGTGTGGTCATCTCGGCCATCGCCCCCAAAGGCTATCGTGAGCAGGCTTTGCAGCCCGGGCTGAGCTGGATCGTGCCTTTCTTCGAGACCGTGAAGACCTACCCCATTTACAGGCAGACTTATACCATGTCCGTTTCTATGGGCGAAGGGCAGGTGGTGGGGGATGACTCGATCCTGGCCCGCACCGCCGATGGTCAGGAGGTCTCCATCGATGCCTCAGTTCTTTTTGCGATTGATCCAAATCGAGTTGTGGATATCCAGATCACCTGGCAAGATCGCTACATGAACGACCTGGTGCGCCCTCTGGCGCGCGGCGTGATCCGCGACGTCATCGCCCAGTACGGTATCCAGGATGTGTATAGCACCAAGCGCACCGAGATGACACAAAAGATCACCGACATCCTGAGCCAGAAACTCGGCGATGACGGCTTGTTGATGTCGGCTTTTGTGCTGCGCAACATCTCTTTCTCGCCGGAGTACGCCGCCTCGGTGGAGCAGAAGCAAATTGCCGAGCAGTTGGCGCAGCAGGCCCGCTACGTCGTCGAGCAGCGCAGGCAGGAGGCTGAACAGGCCCGCCAGGTCGCCCAGGGTTCTGCCGATGCCGTGGTGATCAGGGCTCAAGGCGAGGCCGACGCTCGCCTGATCCAGGCCGATGCCGAAGCCAAAGCCCTGGAGAAGATTGCTCAGGCGCTGGCGGAACGGCCAGAGCTGCTGCAATACAACTTCATCCTCAAGATGTCGCCCGGAGTCCAGACCATCTTCCTGCCCAACGATGTGCCCTACCTGTTCCCCTTGCCAACCGGCGGCGCCTCCACGGTCCCGAGCCTGAACGAATTGGTTCCCACGCCCCTGCCGACACCCGAGCCGCTGCCCATCCCGACGGCTACACCTTGATCTAGGTAAGTTGCGCTAAACTAATCCTGAATATCCTGTATTTCCGTGTATTCTGTGTTTTCCGTGGTGAAAAATTTTGATATGTAAGGAAGAAGTGATTTGGAGTCTCAAAAGCTGCCCTCGACCGGCCGACAGATCCGCCTGACCACCTTATCCAGCTGCGCCGGCTGAGCGTCGAAGCTCAACGCGGAGACGCTGGCGCAGGTTCTGCGCCCCCTGCAAGGCCTGTTCGATCCCGCCGATTACCCCGACCTGCTGGTAGGTCTGGGCGAGCCGGATGATGCCGCCGTTTGGCGGCTGGACGACTCGCGCGCCCTGGTGGCGACGACCGATTTTTTCACCCCTGTGGTCGATGACCCCTACGACTACGGCTCGATCGCCGCGGCGAACGCCCTCTCCGATGTCTATGCCATGGGAGGAAAGCCCTTCCTGGCGCTTAATATCGCTGCCCTGCCGCCCAACTTGCCTACCGAGATCAGCGCTGAGATCTTACGCGGCGGCGCCGAGAAAGTCCGTGAGGCCGGCGTTGTGCTGGCGGGCGGCCACACCGTCCAGGATAAAGAGCCCAAATTCGGCCTGATGGTCCTGGGATTTGTCCACCCCGATCGATTGCTCTCCAAAGGCGGAGCCTGGGTTGGCGATAAGCTGGTTCTCACCAAGCCGCTCGGCTTCGGCACGGTGACCACCGCCTTGAAGCGCGAGCAGGTCGACCCGGCGGACCTGGCTGAGGCGGTCTCCTGGATGAAGCGCCTGAACAAGACCGCTGCCGAGCTGGCCGCCGAATTCGAGCTGCGCGGTGGGACGGATGTCAGCGGTTTCAGTCTGCTCGGCCACGCCTCCGAGGTTGCCAACGCCTCCGGACTCCAGCTACGATTTTTCTTCGATCAAATTCCATTCACCCGCGGAGCCCAGGGGTACGCCCAACAATGGATTTTCCCCGGCGGCTCCTTAGATAATCGCCTGTTTTATGGCTCTCAGGTGCACTTTGGGCTCGGGATCGACGAAGCCTCCCAGATGCTGCTGTTCGACGCCCAGACCAGTGGCGGCCTGCTGCTTTGTGTGCCGGCGGAAAAACTGCCCGCCTTCACCCGGCGCGCTGCCCAGGTCGATCAACCTGTTTGGGTGATCGGCGAGGTGGTCCCTGGACACGGCATTCAGGTGGTCTAAACGTTTGGCCGAGCCGGCCTTCAACTCACGCCGCTCGCCGGTTTACAGCACCCGCGGGGTCGTAGCAGCTTCCCAACCTCTGGCGGTCGCTGCCGGCCTGGAAGTTCTTTCGAAGGGCGGCAATGCCGCCGATGCGGCTGTCGCTGCCGCGGCTGCCCTGAATGTTACCGAGCCAAATTCCACCGGGCTGGGTGGCGACTGTTTCGCCCTCTACTTTGACGCCCACACCGGCCAGGTGAGCGCTTTGAACGGCTCCGGGCGTGCGCCTGCTGCGCTGACCCTGGAGCGCCTGCGCCACGAAGGTTTCGGTCTGGAGCTGCCGCCATATCATGTCCATACCATCACCGTCCCCGGCGCATGCGCCGGCTGGTGTGACCTGATCGAGCGCTTTGGTCGCCTGCCATTAAGCGCTTCCCTTTCCCCGGCCATCCGGCTTGCGGAGCAAGGTTTCCCGGTCGCCCCTATAACTGCCCACGCCTGGGAATATGGCGTGCGCCGGCAGCTGCGCACAGCACCTGGCGGTGGAGAGCTGACCATCGATGGGCGCGCCCCGCGACCCGGTGAGATTTTTAGCAATCCTGGGCTGGCTCGCACATTACGCCTCATCGCCGAAGGTGGAAAAGGCGCTTTCTACCAGGGTGTGATCGCCGAGGCCATCGCCGGCACGGTCCAGGCGGTGGGCGGTTGTATGACCGTGGACGACCTGGCTACCCACGCCGGCACCTGGGAAAACCCGGTCAGCACGCTCTACCGCGGTCTGCGCCTCTGGGAGTGCCCACCCAATGGCCAGGGTCTGGCAGCTTTGCTGGCGCTGAACATCCTCGAAGGCTTCGATCTGGCGGAGCTGGAGCCGCTCTCCGCCCGGCGCTTGCACCTCCAGATCGAAGCGCTGCGTCTGGCTTTCACCGATACTCGCTGGTACGTCGCCGATCCGGCGTTTGGCCGGGTGCCTGTCGATGAGCTTTTGGATAAAGGGTACGCCGCCCGGCGACGTGCGATGATCCACCTTGACCGCGCCGCCCTTAACCAGCAGCGCGGCATGCCGGTGGCTGCTTCCGACACGGTTTATCTTAGCGTGGTTGACAGCCAGGGGGATGCCTGCTCGTTTATCAACAGCAATTATATGGGCTTCGGCACCGGGATTGTCCCACCTGGCTGTGGCTTCAGCCTGCAGAACCGCGGCCATAACTTCAGCCTGGACCCACAGCACCCGAATGCACTGGCGCCGCGCAAGCGCCCTTACCATACGATCATTCCGGCGCTGGCGACG
The DNA here is from genome assembly GCA_001795165.1 of Chloroflexi bacterium RBG_16_57_11. Taxonomy (GTDB): domain Bacteria; phylum Chloroflexota; class Anaerolineae; order Anaerolineales; family UBA4823; genus RBG-16-57-11. The sequence goes on from MGNS01000095.1 coordinate 3,652, forward strand.
CGTCCGGCGCCAAACCAGGCTGCACCGGAGAGACTGTTTGCGTGCTTTGGCGTGATGGGCGGGTTTATGCAGCCTCAAGGCCATCTGCAGGTGGTCGTCGGTTTGGTCGACGACGGCCTCGATCCCCAGGCTGTGTTGGATCGCCCGCGCTTTTGCATCACCGGGGGTCAGGTCGATGGCCGCGTGGCTCTGGAGGAAGGCATACCAGATACAGTGATGGCCGACCTGGCGGAGATGGGACATCCGGTCATGCCGGTCAGTGGCTTTGAACGCTCAGTGTTTGGTCGCGGCCAGGTGATCTTGCGTGATCCCGACAGCGGTGTCCTGTGCGCCGGAAGCGACCCACGTGCTGACGGTTGTGCAATGACCTATTGAGCGGTCAAACCCGTTCGATCGACGGTCCAGCCAGGCGTGCCAGCCGATGAAAAAGGGGCCTCTCAACCCGTAGAGATGCCCCAAAGTTTCTGGATCGAAATGGGCAGACTGGTTACGCTAGGCTTCGATTACCTTCAGATTGGGGAAAAACTGGTGCACCGTCCCGGCAACCCAACCGTGCAGCGTTGTGGGGGAAAGCGGACAACCCAGGCAAGCGCCACCCAGGCGTACTTTTAACGTATCCTCTTCGAGGGACACCATTTGTACCGAGCCGCCGTGATAGTGCTCGATATAGGCGTTTAGGTTCTCCAGTAAAGCGCGCACCTGGCTCTCGGTATCAAGATTGACTTCGCTGGTGTTCATCACCATCATACTTACCTCCTGAACGGCCTCCATTATACATGCTTTCCGGAGGTAATCAGCCGGGATGTATCGATGTGTAGCCCTTGCTCGAGCAGAGTCATGATCTCTGGATGGGTGTGGCGTAGTCGCTCAGCAATCACCATTGCCAGCCGTTCCAGGAGCAAATTCGCTGTTTCGGGATGAATTTCTGCGAACTGGCGCAAGTCCTCGCTGCGCACGCGTAATAGCTGGCTGTCGGCAGCGCATACTGCAGAGGAGGTATAAGCCCGGCTTCCGATCGCCGCCGACCAGCCAACTACACCCTCTCTATGAACGCGTGTCAGCACCAGAGTCGGACCATCCTCCGGTTTGTAGCGGATCACAACCTCCCCATCTGCAATGATGTAAAGGTGGTCGGCAGGGTCGCCTTGATCGAACAGGATGGTGCCTTCTGGCACATAACTGAACAGGAAGAGCGGGCGCAAACAGGCCTTCTCTGCCGCGCTGAAACCCTGAAACAGGCTGAAGTTTTCCAATAGATTGCCGGACATAGGACCGATTGCGGTTTTCCTTGCTAAAAATTTACCCGATAACCACTGCCTTAATATAGTGGCAAATGTCACCAAACTGCCGACGAATATCACCTCGAAATCCACAATAAGGTATGACATCTTTCTAAAAAAAAACAAAACAACGCCGTCCCTGGTTTGGCACGGCGTTGCAACCGATCAACTGTAGCCGG
>MGNS01000095.1:5225-8089 GCA_001795165.1 Chloroflexi bacterium RBG_16_57_11
AGATCGGCGCATCCGCATCCTTATTGATCGCCACGATGACCTTGCTGGAGCGCATTCCTGCCTGGTGCTGGATAGCGCCGGATATGCCGCAGGCAATATACAAGTCCGGGGAGACAATCTTACCGGTTTGTCCTACCTGGTGTGCGTAAGGGATATACCCGGCGTCGACGGCTGCGCGGCTGGCCCCAACTGCTCCGCCTAACACGCCCGCCAGGTCGCCCACCAATTTAAAGCCCTGCTGGGCGCGCCAGATTTCTGCCTGCTTATCGTCCATCCCTGCTGGCGGCGTCAGGGCCGGGTTGTTTGCCACGCCGCGCCCTCCGGAGACGATCACATTGGCATCCGTCAGGCTCACCCCGCCCTCGGCCTGCGCGTAACCGGCGACTTTGCTGCGGATCTCGCTCTCTGGCATCACCGCCTCCAGGCGTACGGGTGTGCCGCTGCGCGAGGCGTCGCCTTGCGGCTTTTTGAACGCTCGCACCCGGGTCGTAAGGATCGCCGGTTGTGTCTCGCAGACGGTCTTTGCTACCAGCTTGCCCGCGTAAACCGGCCGGGAGGCGACTACCTTGCCGCCCTCCACATCCACCGCAGTCACGTCCGGCATCACCCCGCCGCCCAGGTCGATGGCGCACATGGCAGCCAGCTCGCGGCCGCGAGTGGTGGTCGGGAAGAGCAAAACCGTGGCGTTTAGGTCTTTGGCAGCTTTGACGATCACGGCAGTGTACGGCTCGGCCCGGTAATCTACCAGGCTGGGGTCGTCACAGTAATATACCTCTTCCGGCCCGTACTGGAAGGTCTGATCTGCTACTGCCTTTGCGTCCTTCCCTAGAGCCAGCGCTGCGACGCTATTCCCCAGCTTCTCTGCCAGCGTGTAGGCTGCGCTCAAAACTTCCCAGGAGGCGGGAAGAGCAGCCCCGTTGAATTGATCGATGTAAACCAGGATCTTTCCGCTCATCACAGCACCTTCTCATCGAGGATTTTTTCAGCCAGCTTTTCGGCGATATCCTGCGGGCCATCCCCACTGATCATCTCCGTCTTGACCTCCCGTGCCGGTGGGTTGACCACCTCCGGCCAGCGCACCGCAGACGCCGCTGCGCTGATGCCCAGGTCGTCTAGCGTCCAGACCGGGATGGCAGCCCGCGACGCCTTGCGAATGCCCATAAAGGATGGGTAACGCGGCTCGCCGATATCTTTGGACACGCTGATCGCCGCCGGGAGCTTGCTCTCAACCTGCTGCCGGCCCTCTTCGATCGTGCGCTCGACCTGGATCCCCGCTCCCCCAGCCTGGACGCTCGAGACCAGGCTGAGCATCGGCCACCCCAGGAAGCGCGCCGTTTGCGCCCCGGTGACGCCCATGTCACCGTCGATGGCCTGCTTGCCAAATGCCGCCAGCTCGACACCTCCGGTCTTTTGGATGGCCGTCGCCAGCACGCGCGCTACTGCCTGGCTGTCGGCGCCCTCCAGCCTCGGGTCCGAGATCAGGATCGCCTGCCCGCAGCCCATCGCCAGCGCCGTCTTGAGCGCCTCTTTGGCGCTCTCCCCGCCCACGCTGATTGCCGTCACTTCGCCGCCGGTGGCCTCCTGGAGCATCAAGGCCGCTTCAATGGCGTACTCGTCCCAGGGGTTCATCACCAGCGGCGCGTCTCCCCAGGTCACCTGCCCGCCATCCACCACTACTTTGGCGGCGCTGTCGGGCACTTGTTTGATGCATACGACGATATTCAAGTGGACCTCCTTTAGACTGTTTCTTGTTCGGGAATTTAAGGATGATTCTTACCTGGTGTGTAAGGCGGTCTGAGTGTCCGAACGAGTTCGGCAATCGAAGACCGCCGCCCACCTTACTTAGCTTTGCCAGGCTTCCGGTTCGTATGCCGGCAGCTCGCAGCGTAGCGAAGCGTCCTCCCGGTATCCAAGCGCATATCCGGCCTGCATCAACTGGTGTATTTCGCTGGTACCCTCGTAGATCACCGCTCCCTTGGAGTTGCGCAGATATCGCTCCACGTCATATTCGTCGCTATACCCATACGCTCCGTGGATCTGCACCGCCTCCGATGCCGCCTGGAATGAAGCGTCGGTGGCGAACCACTTCGCCAGCGAAGTCTCACGTGTATTACGGGTGCCCTGGTTCTTCATCCACCCGGCCCTCAGGTATAAAAGACGCGCTGCGTCATAAGATTGTACCATAGTTGAAATTTTTTGTTGCACGAGCTGGAACTTGCCGATCTCGCGCCCAAACGCATTCCGTTCGTGGGCGTACCTGACGCTCGCCTCCAGGCACGCCCGGATCAGTCCGGTTGCCCCAGCCGCCACCGTATAGCGCCCATTGTCCAGGCAGGACATGGCGATCTTGAAACCTTCGCCCTCCTCGCCGATGCGGTTCTCCTCCGGGATGCGCACGTCCTGCGCCGCGATCCATCCGGTCGACCCGGCGCGCATCCCCAGCTTGCCGTGCAGGTCCCCGGCGGTTATCCCTGGGCGGTCCATCTCGACCAGGAAGGCGCTCAGCCCGTCGTGCGGATCGGCGGCCTGTGGGTTTGTGCGCGCCACCCACAGGCAGTGATGCGCTTTAGTCGCCAGGGAGATCCACATTTTCTCTCCGTTTAGCAGGTACTCGCTCCCCTGGCGGCGGGCCGTGCTCAGGATCGCCGCCACATCCGACCCGGCCCCCGCTTCGGTCAGCCCGAAGCAGCCCACCTTCTCGCCACGCCCCTGCGGGATCAAAAAGCGCTGCTTCTGCTCTTCTGTGCCCCATTGCAGCAGCCCCAGGCTGTTCAACCCCATATGCACCGACATCACTACCCGCAAAGTCGAGTCGACCGCCTCCAGCTCCTCGCAGATCAACCCCAGGGCGATGTAATCCATCC
>MGNS01000095.1:8105-8756 GCA_001795165.1 Chloroflexi bacterium RBG_16_57_11
CCGTAGCGGGCGGGCAGGCAGATTCCCAGGATGCCCAGCTCCCGCATGCGCGGCAGGATGAACGACGCCATCTCCTGCTTGCGGTCTGCTTCCTTGATCACTGGCGCGACTTCTTTCTGTACAAAGTCGCGCACCATCTGCTGCGCCATACGCTGCTCTTCACTTAATATAAAATCCATGTCACAATCTCCCGGTGTGGTGATTTGTCATTTTGATTTTATTATACTGGAGACTAATATAATTACTCCGTAAAGCGGTCAGGGTGATCGTGAAGCCGGAGCGTAGGCGCGCTGAGTGCAGTCGAAGCGCCTCGGGTAATCAGGAAGCCGGGATGTAAGCGCGCTGAGCGTAGTCGAAGCGCCTCGTCGAAGAGTATAATCATTCACATGAAGCGCCGCTTTCAGATCGATATCCCCCTCCGGTTGTTTCTCCTCCTTGTTTGCCTGCTTGTGCTGGGGCTGGCGCCACGCCCGCATGCTTTTGACCAGGCGCTGCGCCAGGCAACCCGCGCCCTGGCCGACGGGTCACCGTTGCGCGCCTCCCAGGCGATCGCCCGGGCCGCTCATTTGGCCCCCTGGCGCGCCGACTTGTGGGAGCTGGCTGGCATCTACGCCGTCCAGGCTGGTCAGGCGGAGCCTGCCATCAAGTTTC
>MGNS01000095.1:8766-9730 GCA_001795165.1 Chloroflexi bacterium RBG_16_57_11
TCTGGAGCGCGCTGGTGCATCCTCGACCCTGTCCGCCCAGGGTTGGCTCGCCCTTGGGCAGGCCTACCGGCAGGCGGCCGATCTCCCCGCTGCGATCCATGCCTGGGAGCAGGCGGTCGATCGGTACGGTCCCTCGGCCCAGGCGCTGGAAGCTCTCTCTCAGGCCCACCTGGAGCAGAGCGACTACCCGGCCGCCCTCGCTGATCTGAAAGTCCTGGCGGAATTCCAGCCGCAGGATGCCCAATTACACTACCGCCTGGGGCTGCTGATTGCTACCCAGGACCCTCCCGCCGCCCAATCCTACCTGGACCGCGCCGCTCAATTAGACGATCGCTACCAGCCGGCCGCGGCGAACCTCCGCCGGGCGGTGCTCAGCGCCCGCTTTGTTGAAGATCCCGCCTACACTCTGCTGACGACCGGGCGCGCCCTGGCCGCTCTCGGCGAGTGGAGCATGGCAGTCCGGGCATTCCAGCAAGCCGTCCTCCTGCGCCCGGATTACGCCGAGGCCTGGGCTTACCTGGGCGAAGCCCGCCAGCACGCTGCTCATGGCACGCTGGTTCAACCTGCCCCCGATTCGGGCGATGGCCTGGCGGAGCTCCGTAAAGCCCTGCAGCTCGATCCGGACTCCCTGGCCGCCCATACCTTGCTGGCGCTATACTACACCCGCCGTGGAAGCTTCGACCTGGCTCTGGACACCTTGCGCAAAGCCATTGATATGGATCCGGGTAACCTGGCGATGCAGGTGCAGCTTGCCAGCCTCCTGGCAGTCACCGGCGATCTTTACCAGGCCAAAGAGACCTACCTTCAGGCCATCCAGCGCGCCCCCCAGGATCCTGCCTACGCCCGCCTCCTGGTCCAGTTTTGCCTGGACTATGACTTTGAAGTCGCCCAGACTGCCCTGCCCCTGGCCCGTCGCCTGGCCGGCCAATACCCCGATGACCCCGCCAGCCTGGATGTGATGGCG
>MGNS01000095.1:9774-11552 GCA_001795165.1 Chloroflexi bacterium RBG_16_57_11
CCTTGACCGCGCCCTGGCGCGAAATCCGAGCTATACCCCCGCGCTGCTGCATCTGGGACAGGCTCGCGTGCTTCGAGGCGACCGTGCGGGAGCGCTTCACGCCCTGAACCAGGTGGTTGCCCTCTCGCCGGATAGCCCCGAAGCCGCCCAGGCCCAGCGCCTGATCGAGGATTACTTGCATTGAACAATTACACTACCCGAGAGGCGGTCTGAGCGAAGTCGAAGACTGCCAGCGACCCGTAATCAGCCTTTTCAACTGCGGCTGGATGCACGCCCGAAAACGTAGCCAACGATAGCAGAAAGCAGCGAGATCACGCCGTCTGATTGCAGCGCCCCGGCAATCCCCATTAATAATACTGTCGAAACGATAAAAATGATGATCACGCCTTCACGGAACACCGTGATGCGTTTCTCAACCAGCTCGATTTCGTCCTTACTCATGCCAGATGTTTCCCCAGATTCCTTGTCTCCACCCTTGTCCGGTCGATAGAACTTGGCGAAGCCGCCCATGTAGGTGAAAACCGCAATACCGACAAAGGCCAGTAAGACCACGATGATCGTAGAGCTCCAATTTTGACCCAAGGCCGAGGCGCCTGACGGGCTTTGCGTCGGGGTCGGGTTGGGTGTGGCGCTTGGCACAGGGGTGTCGGTGGGCGTCATTGTCGGTGATGGGGTTGGGGTTGGCGCGCTGACCTGAAACGCTGTGCTGGCACTCCCTTGTAGGACGCCTCCGATCAGAACCGAGGCTTCGTTCCGGATTTCTTTGCTGCTTTTACCCTGGAAGTCCAAAACATCCTTCAAGGTGACCGTATAGCTGGCTTCGGTCACGCCAGGCCCCAAAATGTCGAATTTGCATACGATCTTGTCGCCGGTGAAGTAACAGCTCCCGTTATTCAGGACCGGGTTCTTAAAGTTATCCCAATTGAATCGATCTTCGATCACCAGGTTGGATAATTCGGCCCCGTTATTTATGATCCTGATCGTATAGGCCACGTCTTCGCCAGGATCTATATTCCCATTCTTGTTCAGATCATTATCCAGCGCAGCCGACTTAATTATCGTAAGATTGGGTGCCGGAACAGGGGTTGGCTCCAGGGTTGGGGTGGAAGTCGCGGTCTCCACACTCAAAACAGGGCCGGGGGTTTCGGAATCCAGAGCCACAGTTGGGGTCTCTTCAGCCGTCTGCGCCAGGACGTGGCGCTTGCTCAAGCCTAAAACTACCAGGCTGGTGATCAGGATTAACAATAGGGCGGATTTCTTCATAGCTCTGCTCCTCCGGGTAAAGAAAACGCCGTACGATGGGTTGGCTTTGTCGATAATGCGGGGCGTATTAATCCTATTATAATCTAGTTACACGCAATAGCACAGCCATTCCTGAGAAGTACCGGAGAAGCACCCCCATAATGGATAAAACAGACCTATAATGTTATAATACATTCCCTTATTCTGGCGTTCATCGTGAACAAGCCATGCCGACCTAGATCGGTGCTTACGCCCCTTATAACAGAAAGGAGTATCCTAAATGCCTGAGCCACGGAAAGTAATTGTAGAGCTGGCCTATTCAAAGCGCCTCCACGACTCCTCTGTCCCCATCTCTGAAGGGGAGCCGCCTTCGCTCGATTCCAGAGCGGTGCCGAAGCTGGAAGGCATTACCCTCGACGCCTCCTATGCTCCGGTGGAGCTACCTCGCCTGGTAACCCGGGGCGAGTCTGGCGACCCGCGCGACGTCAGCCCGCCCACCTCGATCGATGAGACCCCCGAGACCGCCACTTACCTGG
>MGNS01000095.1:11610-15127 GCA_001795165.1 Chloroflexi bacterium RBG_16_57_11
CATCCAGGTGTTTGCCGATGTCGCCATCCAGCCCAGCATGATCTGTCCTGGCAGCCCGGCCATGGGCACGGATGGCGATGTCGAGGCCCTGCTGTGTGCCAAGCGGATGCGCGAGTGCAAGATGGATGGCGCCGGTGTGCTGGTCGCCATCGTCGATACCGGCTTCAACATGGAATACCTCCTGTTGCGCGGCAAGCGTCCCAATTTTGACGCCACCCGCAGCTGGACCTGGAACCCTGCAACGGTCACCCCGGGCCATGTCCCGGTCAATCATGGCACGATGTGCGCCTTTGACGTCTGCATCGCTGCGCCGATGTGCACCTTGCTCGATATTGCATTGCTCCACCCATTGGTGGCCCCGCCGGGCGGCTCGCTGATGAGCGGCCTGCTCTCGGACGCCGTGCGCGCCTACCGCCACCTGCTCAACATCCAATTGGCTCCGCGCCGCCCCGGCGAGGGCCATTCTATGGTAGTTAACAATAGCTGGGGCATGTTCCACCCCAGCTGGGATTTCCCCGTCGGCGACCCCGGTAACTACAGCGACAACCCCAACCACCCCTTCAACCGCATTGTCGGGGCTTTGGAGCGGGCCGGCGCCGATATCCTCTTCGCCGCCGGCAACTGTGGCGCCGGCTGCCCGGATGGCCGGTGCCTGGGCGTCACCGCCATGGCCATCTACGGCGCCAACTCGCACCCCCAGGTGCTCTCCGTGGCCGGTGTGGACACTTCAAAAATGCGCGTTGGTTACTCCGCCATCGGCCCCGGCCGCCTGGACCGCATGAAGCCCGACATCAGCGGCTATACCCATTTCAAAGGCTCCGGCGTCTATGCGGCCGATGGCGGCACTTCCGCCGCCACCCCAGTCGTCGCCGGGGTCGTGGCCGCCGTTCGCTCCGTTTTCCCGTACGACCCGGCCACCCCGGGCAGCGCTCCTGTCGCCGTGCGCAACATGCTCACCAAGACCGCCGAGGACCGCGGCCTGGTGGGTTACGATTTCGAATACGGCTGGGGCATTGTCAATGGTTGCCGGCTGGCCGAAGCCCTGTGCCCGAAAGAGCCGGAGGTAGAAAAACCCCGTCCTTGCTGCTGTTGTTGTTATGAGGATTGGGACCGCCACGACGACTGCGGTTGTGGAGCTAAATCGGATGATCGCGACTCAGATAAAGATGACTCTGACTGCGGCTGCCATCATGGCCACGGTCATCACAGTTATCACCACGGCCAGCATGGATCCCATGGGTGCCATGGGCCTCATGGTCACCATGGGCCCCATCATGGTCACCGCAGCTATCACTGTTGTTGTTGTTCCCCCTCACGGGAGGAACAGCCCGAACCGGGCCGCCGCCAGCCGGCCCCAAGCGATTTGTAATCGCCAAGCGGTGTATAATTGATCCCATGGCAAAGGTAATGCTGACCATCCAGTGGCCGCAGGGTCAACCGTCGCTTGAGCAGATCCAGCAGTTGTTCTCCCTGGCCGATGATGAGGTCGACCGGGACTTCGGCCTGATCGAAGTGGACCCCGCCGAGCACCTCTTCACCTTCCTGGTCGAAGAAGCCTCGGCGGCCAAGGTCCAACCCGGTGCAGGCTGGAGCGTCTCCGGCCCCTACTCGAACCCTCGTATCGAGCCCTTCGGCCCGCCCCAGTAACCCTGATAAGGTGCAATGCACTTTTAAGCGAACGAAGTTCGCCAGTGCATTGCACCTGACTAGTATTATCTACTCAGGAGGACACCCATGGATCGATCTTTCGTGGACCGCAACCGTCTCTCGACCGAGCGTATTCGCCGGCTGGCTGCCCGCCTCAGCGACGGTGAAATGCAGACCCCGGTCGGCGAACACTGGACCGTCGCCATCGTCTTCGCCCACCTGGCCTTTTGGGACCGCCGAGTGATGTACGTGTTGGATATGACCGAACAGGACGGGAAGCTGTTCATCCCTGAGATCGACATCTTCGTCAACGACCTCTCCCTTCCCCTGTGGGCTGCCATCCCACCGCGCGCAGCCGCCCGCATCGCCATTGAAACCGCCGAAACCCTCGACCGCCGCCTGGAAGCCTTCCCGCCGGCCCTGCTCGAAGAGATCCACGCCTACAACAAGCGTTGGGTCGATCGCTCCCTGCACCGCGGCGAGCACCTCGATGAGGCCGACGCCGCACTCGCCCGCTGAATCCGGGGTAATAACACCCTCGCTGGCTTTTTCTAGGTGCTCTTCCAAAAATTCCAATTTGAAAGAGTATAATGCTGTCCATTCGCTGAAATGAAACTGACTTTGCTCAAATTTCGGCCAACTGAGTGTAGATTGTGGCGGATAAACCCAGCAGCTCCAGGATGCGGGTTTGCAGGTCTGACAGCGGCGTGACATGGCGAATAATCTGATCTGGCAAATGCACGATGGTCAAGGTGATCTCATCGAACTCCTTCAGCAATCGCTCCGTCGTCGGGTTGTCAATCCCCTTCTTCGGGTTGTTCTCGATCAGGCCAGTCAGTTTCTCCTGGTTTTGCTTCAGTTTGCGGCGCACGACGAATTCGATCAAGGTCAGCAGCCGCACCGCAATGCTCAACAGGTTCGTCAGACCCACCACCTGGTCGTCGCGTTTGACGAACAACGGGTCTAACGACAAGGGTACGCCTTTCAAACGATGAAAACCGCGCTCGATAATCCATTCATCGCGGTAGGTCAACACAGCTTGTTCCAGGCTCAGTTGTTCGACCGAGGCATCGCTGACGTAAGTGCGCCAACCGAGCGTTTTCTGGCAGGCAGCGATGGTTTCTGCTTGCCGGGTAACCGCGGTGATTTGGTAACGAACGGTGACGATTTCCTGCTTGGGCCGGTTGGGATTACCGCGCCCGCGTCCGACGTACTTGGTCTGGCGTTTTTCCTGGCGTTCAAAGGTGTAGGCCAGCAGGTCTTCGACTTCGTACGCCTTGAGCAGGGCGCTGGCGGCGTTGATCAAGTCGGCTTCCTCCTGGATCTGGCGCTTGCCGCGCCCAGGAGACGGGGTGAGGGCCAGCAGCCGCTCCGTGGCCCGTTGCAAGCGGTTCTCCAGGGCTTCCAGTTGCGCTTTGCGATAGCTCTCCGAACGCACCACCCAGACCCGCTCTGTCCACTGGATGGATTGGGTTTCGCCAGCTGCGCCATCCGGCTGAGCCACAGCCATTTCAGCCTGCAGGGTGCGTTCAAATCCATATCCTTCGGCCAGCAGCTTGCGTTCGCCCTTGGCATTCTCAATGTAGATGGGCTGCAAGGGGTGCGTGCCATCGTTGGCAGCTTCGATCCACTTCTCCATCTCTTTGGCGGTCTCGCCGGTTTGCGCCAGTGGACACAGGTAATGCTGGTTCAAGAAGTGAATGTGGGCCCGGATCGCCAGGGCGCTCATCTTGCTGTCGCCCACAAACAGCAGCGCAATTCCGTCAATGATTTGCAGCACCCGGTCCACCGCCGGTTGGTAGAGGGGGTCATCGGCCGTATCTCCGGCAACCACCTGGGTCACCAAGGGCAATCCCAACTGGTCGAGTGC
>MGNS01000095.1:15158-15661 GCA_001795165.1 Chloroflexi bacterium RBG_16_57_11
AACTGTCTTCGCCTCCTTCGTGGTAGCCGGAAATCGTGGTCGGATCCAGCCGCACTCGCTCCGGGGCCAGTTCGTACACCCGCAGAATGTTGCGGCCCAATTCTCTTTCCACCGCTTCCCAGGTGGCCGGCTTGCTCAACCGCCGCAGCAGGAGCGTCAACCGGTCGTCGGTGAAGTCCAATTCCCGCACTGGCTGCCCGCTGATCCGCTCAATGGTCTCTTTGGCTTGCCGTACCCAGGCTTGCACTGGTCGTTTGCGATGATCGCTTTGGGTGAGCATATGCGCCAGCCAGATGGTGGCAATCCAGCCCCAACTCAGACCCTGATGCAGTCCATGGCGGCCCAGGTGACGATCAAGGATGGCAGGCAATCCCAAGCGGATCATGGTCTCAAGCAGGAGCGGAAAGTCGTCAATGCGTTCAGTGGTTATCGTAATCTCAGGAGTCATCCCCTGAGATTACCAGGAAATTCACGATTTAGCCAGAATTTTCAGCGAAGGGTCA
>MGNS01000096.1:0-8712 GCA_001795165.1 Chloroflexi bacterium RBG_16_57_11
ATGCGCCACGCCCGTCCTGGTTTTGGCCAGCATCTGGATTTCATCATGGTTGAGAAATATGCTGTGCGCCCACCAGACATCCGCTCCTACCCAACCGACCTCCTGCATATATTCAGCCGGACGCTGGCCAAACTGATCCAGGCAATATTTTTCCTCGTCCTTTGTTTCAGCCACGTGGGTATGCAACCCCACATTGCAGCCGGAGCGAGCCAGTTTTGCCGTCTCGCGCATCAGCTTTTTTGTTACCGTGAAGGGCGTGCATGGCGCCAGCCCGATGCGGATCATGGAGAAGAGACCCGGGTTATGGTGGACCGCAAGGATGCGCTCACAATCTCGTAGGATCTCGTCTTCGGTTTGTACAAGGTTATCAGGCGTCATCCCACCCTGGCTTTCCCCTACAGAGATGGCGCCACGGGTGGCATGAAAACGCAGCCCGATCTCCCGGGCGGCGCGTACCTGGACGTCGATAGTTTTTCCGCCGGGATACAAATACAGGTGGTCGCTGCTGGTGGTGCAGCCGGACAGGATCATTTCAGACATCGCCGTCAGCGAGGCGATGTACACTGCCTCTTCGGTGACATCGCCATACAAAGGCATCAACCTGGCCAGCCAATCAAATAGACTGTGATCTTGCGCTCCCGGTATAGCGCGGAACAGGGATTGAAAAAAGTGGTGGTGGGTATTGACCAGACCTGGAAGGATCACCAGGTTGCTGGCGTCGATCACTGTATCTGCATATTCCGGCAGCGTTTCGCTAGGCCCGATTTGCTCGATCAGGTGGTCGCGGGCGAACAATCCCGCGTTGCGATACTTTCTCCTCTGATCATCCATGGTGATCAACATCCTGGCGTTCTTGACCAACAGCGTAGCCATTTCAATTTACCTTATGATTCTTCTGTACGTTGATTGGGGCGGCGCAGTGCATGGATGCTGAACTGGAACCGGTCGCTGCGGTAGATGACCTTGACATATTCGATGGGCTGGTCTTCGACCAGGTAGGTGGTGCCTTCCACCAGCAAGAGCGAGCTGCGTGGAGAGACCTCCAGAAGCTCAACTTCATAATCCCGGGCGATTACGGGTTCGACCACCCTTTCTGAGCGCCAAAGCATCAAACCGTATTTCTTCTCGAAAATGGCGTAAAGCGAGGCGTTTTTGGCTTCTAAATCAGCAGGAGATAAATTTGGGCACAGGTGTTCGGGGATGTAAGAGGTGTTTAAAGCCATCGGCTCGTCATCAGCCAACCGCAAGCGCTCGATTTTGAAGACTTGTTGAAAGTTTGAGAGCCGCAGCGCCTGCGCAATCCGGGGCGCTGGGGTGATGACTGAAAAATCCAGCAGACGCCCCCCAGGCTTGCGCCCCAGGTGGGTCATATCCTCGGTGAACGAACTCAATCCATACAACCCGTATGGCATCTTGCCGGATGCGACGAACGTGCCTTTGGTCGGCAGCCGGTACACCAGGCCAGCCTTTAGTAAATAGTCCATCGCCAGGCGGACGGTGTTCCGGCTGATGTCGAACTGGCCCATCAGCTCCCGTTCGGAAGGGAGCTGAGCGCCGGGAGATAATTCACCGTCCTCAATCAGGTTCTGAATGAGCTCAGAAAGTTGAAAGTAGATCGGCTTGAAGCTGCGGCGATCCAGGTGCGACTTGCCGAGCTTGGTTAAGGCATCAACCATCGTTACTCCCATGGCGCCGGTAAAGCTGGCGATTCTCAGAGAGGTATGGATTCTATTTTATTAATGTGGAGTTTGTGGTCGAGAGACATTACTTGCTGGTTGGCTGGTACCAACCACCCAACCAGTATCATAAATGGGTTTTCTCGAATTGTCAAGAGGAGGGAAAAATAATAGCGTGATCAACAGCTTAATTAGTCCGGGATCAAGCTGTTGATTACACCGTTGTTCAACGCGTTATTCGACCCGTAAGATCACCAGGGTGATGTCGTCTTGCGGGGCCGGCGTGCCGCAATGGCGGCTGACCTCCTCGAACACCGCCTGGCAGGCCTGTTGGGCGGAATGGGCAAGGTTAAGACGCAGCACGCCGGTCAGGCGCTCCTCGTCGAATAGCTCGCCTTGTGGGTTGGCCGCTTCGGTTACGCCGTCGGTATATAACGCCAGCAAGCTCCCCGGCGGCAGGATGACGCTCTTCTCGTCCAGCATCACATCATCGAAAAGCCCAAGCGTGGTCCCGGTGTCACGCGGAAGTTCAATCTCGCGACCGCGGGCATCCAACACCACAGGCGGTGGGTGGCCAGCACGCACGTATTGGAAATGTCGCGTGTTGAAATCCAGAATGCCGCATAACAAGGTGACGAACATATCCGATTCGTTCATATCCAGCAGGTGACAGTTGGCGTTTAGCAACGCCTCACCGGGCGTTTGCGCGCGAGCAAACTCGCCGCGCAGCAGGCTAAAGGTCAGCGCCATAAAGATAGCCGCGGGTATTCCATGGTCGCTGACATCGCCAACGATCACCGCCAGCCGGTCATCCTTGAGCGGGATGAAGTCGAAGAAATCGCCTCCCACGCTACTGGCAGGCTCCAACAACATACCGATATCATAACCCGACCGGTGTGGAGGTTGCTGCGGTAGGATGTTGCGCTGGATGCGGCGGGCGATACCCAGCTCGGCTTCAAGCTTCTCCGCCTCGATGAGCTGCGCCTGGGTAGCTTTGAGCTCGTCGTACGCCTGCTGTAGCTGCAGGTTCTTGTCTCGTAGATCGCGCACCATGGTATTTTCCGACTCGCCCAGTCGAGTGCTCAGGATGCGCACCATCTCATAGGCGAGCGCCGGATACCGGTGGAGCAGGGCATCAAACTCGAGGCGCGTCATCCGTAGGAGCCGGCAGTCTGTAAGCGCCCGGACAGAGGCCGTGCGCAAGCCATCCGGGCTGAACAAGCTCATCTCCCCGATGAAGGAGGCCTCGCCACGGATAGCGATCAAGCGTTCGCTAACCGTGGCCAATCCTTTGATGATCTCCACCTCGCCTTGTAATACAATGTAATACTGGTTGCCATAGGTGCCTTCGTGGAACAGGAGCGTGCCGGCGGGGCATTCGACCGGTCTTAGCACCCGCGCCAGGTGCTCCACCTCATTTCTGGGCAGGGTGGTAAACAGCGGCACCCGGCTGATCATATCCTCGATCACCTGCGCCTCCTGGTTTTAGGGCGAAATCCCGCTGGGAGGATCGCCTCTCTTGGATAGCTCATAGGATGCAAAACCGGCTTTGCTGGCGATATCCGTTTTTACTATCACCCATCGATTCCCATCGTGGTAGGCCAGCTTGAACGATTTCCCTGCGGCGCGCTTGACGTCCTCCGTGGTGATCTCGACGATCACTTCGACGGGTGGATCGATGTCAGCTTCTTTGTCGAGGATGATATTGGCGATAAACCTGCCTGGGTTGAAACTCCCCGGGTCTGCCAGTGTGCTCAACTCCGCTCGCTCCCCAACCGTGTAGTACACAGTCTTCCCATCTTTTTGCTTGGGGGCTTTGATCTTGACCTTCGAGGTTACAGCCGCACCGTCGGGCGGAACCTCTGTTTCCTGATCCGGGGTGAGGGCTTTCTTGCTTTCTAACTCTTTCTTCGCCATGGGTGACTCCTCCTTAGTGAAAAATTATTATCTCTATGAAGTAAGAACTTGTAAGGTTCTTATACGTCCTTCGGTTGTAACAAAGGCAGCGCGGCCAGGCGCTCCCGGTAGATCAGGATGAGGCGATGTTCCGGCACGTTCTCCAAAAACGAACGCCTCCATTCTGGGTCGCTGATCTTTTCGGCGCGCTGTTGTAGCGTCGTGCAGCCCTGCTCGACAGCCTCCAGGCATTTCTCAGGATAGCCCAGCGTTTCAAAAACCTGAGCGTACGTCAGGAAGCACCAGATTGGAAACTCCAGCAAGCGCGCAGTGCCCTCCTGCAAGTATTTCCAGACCTCTTCCACCCCTCGTTCCGCTGCCGCCAGGTCTCCCTGCGCCAGGGCACAGCGGGCGATGCCCGCCAGGCAATCCATCGCATAACCGCGCACGCCGATATTGATGAACAAATCCCTGGCTTGGGTAAATCGTGCTTGGGCAGTTTCCCATTCCCCGCATTGCTCATCTACCAGACCCAGGTAGGAATATCCCCATGCAACAGCAATCGCCTCTTCGATCGCTTCAAGATCTTTGTTGGCCTGCTCCAGAGCCTGCCGGGCTGCATCGGAATCGCCGCAGCGCCAATGAACCAGACCGAGATTTAATAATACATAGATACATATCCGTCGCGCTTCGATCGCTCGTCCAGACTGTAACGCCTGCTCCAGGGCTGTACGTGCCTCTGGGTAGAGGCCTAGCATGCTGAAGCAGTACCCCAGGTTGCTAAAGTTGTTGGCGGTCGAGTCGCGATTTCCGAGGCGCTGGTTTCTAACGGCCAGATCCTGGTATAGCCTGGCTGCCCTGGCGATGTCGCCTGTCTCGATGTAGAAGACAGCTACATTTTCGATCACCCGGTTAGCGACCTTTTCCTCCAGTTTCGGAACCAGGGCAAGGGCAGTTTCTGCCGAAGCGGCAGCACCGGGGACGTCGCCAATCCGGTTCAGGCTGATCACTTTGACCCCTAAGACCATGGCTTCGAGCCTCTTGTCCTCTGCCCGGCGGGCGGCCGCCAAAGCCAGGTCGTACACCTCGAATGCCGCCCGGTAATCGCCCTGGTGATCTAAGAGGTTCCCCTGGCGGTAATAGGCTTCCGCCTGGCGTGTGTCATCCATCTCGTCGGCCAGCTCGAGCAGCAGCGCCTGATTTTCCAGGCGTGGGGCCATGTCGCCCAGCATGGACAGTATATCATTGCGCCCTAAAAGCACTCGCCAGCGACTCTCCCGGTCATCCCCGGGGATAAACTCCAGGGCGCGATCGAAATAACTTTTGGCTTCGCGCGTGGCGCCCCGGTCTTTAGCCTGCTCTCCCGCCAGGAGGTACCATTCCCCCGCGGTGTGGTATTCGCCCGCCAGCTCGGAGTGCTTACCTAATATACCGGCGAACTCGTTCAGCCGGTCTGCCTGGCGCGCCTGCGCCTCCAGCCATGCGGCGGCAGCCTTGTGTAGTCCGGGCCGGTCGCGCTTGAGCAGGCTCTCGTAGGTCACATCCCGTAGTAAAGCGTGGTGGAAGCTCCACTCGGTATTTTGCCCGAAGGAGGACTCGGGCTGCCAATCCACAAAGCCGCGCGGCTGTAAAGGTGAAAGCAGCAGGTTTGGCGACTGCGTTCCCAGCGCTTCCAGCCCGCCCTCCCAGAATTGCCGTCCAAAGACTGAGCTTCGCTGCAGGCAGGTCCGCTCGGCCGGTTGCAGGGCGTGCAGGCGGGTGAGCAGCAGATGCTGCAAGGTAAGCGGCAGTTGCGCCGCCTCCAGCTTGCCGGCGATTAAGCGCCATCGCTCGCCGCTGCGGTCGATCACGCCGCGGTCGATCAGCAGGTTGACCAGCTCCTCGGCGTAATACGGCACGCCTTCCGAGCGTTCCACGATCAAATGGACCACCTCATCGGTTGCGCCCTCCACACGGCCTAGCAGCTCTAAGGCCAGGAGCCGGCTGGAAGCCGGCGAGAGTGGTTGGAGAGGAATTTCACGATAGCGGGGCGGCTCCGATGAGCGTGCCTGGACCAGGGTTTCGGGTACAGCCCATTCCGGGCGTGAAGTACCCAGCACAAAGCCGCCATGCGGATAGCCATATTCGGGGTTGTCGTTGACCAGCACGAAGTTGGTCAAATATTCGAGTGACGGAGCATCGGCCAGGTGCAGGTCCTCGAGCAGGATAACCAGGGGCTGGCGCTGGCGGATGGCTTGGATCAGGTCACGACTGACCACCATGGCCCTCCCTTTGACCTGGATCGGATCGCCGCGCATGCCCTCGATATGACGGCTACCGCTGAATGGCAGCCCGACCAGCAGCCCGAGCGCCTGGGCCGGCTCAATATCGTCGGCCTGGCTTAGCTCTTGAAAGCCGCTCACCCACTTCTCTTCGGCGGAGGTCAGCAACTCGTCTTCGGTGATACGGAATCGGTCGAACCACATCCTGCGCACCAGGGAGAAGGGCTGCCCACCGTCGCCGGAATAGGCGCGTCCGCGCAGCAGCCGGATTCGCTCCAGACGCAGGTCGAGCCATTCACTCATTTCATCCAGCAGGCGGCTTTTACCCACCCCGGCCTCACCGATGAGTTGAGCCCAGATCATACTACGTTGCTGTAACGCTTCCTTATACGCGGCTTGCAGCTGAGCCTGCTCGGTCTCACGTCCCACCGTGCGTGTTTCAAGCCCCAGGACGCCGTGTACGGCGCTGCGGAACAGGCGCTCACGAGCGCGGCGGACCAGGTAGGTCTGTACCGGCTCATTCTTGCCTTTTACGCTCAGCGGCGGCTGGATGGTAGTTTCGAAGGCGGCCCGCACCTGACGGTACACTTCGTGAGATATGAGCACGCCGCCGGGGATGGCAGCGGACTGCAAGCGCGCTGCAAGGTTCATCGCATCACCTGAGGCAGTGAACTCGCGCCGGGCGTCCGATCCCAGGTCGCCCACTACCACCAGCCCGGTGTGCACGCCGGCGCGCATCTGTACCGGCGGGTGAATCGGCAGCGCGACCAGCCCGGCCTGGATTTCCAGGGCGGCGCGCACGGAATTTTCGGGGTCGGTCTCGCTGGTGGTTTGCGCACCGAATAATGCCAGCAAGCCGTCGCCCAGGTATTGCACCACAACGCCGTGGTTTGCTGTCACCCGTTCGCCTGCCATGGTGTGAATCTGTGCCACAATGTTCCGCCAGTCCTCGGGGTCCAGGCGCTCGGCCAAGCTGGTTGAGTTGACGATATCGGTGAACAGAATGCTGACGATGCGCCGCTCGTCTGCGCCGGGCGGGGAGGGTGGTGGAGGCGTGGTAACCTGTGCTTCCAGAGCTGCGATCTGGCGGCGCACCAGCTCCAGCGCCGGCTCGACCGCCTCTCCCAGCAAGCCGCGCTGCGCCTCCAGTCCGGCGAGGGCCAGGCGCAGTTTATCGAGATCGTTAGCCGGGGACTCAGTCATATTGAGCGGGGATGATCGATCCTATTGGACTCAAGTTACCTTCTCCCCTGCCGGCAGAAATTTAGACAAAATCGATCGGGGATAAGACTGATTATAGCCCCGACCAGGTTGGATGGCAAGCGGTAACAGGGCGCAAATTTTGTCAATTATCCTTGGTCCTCTCACGGATTATTCGGGGCATTAAACCTGCTCTCCTCACGCTGGTCTGGCAGGGCTACAGGTAGATTTTTCCTTCGGGAAGGTAGAGTCTCGTACATAACCGCTGCTACAAGAGTACCTGAGATAAATGTGAGCGTAGCAATCGTTAGCATGGCATAAGGGATACTCAACGCGTCCGCCAGGATGCCAGAAAGCAGCGCACCGACCGCATATCCTCCATCCCTCCACAACCGATAAACCCCCACCGCCGAGGCGCGCCATTCCGGATGGGCCACATCCGACACCGCCGCCAGAAGTGTGGGGTAAACCAGGGCGGTGCCAAACCCCAACAGCGCCGAGCCGCTCAGCCAGGGCAGCAAGCTTGTGCCGGCCACAAACAGGCCGATGCCGAGGGCCTGGATCCACATTCCGCTAACAATCATCCACTTGCGCCCCAGACGATCGCTGAGCGCGCCAGTTAATAGCTGGCTGATCCCCCACACTCCTGGGTACATCGCTGCTACCATGCCGATCTCCTCCAGCAGTAGGCCTTTTCCCGCCAGAAAGATCGGCGCCAATCCCCAGATCATCCCGTCGTTAAGATTATTGACCATCCCTGCCTGGCTGACGGCGAACAAGGCGCGATCCTTCCAGCTCGTGATGAGCAAGATCTGAGCAAAGGACGGTTTTATGCTTTCGTTCTGCGCGTTTGGGGCGGAGGAGTCGGGACGCGTCATGGCCTGAGCTTCCAGCCTGGCATACGGGCGCGTTTCACGCGCCAACAGGCCGGAGAGCAGTAAACCCATCAGCGCAATTACGATGCCGGGATAGAAGGGTGCTTCGCGTAAACCGTACGCCGCAGCCAGGTAACCCGTTAGCAACGCCATCAGGGATACGGCCAGATAACCGGCAAACTCGTTCAGTCCCATCGCCAGCCCACGCCGATTTGGGCCTGCCAGGTCGATCTTCATAATGACCGTAGTTGACCAGCAAAAACCCTGGTTGATCCCTAATAGCACATTGGCGGCTACAACCCAGCTCCAATTTGGGGCGAAGATGATCAGGAACGGCGCCGGGAGGCCTGCCAGCCAGCCAGCGACCAGGATCGGCTTGCGACCCAGGCGGTCGGACATCCGCCCGGCGAACAAGTTGGCCGTCGCCTTCACGATCCCGAAGCTGACCAGGAAAGAAAGCATGATCGAGCGGGATGCCAGGCCAAAATCGGCTTCGGCGATCAGCGGCACGATCGTGCGCTCCAACCCGATCATTGCCCCCACAAACGCGTTGATCAATACCAGGAGCGAAAATTGCCGCCAGTTGGCCCGCAGACCCAAAGTGATCGATCCGGCGCTCATCCCTGGTTTTCGATCTTATAACCTGCCGCCTGCCAGCCGCTATAGCCTCCATCTAAAAGGGCAAGGTTCGTAACCCCGCGTCGTTCCAGGACCGAAATACCCACCGTTGAGCGATCGGAATGGCCACAATGGACCACCTTGAGACCATCCTGAGGTACCGGTAGGTTTTCAAAAGCCAGCCGC
>MGNS01000096.1:8742-10502 GCA_001795165.1 Chloroflexi bacterium RBG_16_57_11
CCGCCCGCCACTCCGCATCGGAGCGAACGTCTAAAATAACCGGAGCCTTCCCTTGCTCGATTCGCTCTGCCAGCTCCTGGACCGGCATGACGGGCACCTGGATAACCGGTAGCCCATCGGCCACCCAGGCCCCCATCCCGCCATCCAGATACCCGCGCAGGTCATCGTAGCCGATGCGGATTAACTGCCGCACTGCCATCTCGCGCCGTTCTGCATCCTTGCTCACCAGGATGAGCGGGCTCCCAAACGGGATTACCCAACCTGCCCAGGTGATCAGCGGCGTTCCCAGCGGGATGCCGTAGGACCCAGGGATATGCCCACCGGAGAATGACTTGGATGAGCGCGTGTCGAGAATCACCACGCCCTGCGAGCTGAGCTGTTGTACTTCAACTGAAGTCAATGCATTCAAAACAGGGACCCCGCCGAGAAGTGTAGCGCCATGCCGGTTGATGGAGCGCAAATATTTGAAATAGGTCGGATAGGAGGGCAGGTTGCTTAACGAGCGCTTTACGAAGCTATCTACATCCGGCGCTTTGGCCAGGGGGTTCCACAGCCTTTCCCTGCCAATCGTCGACACTCGCTCAGGAGATGCAGGCGCATTGCAGAATGAGCCGGCACCGTGGGTGGGGTAAAGCGTCACCTCGTCTGGTAGACTCAGCAGTTTTTCCTGGATTGATCGATACAATTGCTGGGCCAGTTGGACTGACTGATGTTCCCCGAGTAGATCCGTCCGTGCAGCCCCACCTACAATCAGTGCGCCGCCACTGAAAAGCGCCAACGGTGTTGCATTCCTGTGCTCGAAAACCACGAAACTGATATGTTCGGGTGTATGGCCAGGCGTCAACAGGGTGGCTATCGTTAACTCGCCAAGGTCTAGCTCAGAGCCTTCACTTAATGGCATATGCTCGAACTCGACTTCCGCCTGGCTGCTGGCGCCGATCATGGCGCCGACCTGTGCTGCAATCTCCCGGGCGCCAGAGACGAAATCGTTGTGCAGGTGGGTATCCAGAGCGTACTGGATATGTAATCCCAGGCCGTCCGCGACCTGAAGATACCGGTCGACATCCCTCTCTGCATCCACGACTGCCGCCTGACCGGTCTCTTCTGATGCGATCAGGTAAGAAGAATTTCCAAGTCCTTCGTCGACGAACTGTTTTACCAACATGGGATATACCGGCCTTCCAACTGCTAAATCTGGACTTAGAAACATCTGCCCGGCTAGCCATCAATCCCGGCCAACCACCGGCAGCTTGGAATCAATAAACCAGCACCTGGTCCGCCTCCACCGTCCAATCACCTTGCAACGCCAGGTTTCCCATCACCACGCCATCGGCTAGATCATCCGGCCCGAGCCCGCGGGCCATGCAACATGAGCCTCAGGTTGCCACCTTGCCGCGCGCTGCCAGAGCCTTGACCATTCGCTCAAGGTTGTAATACCCGTCTGGCGTCTTTTGTCCTTTTCTGGCGCAAAATACGCCATCCGCGGTCAGGAAAACCATCACCTGGGTCCCTTCCCGCTTGATCAGGTTATTCGCTAGCCGCAAAGCATTGTAGGGACGTTCATCCCCGTAGGGCGCATCATTGATGATAAACAGATAGCTTTTTATTCCTTCAGCCATGACTTCCTTCCAGGATCATGTTTCCGGCCATATTCCACTCGGCAACGCCCTCTTCCAGCCTGGCTACTTCCCAGCCCCTCTCAGAAAGCAGCTCGAGTGCCTGGTCCGCAATCTCGCAAAACGGTCCACGACAATAAGCAA
>MGNS01000096.1:10517-12246 GCA_001795165.1 Chloroflexi bacterium RBG_16_57_11
CCGGCAGCTCATTCAGGCGCTGCTCTAGCTCACCAAGGGGGATCGAGACCGCCTTGGGCAGATGTCCCGCTTGGAATTCGATCGCGGGGCGGACATCCAGCAGAAAAACTTCATCCCTGTTCATTTTTTCTTGAAGCTCGTTGATTGAAATAATTTGGAAAACGTAACGTCGTGGGCGATAGGCATTTAAGGCCAGATCAACCTCGGGCAATCGATGGTCGGCCACCTCGCGCAGCTCTAGCCACAAGCGCCTCACTGCCGGGTCGGCCAGATGGTAGCGGATAAACTGGCCTTCGCGTTCGTCCACCACCAGGCGTGCCTGCTTGAGCCGCTGCAGATGCTGTGATGTGTTGGCGACGCTCATGTGGGCCTCTCGTGCCAGATCTTCAACGGTGCGCGGCGCCTGCACCAGCAGGTCAATCAGCTCTAACCGGTGGGGGTTTGCCAGGGCGCTTGCAACCTGACCGAACAATTGATATAGCTGTCCTTTGGTTCGTAGTTTAGCAATCATAAAATAGTATCAATATTCTATAATTCAATTGAATAATAGAATTTTAATCCATTAATTCTCCGCTGTCAAGCAATATTGACAAGCTCGATATCTGCGGAAAGACTGGTAAATCCTTTGCCTGAACCCTAAGCTTCTGGCTCTCAACTCATGATATACTTCCAATCACTCATTACGCGCTGCGTCAAAATCCTTGACAACCGCTGGTGTTTTTGGTATGCTTAATCTACCGACCGTTCGGTAGGGAGGTGCGATGACGCGTGAGGATATTTTGGTCGCCGCGGCGCAAATCTTTGGCCAGAAGGGGTTCCACGCCACTTCGATGCAAGACATCGCCCAGGCGGTCAACTTGCAAAAAGCCAGCCTCTACCACCATGTCTCCTCTAAGCAGGAGATCCTGGTGGATGTTCTCGATCAGGCGCTCGACCTGTTGATCGAGCGTATGCAGGCTGTGTTAGCCCTGCCACTGGCGCCAGATGACATGCTTCGCCAAGCAGTGCGGGTTTATCTTGCAACCCTGGTTGAACATCGCGACCTGGCTGCCGTCCTGCTGCTCGAGCACCGTAATCTTGACCCCGACCAGCATGCCCGCCACATCCCTCGAAGAGATCGCTTCGAGCAACTGTGGCGGGATTTGATTCAACAAGGCCTGGATGATGGCTTCTTCTGCAGTTCCGAGCCGGCCATGGCCTCGCGGGCCTTGCTTGGCGTCATGAATTGGACCATCACCTGGTACCAACCAGGCGGAGCCCTCACGCCCGAAGAGATCGCCGACCAATTCAGTGATCTGTTCCTGGTCGGATTGCTCGACCGTCCGGAGAGGATCAATTCGTGAAAAGGTGCATAAAGGTGCATTGCACTTTAAAAGTGCAATGCACCTGCACCTGAGAAAAAATTCGATGAGCCAAACTACCCTCGACCTGGACTTGCGTACATTTACCACAAGCGGTGGGGCGCGTATCTTTCAGCTTCCCCTGCTGGTATTCCCCGGGCTGTGGGGTTATGCCTATTTGGTGCTTGCGGAGGCTGAAGGCGGATCTTTCCAGGTTCTAATAGACGCCGGCTCCGGTTACGGCGATTCCAACCGGCACCTGGAAGCCGGGCTGAGGGAGGTCTCTAATCACCTTGGATTTCCACTCGGCTTGCAAGACCTGACCCACGTGCTGGTCACCCACGGTCACATCGACCATTTCGGTGGCCTGTCTTACGTACGTCCGCGCA
>MGNS01000096.1:12252-23492 GCA_001795165.1 Chloroflexi bacterium RBG_16_57_11
CGCGCATTGGCGTCCACGAGCTGGACCTGAGGAATTTGACCAACCATGCTGAGCGACTGGCAGTCGTGTCACCCCACCTGCGAGCCTTCTTGCTCGAGTCAGGTGTCAGCGCGGGACGCGTTGACCAGATGCTCGATCTATACCGCATGACGAAGAGCATGTATTGCTCGGTGCAGGTGGATTTCACTTATGAAGCCATCGGGATGCGGCTGGGGCCGTTCGAGATCCTGCACGTTCCCGGTCATTGCGCCGGGCACGTCGCATTCCGGCTGCACGATGTATTGTTCAGCGGCGACCATGTGCTTGCCGATACCAGCCCGCACCAATCACCGGAGCAGCTGACGCATTCTACCGGGTTGGATCATTACCTCAAGTCGTTGGAGGCGCTGCGCCGGTGGTCGAACGGTGTCTGCCTGACACTGGGCGGGCATAAGGAGCCGATCCTCGATCTGAATGCCCGCATCGAGGCAATCCTGCAATTGCATGCTGACCGGCTCGACAAAACCCTCTGGCTGATGGATGAACCACATACGATTGCAGAAGTATCACAAGCGTTATTTGGGGAGGTGCATGGCTACAATGTGCTGCTGGCCCTTGAAGAGGCCGGCGCACACGTGGAATACCTGTACCAGCGTGGCTTGCTGGGGATTGAAAATCTGGAAGAGGTGGAGCGCGCCGTTCAGCCTCACCCGATTCGTTATCGATGCCTGCCGTGTCAGGCAAAATCGACTCCTTAGGTGCGGGCCTTTTGATGGCGATCCGATGTGCCTTTAGGTTTCAGACCCGTCCTACCTTCGATCCTGGTTGTAAGAATTTAAGGAGAGTGGCCTATGTATTCTTTTGACCCAACCGAAGAGCAACATATGTTGATCGATGCCATCCAGCGCTACGCGGCCAATGATCTGCGAGCCAAGATGCGTGACGCCGATGAAGAGAACCAGCTGCCAATAAAACTGATCGAGAAGGGGTGGGAGCTTGGCATCCTGCAGGCCTCGGTTCCGGAGGAGTACGGCGGGTTTGGTGAGCGCTGTGCGGTGACGGGTGTGCTGGCGGCGGAGGAGCTGGCTTATGGCGACCTGGCGGGAGCCATGGCGGTGATGAGCCCGGGACTATTCGCCTTGCCGGTTGCCATGATGGGCAGTGAAGCCCAAAAAAGTAAGTATTTGCCTTCTATTGTCGCCGGACCGTGGGCAAATTATACCGCCGCGCTAATCGAGCCGCGTTTTGATTTCGACCCCAATGACTTGCGCACCCTGGCGGTGGAGGATGGCAAAGGGTACCTGCTCACCGGCGAGAAGACCTTCGTGCCTTTTGCTGCCGAAGCCGATGCCATCCTGGTATATGCACGAAAAACCGGGCAGACCGCCAGCCTGGATGGCATCACCCAGGGTTTTATCATACCGAAAGGCACGAAAGGCCTGGAAATCGGTGAGCGGCAGAAGACCCTGGGGGTGCACTCTTTGCCGCTATACTCGGTGCGGCTGAACGAGGTCCACCTGAAGCGGGAAGATCGCCTGGGCGGATCGGAGGGCCACGAATTCGGCCCTCTGCTAACCGCGATGCAACTGGCTCTTGCCTCGCTGGCAGTGGGCATGTCGCGCGCCGCTCTGGATTACGCTATCAGCTATGCAAAGGACCGCGAGGTGTTCGGGGTCAAAGTGGCGCAAAAACAGGCCATCGCCTTCATGCTGGCTGAAATGGCTACCGAGATCGAAGCCATCCGCCTGCTCACCTGGGAGGCAGCCTGGTTGCTGGATACCAATCACCCGGAGGCGGCCAAGGAATCCTATCTGGCGTTGACCGGGGCGACGGATATGGCGATGATGGTCACCGACCGTGCCGTACAGGTGTTGGGCGGGCATGGTTACATCCGTGAATATCCGGTTGAGCTATGGATGCGTAACGGCCGTGGTATTTCTACTTTGAATGGCTTGGCGATTATCTAGTGGACGGAGGTAACCGATGATCGAATTTGAGGCTCCAAAACCGATACTGATGCTTAACACCGCACTGGAGACTGTAGCGGTGAACATGATGCGCCCCAAGTCGCGCTATTTCGATGAGCACGAGCATGAGATACCCTGGGATTATATTAACTTCATGCATATGGCGATGCGCCAGACCGGCGCCGGA
The DNA here is from genome assembly GCA_001795165.1 of Chloroflexi bacterium RBG_16_57_11. GTDB lineage: Bacteria > Chloroflexota > Anaerolineae > Anaerolineales > UBA4823 > RBG-16-57-11. Next base: position 14,386 of record MGNS01000096.1, read on the forward strand.
TCGCTGGCGCCATCGGAGAAAAAACCAAAAGAAGGCGAGTCGCCAAAAGAGAAACGCCCGCCGATCGGCTACCAGCAACTGGCTTATATGCTTGAACGCCTGTCATGGGGCGACTGCGGCATGTACCTGGTCACGCCAGGAGGCGGGTTAGGCGCAGCGGCGGTGGAAGCCGCCGGCACTCCGGAGCAGAAAGAAAAGTTCCTGGCGCGTTTTCGTGGCGAAAAACCCGTCTTCGGCGCCATGGCGATGACCGAGCCGCAGGCCGGTTCGGACACTGCCGCCATACGTAGCACGGCTGTGCTGGATCCTAATACAAGCGAGTGGGTGCTGAACGGCGAAAAGATCTTTGTCACTGCCGGGCATAAGTCGCTGTGCGAAAGCGAAGGCTTTGTCGTCGTCTGGGCCACCATCGATCCCACCGCCGGCAGGGCAGGGATGCGCGCCTTTGTTATCCCCGCCGGTACGCCGGGCGTCACAGTGACCAAGCTGGAGCACAAGCTGGGCATACGTGTCAGCGACACTGCCTCGATTGTGCTGCAAGACGCTCGAGTGCCTTACGATCATTTGCTGGGCAGCGCTGAAGTGGTCAAGGAGCCGACGACCAAGGGCTTCAAAGGCGCTATGGCTACCTTCGACGCCACCCGCCCGCTGGTCGCAGCAACTGCCGTCGGCGTGGCTCGCGCCGCCCTGGAGGAACTGAAATCCATCCTCGAAAAACAGGGTGTGGTTATCCGTTATGGCATTCCGCGCCAGAAGATGACTAACCTTGAGCGCGAGGTCATCGATATGGAGGTCATGCTGCGCTCAGCCTGGCTACTGGTGATCAAAGCGGTATGGATGGCGGATAACAAACGCGCGAACTCGAAGGAAGCATCGATGTCCAAAGTGCGAGCCGGCGATATCGTCACAAAAATCACCCAACGGGCAGTCGAGCTGCTTGGCCCGCTGGGCTATAGCCGAGAGTACCTGATAGAGAAGTGGTTCCGGGATGCCAAGATCAGCGACATCTACGAAGGCACCGGGCAGATCAACCGCCTGATCGTTGCGCGCAACATCCTGGGATATACCGGCCGTGAGCTACGCTGATTTGCCCTCACCCCTCTCCACATGGGGGAGGGGAGTAATCACCTGATGAGAGAGGTGTCATAACTCCCTCTCCCTTTGGGAGAGGGCCGGGGTGAGGGGGGCATCCCTGGTCTAAACCTTGCACCTTAACAATGCCACGTGCTACATAAATAACATGACAGTGCATACTTCCCAGCGCAGAGTCGAGAGATGGCGTCACCCCGTCTCATCGCCTCTCGACTTTGTGCTATTCCTTGACCGTATCTTAAAGGGACGTTAAACTATATCCATGGCCGCCCTGTCAGTGGAAATTCTGATGATCCTGTTGCTCGTGGTGATCAACGGGCTACTGGCATTGGCAGAATTTACCCTGGTTTCGGTGCGCAAAGCACGCTTGCAGCAGCTTGCCGACCAGGGTGATGAAAAAGCACGCATCGCCCTTGAGGCGGCTCGCGAGCCGGGAGAATTTCTATCCACCATCCAGATCGGCATCACCCTGGTAGGGATTCTGGCGGGAGCTTTTGGCGGCGCGACGATCAGCAATTGGCTGGCGGAGCAATTGAGTCAGGTGCCTTTTCTGGCACCGGTCAGCCAGGGTCTGGCATTGGGGCTGATCGTGTTGGTTATCACCTTGCTCACCTTGGTTTTTGGCGAGTTGGTTCCAAAACGGCTGGCGCTCAGCCGTCCGGAGATGTTCGCCCTGTCGTTAGCGCGGCCGATGCGGTTTCTATCTCGCCTGATGCGCCCCGTGGTGCGGCTGCTCAACGGACTGACCGAGTTGGTGTTGCGATTGCTGCGAGTGCCGACTACGATAGATGCCTCCGTGACTGAGGATGAGATCCGGGTTTTGATTGATCAGGCGACCGAGGCGGGTATCTTCGAGGAAGCTGAGCAAGATATGCTCTCGGGTGTTTTTCGCCTGGGAGATCGCCGAGTAGGTAACCTTATCACCCCTCGCACTGAGATCGAATGGCTGGATCTGGAAGACCCGCCGCAGGTCAATGTGCGCAAGGTGCTCGAGAGCCCGCATTCGCGCTTTCCGGTGGGTTATGGCAGCCTGGATGATATCCGTGGAGTTGTCCAGGCGCGCACGGTGCTGGCAGCTGACCTGGAAGCGCTTCGCACGGGCGGAAAGCTGGAGCTGGCTGGTCTGTTGCTGCCGCCGGTCTTCGTCCCTGAGAATAAGCCCGCCCTGGAGGCGCTGGAGCTGTTCCGCTCCGCCAGAGCATCATTGTTGCTGGTGATCGACGAGTTTGGTGGGCTGCAGGGGTTAGTGACGATCGCCGATGTGCTCGGGTCAGTGGTGGGTGACATGCCATTGTTAGGAGAAATTCCCGAGCAGGAAGTGGTACAGCGCGAGGACGGCTCGTTGTTGATCGATGGCATGTACCCGGTTGATGAATTTATCGATCGGTTTGGTTTGCCCACACTGCCAGGTTACGATAAAGGCTTATTTCAGACATTGGGTGGTTTCATGCTGAATTATCTGGGCAGTATTCCTGCGCCGGGTGAGCATTTTGAGTGGAACGAGATGCATTTCGAAGTAGTGGATATGGATGGCTTGCGCATCGATAAAATCCTGGTGGAAAAAGCGCCGCCGAGCAATTCGGCCCAGAATATTTAGCCGAGATCCCAAATCTGAGATCAGTAATCGGAGATCTTTGATCTCCGGAATACGAGATACAAAGGAGAGGAAGATATGCATGCTCGAACTGGCAAGACCGTCATTGTCCTGATTCTGGTGGTTGCTATGTTGCTTGGAGGCTGCCAGAGTTCGCCACCAGCTCCCTCGATTGTTGATCCAACCAACACACCTGGGGGTGAAGTACCTCAAGAAGTACTGGAATACACCCGGGCAGTGGAGACAATCAGCGCTCAATTAACCCAAAACGCCAGCCCGGCTCTACCCGAGGCGATAGCCACCAAACCGGACGAGACCCTCCCGCCGACCAGCACTCCGCTACCGACGGATACTCCCTTACCAACGGAGACGGAAGCGCCCAGCGAAACACCGCTCTCCACCAGGACGCCGATACCGCTTGAGTCGCCCACGCCGACCGCCTCAGCCACACCGGAAGGCATTGTCTGGGAGGCGGCATACACCGACGACTTTTCTCCTGGATATTGGCTGGAAGATAGCGGTGGGAGCTTTGAACTGCGTTACACAGCCAATGGTTACGTTATCACCAATGAGGTCACTGATGATATCGTTTACAGCGTGCGAAGCGACCAGTACGAAGTGGCGCGGATCGAAGCGACCGGCTATTTCAGCCAAGGTGCTGCCAGCGGTTATTATGGCGTCATTTGCAACTTTGCCAACGGCGGCAATTATTACGTCTTCGCCGTCGGAGGCGATGGCTGGTATGGAATCGGGAAGAAGGTGACCTCGCTGCTGAGCTGGCTCAAAGAAGGCGTTGACACCAGCGGCGCCGTCCACCTTGGAAACGCCCCGAATACCGTTCGCGGGGATTGTGTCCGGGGTGAGCTCACCCTGTGGGTCAATGGCATCGAGCTGGCCACAGTAAAAGATTCCAGCTTTGTTAATGGATCGGCTGGTCTGGCCGTAGGCAATCGCAAAGGACCGGTGACGGAGGTCGTGTTCGAGGAATATTCGATTTACCTCCCGCAGGAATAGATTTCGTTTTCTAACGTCGGGGCGGGTGTAAGCTTGCAGGAACACCCTGACATATCATACCCGCCCCTGCTTCTCCCCTTATTGGCCCGTGGCAATAGGAGATCGATTGTTCTCCAGACACTCAGGACACCTGAGAGTCTGTATTCACATTCAAGCAAAGGAGGTCCTATGAAGTACCAATTTCAAAAAGCAGTGGTGATCGGCGCCGGCACGATGGGCGGCGGCATCGCCGCGCTGCTGGCTAACGCCGGCATGCGTGTAACCTTGCTCGATATTGTGCCAAACAAGCTAACACCTGAAGAGGAGAAGGCCGGTCTGAGCCTTGCCGATCCCGTAGTGCGAAATCGGGTTGTGCGCGAGGGGCTAGATCGGGCGATAAAGTCGCGCCCGGCCAGCTTCCTCATCCCAGAGCTCGCCGCGCTGGTTGCCGTCGGCAATCTGGAGGACGATTTCGGCGTGGTCTCCGAAGCCGACTGGGTTATCGAAGTCATCGTCGAAAACCTGAAGGTCAAGCGGCAGTTGATGGAGCGTATCGACGCCGTGCGCAAGCCGCGCACGATCGTCACCACCAACACTTCCGGAATCCCGGTAGCTTCCATTGCTGAGGGCTTCTCGGAGGATTTCCGCCAGCACTTCTTGGGGACGCACTTCTTCAACCCGCCGCGCTATCTCAAGCTGTTGGAGATCATCACCACCCAGGATAACCTGCCGGAGGTAGTCGAGGCGGTAAGCCGTTTTGGCGAATTCCGCCTGGGCAAAGGCATCGTGCCATGCAAAGATACACCCAATTTCATCGCCAACCGCCTAGTCTTCGGCGAGACCACTTTTGAGCTGGATTACGTCCTGGGAAACAACTATACTGTGGAAGAGGTAGATGCCATCACCGGTCCGGCGATCGGTCTTCCCAAAACCGCTACCTTCCGATTATTAGACCTGGTGGGCCTCGACGTCTGGCAGCACGTGGGCAAAAACCTGGCTCCGGCCATTCCTCACGATGCCCATGCTTTGAAGTACCTGGGATCGGAGCGGGTGAACAAACTGGTGGATACGCTGGTGAGCCGTGGATCGCTGGGCAACAAGGCCAAGCAGGGTTTCTATAAAGAGGTTCGCACACCCGAAGGCGGCAAAGAATTCTGGGCGTTGAACCTGGAAACCCTGGATTACGAATCGCCCAAGAAGGTGCGCTTCGAATCGATCGGTAAGGTCAGGGATATGGAAAAGCTCGGCGCCCGTCTGAAAGTGCTGTTGGCGGCGGAGGACCGGGCCGGTCAGCTGGTGCGCGCCTTGACCTACCATAGCCTGGCATACGCCTCCGAGCGCATCCCCGAAGTGGCGGACACGCCCAAACCGATCGACGACGCCATGCGCTGGGGATTTGGCCGTGAGGCCGGGCCGTTCGAAACCTGGGACATGCTCGGCGTGTCTGACGCCTGTAAGGCGATGCGTCAGGCCGACTTCCCGCCCGCCCCGTGGGTGGATGAGATGCTCTCCCAGGGGTGTGAGACTTTCTACCAGTACAAAGATGGCATCAAAGTGGGCGTTTACCACCCCGCCAAAGGCGGTTACATCCCCATCTCACGCCAGAAAGGATTAATCATCCTCCCTGAGCTGAAAAAGGAGGGCAAGGTGATCAAGAAAAACCTGGGCGCCGATCTGGTGGATCTTGTCGATGGCGTGGCGTGCGTCGAGTTCCATACAAAGATGAACGCTCTGGATGTGGATATTTTCACGATGATCCAGGATGCGCTAAATATCACCCAAAAGGATTTCGACGGGCTGGTGATCGGAAACGCGGCGGAACATTTTAGCGCCGGTGCCAACCTGTTCCTGGTGGTGATGAACGCCCAGAATAAGCAATGGAATGACCTGGAAGCGCTGGTCAAGAATATGCAGGACATCCTGATGCGCATCCGCTACTTCCCAAAGCCGGTGGTGATCGCCCCGGCAGGCATGGCGCTGGGCGGTGGGGCGGAATTGATCATGAGCGGCAGCCGCGTGGTAGCCGCCTCCGAGTTATACGCCGGACTGGTCGAGCTGGGCGCCGGGGTGATACCGGCGGGCAGCGGCACCAAGGAAATGATGCGCCGGGTGATCAATCCTCCGATGCGCACCCAGAACTCCGAGGTGCTGCCGTTTATCCAGCGTGTCTTCGAGCAGATCGGTCTGGCGAAGGTAGCTACCAGCGCCGAGGAGGCGCGCCAGATGGGTTTCCTCGGCACCGCAGACCGGGTTACCCTGAACCGCGATTTGCTCCTGTCTGAGGCCAAGAAGGAAGTATTGCACATGGCCGCGGTCGGTTACAAACCGCCCGTGCCGGAGAAAATATATGCCGCCGGGCGCGACACAAAAGCCGCGCTTCAGGTGGCGATTTATATGATGGCGCAGGGCTGTTATATCACCGAATATGAATCTGTGATCGCCGGAAAGCTGGCCAATGTGATCACCGGTGGGGACCTGAGCGCCCCAACCTGGGTGGACGAGCGGTACATCCTGGACCTCGAGCGAGAGGCCTTCCTCTCGCTATGCGGCAACGAAAAAACCCAGCAGCGCATGTGGAACCTGCTGCAAACCGGCAAGCCCTTACGGAATTAGAAAATTAAGAGTTAGGGAATTAGGAAACTAGGTTATGAATGACATAGATTAGGGAATCAGGGTTCTGAGAATGAGCAACGAGGATTATTCACTGAGTTTTAACGAATGGGAAGAGAAAACGCCGAAAAGATTGCGTGAAGATCCGCTCTGGGCATCTACCTATTACCGGTTAGCCATGTACCTCTACGACCTGGTTTGGCTTGATTGTGAGTGCCTACGCAAGGATTATCGTGGACGCGAAATTGTCCAGCAGTTAATCCGCAGTGCAGGCGGTGTGTGTGCAAACCTTGAAGAGGCGTATGGGCGCGGGGTCGGTACACCAGATTACATTCGGATTATGCGCATCGCCTTAGGCGAGGCGCGTGAATCTCAGGGCTGGTATTTGCGCTCCCGCCATGTCTTACCACCGGAGGTCTTGGAGAGCCGCATGCAAATTTGTGTCCAGATCATTACACTCTTGGTGCGAACAATCTCCAGCCACCGCGATAAGCTGCGCAATCCATCCTCCTAATTCCCTAATTGCCTAATATCCTAACAAAGGAGACCTTACCTATGAACCAACTTGATCCAACCCGAGAACCTGTAATTGTCGCAGCGGCGCGTACTGCTGTTGGCAAGGCCAAGAAGGGTAGCCTGGCTACCGTAAGGCCGGATAATATGGCGGCGGCGGTGATCGCAGACTTGCTCAAGCGCCTCCCGGCGATCGCCCCAGCTGAGATCGATGATGTGGTGCTCGGCTGCGCTTTTCCTGAAGGCGAGCAGGGGATGAACATGGCTCGTATGGTCGCTTTGCGCGCCGGATTGCCCAACTCTGTCCCTGCTGAGACGATCAACCGCTTCTGTTCCTCAGGGATGCAGAGCATTGCCCATGTCGCCTATGCCATCATGGCCGGGCAGATCCAGGTCGCCATTGCCGGTGGGGCCGAATCGATGAGCATGGTGCCGATGACCGGCTTGAAATTCGCCCCGATGCCCTACCTGGCAGAAAACATGCCGCATGCCTTCACCAACATGGGCCTGACCGCCGAAAACGTGGCGGCCAGGTACGGCGTCAGCCGTGCAGACCAGGACGGCTTTGCCCTGCGCAGCCACCAGCGTGCCTTCGCGGCCGTCGAAAGCGGGCGATTTGACCCTGAGATCGTCCCGATGGAAGTATGCATTACCGAAGGTGGGAATGGCCACACGCGTGATCGTGTCTTCGTTTTCAAGCGCGATGAAGGACCCCGCGGCGACACCAGCCTGGATGCTCTCGCCAAGCTAAAGCCGGCTTTCAAAGAGGGAGGCACCGTCACGGCCGGTAACTCATCGCAGATGTCCGACGGAGCGGCGGGTGTGTTGATCATGGCGCGCGCTAAAGCGGAAGCGCTTGGCCTAAAACCGCTTGCGCGCTTTGTCGCCTTCGCCGTTGGTGGTGTTCCACCGGAGATCATGGGCATTGGACCAATTGTGGCGGTGCCCAAGGCGCTAAAGCTCGCCGGCCTGTCACTCGATGAGATTGGCTTGATTGAATTGAACGAAGCTTTTGCCGCTCAGGGTCTGGCAGTGATGCGCGAGCTTGGATTTGACCCTGAGATCACCAATGTCAACGGTGGAGCGATTGCCCTGGGGCACCCGCTGGGCTGCACCGGTGCAAAGCTCACCACCCAGCTGGTTTATGAGATGAAACGCCGCGACGTCCAATTTGGCATGGTCACCATGTGCATCGGTGGCGGCATGGGCGCGGCGGGGATTTTTGAGAATTTGAACTAAATAATTCCAATCACGCATCAAAGGAGAACCCTATATGACCGACATACCTGTGAAAACACTGATTTATAATCACGAAAAGTTCTTTATACCGGAAGCTGCTCCCGACCTGGATGCCGTCATACAGTATGAGCTGACCGGCGAGGAGGGCGGTGACTACATCATTGCAATCAAAGATGGCAAGTGCAAAGTCACCGAGGGCAAGGCCGAAAGCCCGGTGGTAACCGTCACCGCCGATGGGCGCGATTTCGGCGACGTGCTGCTTGGCCGCGCTAACGGAATGCAGTACTTTATGATGGGCAAGATCAAGCTAGCCGGTGATCTCAACCTGGCGATGAAGCTCACCAGCTTTTTCAAGATGAGCGGGCAGTAAAAGCTTTATCGATTTGGGGGATGGTTTCCACATCCCCCAAATCGCTATAAAAAACTTATTGTTGTAAGCGTAACGCCTGCAGAGGTGTGGAGGGGGAGATTCCCGCCTGGTTTAGCGCCTCCAGCGCGTACCGGCGCAGCAGACTCTCGCAAGTGACCCTGGTGCCTGGCAGGACTTTCACAGAAAGGCGCAACTGAATCGCAAAGTCGCTCAGGTTGCTCCAGGCCTGGATCTGTGGCTCTTCCAGCAGGTTAGGCTGTGCCTCCGGATCACTGGTGAACCGTCCAAGACCGGACTGGAGCGCTTCGGTTGCATTGCGCATGTCTGTATCGAAATCCAGGTTCAGATTCACGACTGCCAGCGACCAATCCCGAGAGGCGTTCGATAACAGGCGCACTTCGCCGTTTGGGACAACGTAAATCTGTCCGTTTAGATCCCGAACCCATGTGGCTCGCATCGTGATTTTCTCGACTGTGCCACTTGCGGTGCCGTTGCCAGTTGGCAGGGTGATGATTTCGCCAACGATGTACTGGTTCTCTAACAGCACAAACAAGCCTCCGATATAATCTTTGATCAACGTCTGCGCCCCGAGCGAAAGCCCCAACCCGACGATGCCTAAACTGGTCAGCAGCGGAGTGATATTGATCCCCAGCGTGGCCAATAAGATAAGAAATGCCAGGCTTAAGATGAGGATAC
>MGNS01000097.1:0-4702 GCA_001795165.1 Chloroflexi bacterium RBG_16_57_11
AATTTCAATACCCTTTTGTTCAGGAGGAAACGCATGAAGAAAGCAACTGTTATCCGAATATTTGCTGTGGTGCTGCTTCTGGCAATCGGCGCGGCGGCCTTTCTTAGCCTGGGCCGCCCTTTGATGACCCGCAGCGAAGCTGGCGAGGCCGAAGCCGCCGAGGCTGAGATGCCCACGGCCCTGGCAAAGCATCTGCAGGAGCTCCAGAAAGCAATTCCTGGCACTGGAGGTGAGGCCGGTGAAGGACCGGGGTCCGCAGCCGAGGCGGCTTTTATGCAGCGCGCCTATCCGGCTGACACCATCTCGGTGCAGCAAATGGACGCCGCCCGTGAGGCTTACTCAAATATCCAGGGACGACCCTTTCCCAAGGGCAAAGGCCGCCCTGACACCTGGGTAACGGTAGGCCCCAGCCTGGCATTGTATCCATTCACTGAATTCCGCAACTCATTCGGCTATGTGCCGAATGATTATCTTGCCGGCGGGCGGACAACGGATGTTGCCATCAGCAAGACCTGCAAGCCTGGAGACTGTCGCCTGTATGTTACCCCGGCAGGTGGCGGCATCTGGCGGACAAAGAATGCCCTGGATGGCCAACCACACTGGGAATACCTGGCTGGCCCGCTGGGCATCAATGCCGCCGGCTCAGTGACAATTGACTACAATGATCCGACCGGAAACACCATCTTCGTCGGCACCGGTGAGGCCAACATATGCGGCTCAGGCTGTGTGGCTGGCGTCGGCCTGTACAAGTCGACCGATGGCGGCAATACCTGGACCGGCCCGCTGGGCAAGGACGAGCTGGGCGCGAAGGGTATTGGCGAAATCGTTGTCAAGCCCGGCGACTCGAATACGCTGTACGTCGGCACCACCACCGCGCTGCGCGGTATGTCGTCCACCTGCTGCTCGGGCGTCACCCGCCCAGTGCCCGGTGCGGCCAAGTGGGGTCTGTATAAATCCACCGATGGCGGCGCCACCTGGAGCTTCATCCACAACGGCTCGGCAGACGCATCGCTGTGCACCGGCGATCTCACCGAGTTCAACAACGGCGGCGTGTGCTCGCCGCGCGGTGTGCGCCATGTCGAGCTCGATCCATCGAATTCTGAGATTGTTTATGCCGGCTCGTACGCCCGCGGCGTGTGGCGCTCGAACGACGCCGGTGCAACCTGGGTCCAGATCAAGCCTTCGCTCAACGCAGCGTTGATCCAAACCCGCCCGGGGATCGCCGTTGCCGCTCTGCCTAATGGCAAGACCCGTATGTACGTTTATGAGGGCAACATCGGCTCTCCCTATGCCCGCCTGTTCCGCAGCGACGACGTCGCTACCGGGGCGCCGGTCTTCACCGATCTGACCAGCAACAGCCTGGCAAACCCTGGCGTGGCAACTTACAACCTGTGCACCGGGCAGTGCTGGTACGACCTGGTCGTTTACACTCCCGAAGGCTATCCGGACATTGTCTATACCGGCGGCTCGTACCTGTACGGCGAGAACTGGTCGAACAAGCGCGGCCTGATCCTGTCCACCGATGCAGGCGTGAGCGGGACGGACATGACCATGGATGCGACCGACATTTACCATCCAAATGGCCTGCACCCTGACCAGCACGCCATCGTCACCAACCCGAACAACCCGTACCAGTTCTTCGAGACCAACGATGGTGGTGTGATGCGCTCTAGCGGTGAGTTCGCCGATGTTTCTTCCTGGTGTGATGATCCAAACCGCGGCATCACCAGTGCTACTCGCCTGGCGCGCTGCAAGCAAATCCTGTCGCGCGTGCCCACCAAGCTGGAGAGCATGAACATGGGCCTTTCGACCTTGCAGTTCATGAGCCTGTCGGTCAGCCCGTTCAACGTCAACCTGGTCCAAGGCGGCACGCAGGATAACGGCACCTGGCAGTCGACCGGCAATCCGGTCAAATGGGAGAACACTATGATCGGTGATGGCGGCCAGTCTGGCTTCGACGCCGCCAACCCGGACTTCCGTTTCCACACCTTCTATGACGCCTCGCCGGATGTCAACTTCAGCAACGGCGATATCGCCGATTGGAACTGGATCGCCGACCCGATCTTCGGCACCGGCGCCCAGTTCTACGCCCCGATCATCACCGACCCGCTGGTCAGCAAGACGATGTTTGTTGGCACTTTCAATGTCTGGCGCACCAAGACCTGGGGAATGGGCAATATGACCCTGGACGAGTTCCGCCAGCACTGCAACGAGTGGTTTGGCGATTTCACCGTTCAATGCGGCGACTGGGAGCAGATTGCTTCGCCCGCACTTAACTCTTCAGCCCTCGGGGACCGCGCCGGCGGTGCAGTCGCAGCCGTCGAGCGCGCTAAGGGTGACACCTCCACCGCCTGGGCAGCGACGACAACCGGCCGCCTTTTCATCTCGAAGAACGTCGACGCCGATCCGGCCGCCGCGGTGACCTGGACTCGCCTGGATACCGCCTCGACCCCGAACCGCTTTGTCAGCGGCATCTACATAGACCCGGCGGACCCTAACCACGCCTGGGTATCCTACAGCGGCTTCAACGCCAACACCCCGCTAACGCCCGGACACGTGTTCGAAGTGATCTACAACCCGGCGGCGGGCACGGCGACCTTCACGGATATCAGCTATGACCTGGAAGATCTGCCGGTCACCGATGTAGTGCGCGATGACGTGACCGGTGATCTGTATTCCTCCAGCGACTTCGGCGTCATGAGCCTGGCGGCTGGCACAACCAGCTGGACGCTGTCCGCGCCGGGCATGCCGTATGTAGAGGTGACCGGCCTGACCATCATCCCCGGCGAGCGCAAGATGTACGCCGCCACCCATGGTCTGAGCGCCTGGCTGTTGAACCTGCCGTAGCCCCAGATCCGACAACTGAATATGGGCCGCTCGAAACAAACATTTTCGGCGGCCCATCATCCTGGCCACCCTCAGGGCACAGGATGAGAAACGAGCAACTGGCGGTCATTTGGCCGCCAGTTTTTGCATCTTTTAGGCTAAAATCCAGCTCATGAAAATCACTACCTGGAATATCAATGGCTTACGCGCCGCCTTGGGTAAAGGCCTGCTTGAATCGTTGGAGACTTTACAACCGGATGTGCTCTGCCTGCAAGAAGTGCGCTCCACTCCTGGCCAGCTCGATCCGACACAGCGCAAATATCTGGAGCAAATCTTTCCGCACGCGGTTTGGAACCCCGCGGCCCGTCCAGGGTACAGCGGTGTCGCCACGCTCGCCCGCCAGCAGCCCGAACAAGTTCTGCTCGGTATGAACGCACCAGCCTTCGACTCTGAAGGCCGGGTGATCTGCAGCCGCCATCCTGAATTTCTCCTGTTCAACATCTACTTTCCCAACGGCGGGCGCGACCTGGAGCGCGTCCCCTATAAGCTGGATTTTTATGCCCACCTGCTGGACCACTGCGATAATCTGCATGCCGCCGGTGAGCAGATCATCCTGTGTGGCGACTTTAACACTTGCCACCGTCCCATCGACCTGCGCAACGCCAGGCAGAACGAGAAGAACACCGGCTTCCTGCCGGAGGAGCGGGCCTGGATCGACCGCTATCTTGAGCACGGCTTCACCGACATCTATCGACAGCTTTACCCCGACCGCGTCCAGTATACCTGGTGGACTTTCATCTCGAATGCCCGGCAGCGGAACGTCGGCTGGCGGCTGGATTATTTCCTGGTCTCTAGCTCGCTGGCCGAACACGTGCAGGACGCTACCATCCACGATGACATCCTCGGCTCGGATCACTGTCCGGTGTCGCTGCTGCTGTGAGCACAACCGGCAACATAAAAGCGGCGAACATGACGCTCCCTATGGGTAATCTTGTAAATAATATCGTTGGGTTAAAAAGAATAACGCGACGACCGGCAGAGTCATCACCAGCGCTGCGGCCAGCAAAAGCGGCCAGTTGGTGCGGTCGAGCTGCTGGAACTGCTGCAAGCCGACAGCCAGGGTGTACAGGGATTGCGATTTCAAGTAGATCAGCGGATTTATAAAATCATTCCAGTAAAGGATAAATGTCAGTGATCCTACGGCAGCGATAGTCGGGCGCACCTGGGGTAACCCAATTTGCCACCATATATCGAGCGGGCTTGCACCTTCCAGGCGGGCGGCTTCAAAGCACTCAGCTTGCAGACGGCGGAAAGCCCAATAGAACAGAAGCACGAAAAATGGGCTGGAGCCCATCAAGGCAGGCGCCAGAAGGGCTAGGTAAGTATCGATCCAGCCCAAGGCGTTGAACAACAAAAAGCGCGTCAGCCATAGGGTTGTGACCGGCACCATCAGCAAGCCCACCGAAAGCGCCAGCAAACGACGCCAGGAGCGGCGACTGAGCTGCGCCATGCCAAAACCCGCCCATGAGGCGACCAGCAAGGTAAGAAATACTGCCATTCCTGAGACCAGCAATGAATTTAAGATATACCGCGCCATCGGAATCATGGTAAAGATTGCCGGGTAGTTTCCCCAGGCCAATGGCTGAGGGATCCAATCGATGCCGCGCGGCGGTGGCAACCCGGGTGTGCGCAACGAAGAGGCGACCATCCACACCAGCGGCATGACAAACGGTAGGATCACCAGCGTCGCCACCAGGTAAAAGCTCGCCTGGGATAGCCAGCCTCTAGACTTCCTCATAGCCCCACTCCTGGAAAATTGCAAAAAGTAAAACCAGCAGGCCAAGGGTGAACAAGATCATACACAGCATCATCACCG
>MGNS01000097.1:4779-5097 GCA_001795165.1 Chloroflexi bacterium RBG_16_57_11
CGCCGCCGGTCATGATGTAAGCTGGCGTGAAAGTGGTTTGAAAGGTGAAGATAACGTCCCGAAAGATGAGCAACACCAGCCAGGGCTTGAGCAGCGGCAAGGTGATATGAGTGAAAGCCTGCCAGCGCCCGCTGCCATCCACCCAGGCAGCGTCGTACACCTCCGTGGGGATTGACTTAAGCGCCGCCAGAAGGATTACAAAGCCCTCACCAATGGTGAAGAGCGACATCATTACAAGCGCGGGCAGAGCGGTCTCCGGGTTCACCAGCCAGGCTGGTGCAGCCAGGCCAAGCAGGCGCAGGATCTGGTTGAGCGGGC
>MGNS01000097.1:5106-8134 GCA_001795165.1 Chloroflexi bacterium RBG_16_57_11
TCAGAATCCACAGCCAGAGCAAAGCATAGGCGATCTCCGGCACCACGGTGGGTAGGAATACCAGCGCACGATATAATCCTGTCCCCGGGCGCGGGCGGCTGAGCAACAATGCCAGCCCCAATGCCGCCAACAAACGTAGCGGCACGGCCAGGTAGATGAAAGTCAGCGAATTGACCAGGGCCACTCGAAACAGAGGATCGAACGCTATCTCGCGAAAGTTTGCCAGTCCCACCCAGGTCGGTGCACTCAGCCCATCGTAAGTAAAAAATGAAACCGCTAAAGATAGAATCAGCGGCAAACCCACCAGAAAAAACGCACCGATCAGGTACGGCAAAAGCAGAAGCGCCGACTTTCTCTGGTAATCCCACCGTGATCCCATGATCCTGGCTAACCCCAGCCCAAATCCGGGTGAATTTGCTGGCGAATCCCTTTGCTCTTACCTGGTTTAAGGCGCATACGCATCACCCAGGTAGGGTTGCGCCAGTAATATCGCCGATTGCACCGCTTCTTCGATGCCGGCCTGACCGTAAAAAGCGCGTTGCAGCTCGGCGGTTGCCAGCTCCTCAGCGTCAACCCAGCCAGCAGTGGAGGGCAACGCACGCAAGTGAGGGATCATCTCCAGAAATACCCGGCTGTTGAGTGGTTTCTGTTGCGGATCGAGGAAGGCCGGCGACTCGGCAACAGATTTCAGCGAAGGCACTATTCGCCCAGATGCGGCAACGATGGTCTGCCCTTCAACCGAGTTGGCGAACTCAATGAACTTCCACACCAAATCTTTATTCTTGACCGAGGCAGGCATACAGTAGGCATCGGCATGCACCAGGCTGGCAGTGCGGACTTTGCGCGGCAAGGGAGCAATATCCCAATCAAAAGCTGTAATTTGTCGATAGGTTGGAACGCCGCGCCGGCTGTTCAGGTACATTGCCAGCCGTCCATTCAAAAAGCGGCTCTCGCTATCTTCTGCGGCCTCCTGCTCGGCGTCAGGTACTGCATGGTGTTTGGTTTGAAGCGCGATCAGCCACGAGATCGCGTCCAGTGACTGGGGCCTATCCAGCGCCAGCCGCACCGGAGCAAAGGTATTGTTGACCACTTCGCCGCCGTTTTGCCAGATGAATGGGGCGAAGCGGGCCAGTGAGACCTCGAAGCCCAGGCCGTGTTGGTCGGGGCGGATGTCGCCATCCAGGTCGCGAGTCAGCCTCTGCGCTGCTGCCAGGAAGTTTTCCCAGGTCCAATCATCCTCAGGATAAGGCAGCCCGGCCTGGTCAAACAGGTCTTTGTTGTAGTACACCACTAGGCTGGAAAGGTTCTGTGGGATGCACAACAACTGCCCCTGCCATTTGAAGGGCTCGATCGCCTCCGGATAGAAGTCTTCCACAGATGTAACCCCGCTCTCCTCCAGGTATGGGCCAAGTGGCTGCAAAGCGCCTTTTGCAGCGTAGGGACCTATGCGACGGTAATTGAGCAATACCACATCCGCTGGTGAACCGGCGGCAAAATCTGCTGCCAGCCGTTTACGGTAGTCGGCCTGATCAGGGATGTGGGTCAATTCGACTCTGGCCTCGGGATGCCCGGCTTCGAAGGCTGCTACCAACTTCCGGTATGCTTCTAGCTCGGCTAGGTCGCCAAAGACCATAAAGGTGATTTTTTCTTGCGCCGGGAGGCTGCTGCAACTCGCTAATAATACAGCCACAATCAATGTGAGCATGACCCGCTTCATAGGTGGCGATTATACCGTATCTATATCTATATCGACTTGAAATCCAGACTATTATGACCCATTTTTCTTACAGTTTTCTTATCCTGCACCTATACTCATTTGACATTACACTGGTACAATTTATCCGATTACTGGTCATCACCAGATTACAATAGTCCGAAAGCTTGATCATCACAGGATAGAATCGATGGACACACCCCGTTTTGTTTCAAACATCATCGAACCAAAAATGGTCATCGAAGGTGCAGGCGTGCTGCTGCGACGGTCGATCGCGCCCAGCCGCGCCAATCTTTTTGATCCGTTTTTGCTCTTCGATCACTTTGCTTTCAATGACCCCATCGAAGGCCCAATTCGTGGCTTCCCGATGCATCCACACCGGGGCATCGAGACCGTCACCTATATGCTGGAGGGCTCGGTAAATCACAGGGATAGCCTGGGCAATGCCGGCCTCATCGGACCGGGAGACGTCCAGTGGATGACCTCAGGCCGCGGCATCTTGCATGAAGAAATGCCACGCCGAAGCCCAGATGGAAACATCTATGGCTTTCAGTTGTGGGTCAACCTGCCTGCGGCTCTGAAAATGAGCCAGCCACGTTACCAGGAGGTCAACGCCGATTCCATCCCATCCGTGCAGGTGGATGGTGCGACCATACGCATCGTCGCCGGGGAAGTGGCGGGGATGAGCGGTCCGGTGACCGAAATCGCGGCCAACCCGATCTATATGGATGTACAGCTCGAGCCGGGGGTAAGCTTCGTCCAATCGATCCCGGGTGGACACACCGCGGTGGCGTACGTTTTCGATGGTCGAGGCGATTTTGGCCTGGACCAGGCGGGCCGGGGCGAGCGAGTGGAAGCTGTGCGCATGGCCATTTTCGGCGATGGCGACCACTTGAAGGTGCGGGCTGCGCCGGATTCCCAAGTGCGCTTTATGTTGATGGCCGGCGCGCCGTTTCGCGAGCCGATCGTGCCCTATGGACCGTTCGTGATGAATACCACCCTCGAGATCCAGCAGGCGCTGGATGACTTGCGCAACGGGACGTTTGTGCAGGAGTTGACTATAACTGGGTAACAGTCTTTATTTGTTTCCTGCAATCTGGGAGGCGATATAAGCGGCATCTTCTCCGACACCCAGCAAGAGGCCGGATTTTGGCGTATGCAGCCAGGGCAAGCCCAGGAAGTATAGCCCAGGATAGGCGCAGACGCCGCGCTGCTGGATCGGAAATCCGTCCCCATCCAGTACGGGCAGGTGGATCCAGCTGAAGTCAAACTTGTAGCCTCCCGCCCAGATAAGGCTGTTTATTCCCGCCTCTT
>MGNS01000097.1:8148-11922 GCA_001795165.1 Chloroflexi bacterium RBG_16_57_11
GTGACAATTGGCGCATTGTAACCCTCGCGGTCGCAGGGCAAGGTTTCCTCAGGGGCTATGGGTTGTGCTATGAGACGATCCGCAATCGCTTTTCGAGAGATTAAAGCATCGGGGTGGTAGAAACGTTTCATGCTAAAATGGGTGGCACCGGAGTATATTGCTTCCCTCAGCCGATCCAATGACCATGATCAAGCCCCGTCGATTAACAATCGGACAGACCATTGGCGTTGCGGCGCCATCCAGCCCGCCCAATGAGCCGGAGGGTGTGCGGTTTGCCGTCGATATCGTCCAATCCCTCGGATTTCACGTCAAACCGGCCTCGCACCTGTTCGACCGCTATGGCTACCTGGCAGGGGACGATGTCGCCCGGGCCAAGGACCTGAATGATTTTTTCGCTGACGAAGAGGTGGATGCGATCTTTTGTGTGCGGGGCGGCTATGGCGCCTCTCGCCTGCTCCCCCTGTTGGATTACGAGGCCATTCGCCTCCATCCAAAAATCCTGCTTGGATATAGCGATATCACCAGCCTGCTGCTCGCCATTCATCACAGAACCGGGCTGGTTACTTTCCACGGCCCAATAGCCGGCCAGGTCTTTTCCCCCTACACGCTGTCCGAGTTCAAGAAGGTGCTTATTACCCCCCAGCCCCCAATGTCGTTGGGTGCCGCGCCGCCTTTTGAGCCTGGCGAGGGGCGGGTGGACAGGGCCAACCGCATCACGACGCTTGTACCCGGCAAAGTGCAGGGGCGCCTGCTCGGCGGCAACCTGAGCCTGGTGTCGCACCTGGTTGGCACGCCTTACATGCCGGATTTCTCCGGGTCGATCCTTTTCCTCGAAGACGTCGGCGAAGCCGTTTATGCCATCGACCGGATGTTGACGCAGTTATGGCTTTCGGGAAGCCTGCATAAAGTGGCCGGGATTGTATTTGGCAAGTTCACCGAGCCGCGCCCATCAGAGTGGGCGCAGAACCGCTTGCAGGAAGAAGTCCTTGCGGAGAGGGTGCGTGCACTGGGTATACCAGCGGTGATGGGGTTAATGATCGGGCACGTCGACGACCAGGCTACGATCCCGCTGGGCTGCATGGCCGAGCTGGATGCCGGCCTCGGTACCCTGACTCTCCTGGAAGGACCTGTGCAATAGCGGCAATATGCTCCTCGCATCCCTGTATGCTATAATATT
Organism: Chloroflexi bacterium RBG_16_57_11; assembly: GCA_001795165.1. GTDB lineage: Bacteria > Chloroflexota > Anaerolineae > Anaerolineales > UBA4823 > RBG-16-57-11. The sequence goes on from MGNS01000097.1 coordinate 9,326, forward strand.
GCTTTAATACGGGGGGTTCATTTTGGCCCTGTGGCCTGTCATTGCGAGATGCCAGGCAACAGGTGAAATGGAGAAACGACCTTAACAAACAAAACGATCATGGAGGAGAAATGAAATTGAACCGTGTGCTTTTGTTCGTTGTCGTGGTGGTCGCCCTGACCACCAGCCTGGTGGCCTGTGCCCCTCAGGCAACTCCCGAGGTCGAACAACCTGCCGAGCCAGTAGCTCCGGCAGCGACCACGGCGCCTGCCGAACCTGTTGCCCCAGCCGAGACGGAGGCTCCAGTCGCAACGGAGGCCCCGGTCGTGACCGAGCCTCCGGCCGAACCGGCGGCGGGGGGCACCCTGGTGCTCGCCATGAACCTGAACGACGTGGTGACGCTGGACCCCGGTTACGCAGGTGAGACTACCAACCTGTTCATCCACATCAACACCTATGATACGCTGGTTGACATCCGCCCGGATGATTTGAACACCATCGTGCCTCGCCTGGCTGAGAGTTGGGAAGTCAACCCCGAGTTCACCGAATTCACCTTCCACCTGCGAGAGGACGCCAAGTTCGCTTCGGGCAACCCGGTGACCGCAGAAGATGTGGTCTTCTCCTGGAACCGCCTGATCAACATCGCTGGCGCGCCAGCCTTCAACCTGGATGGGGTCGGCAAAATCGAAGCGCTCGATGAATACACCGTCAAAGTGACCACAGCGCCGGATGAAAATGGGGTCCTGCAGCCTCTGCCGCAATTCCTGGCCAGCGCCTGTAACCCCAGCCTGGGCATCCAGGATTCCAAGCTGGTGAAAGAGCATGGCGGCACGGATGCGGCCGACGCGGCGGAAACCGACAAAGCCAAAGAGTGGCTGGATCAGAATTCGGCCGGATCGGGCCCGTTCGTTATGACAAAATGGTCGCCCAAAGCCTCCATCGAGCTGGTGGCGAACCAGAACTACTGGAAGGGCGCCCCCAATTTTGAGCGGGTGGTGATCAATCATGTTGAGGATCCCTCCACCAAGCTGCAGATGCTGGAGCGCGGCGACGCCGACATGCTGGACAGCCTGGACCCTGACCTGATGGACATGGCCATGGGCAACCCCGATATCGTTACTTCAGTTGACACTTCGCTGGACATGAATTATCTGGCGATGGTATACACCTGCCCTGAAGACGTCCAGGCGCAATCTCAAGAAAGCTATGATGCGCTGATGAGCCCCGAGTCGCATGAAATCATCTGCAAGAAGGCCTTCCGTCAGGCGGTGGCGTACGCCATCGATTACGACGGCATCACTCAGGCAGTGTTGAGCGGGTATGGAACGCGCGCGCCCAGCATCATACCCCTCGGCATCATGGGCGTCGACCCGGCGAAAGTGCAGGGGAGGGATCTTGAAAAAGCCAAGGCTTTGCTGGCCGAAGCCGGTTACCCGGACGGCGCGACCATTGACCTGTACTACGGCTCAAGCCCCACCCGTGAAATCGTGGCAGCCAAGCTGCAATCCGACCTGGCTGAGGTGGGCATCACCGCCAACCTGCAGCCCCTCGAGCAGAGCGTCTATCTCTCCGAGATGCGCGCCCAAAAGCTGCCCATGGCTTTCGGTGGCTGGACCCCCGACTACCTGGATGTGACCATGTGGACCGACTACTTCGGCCTGGGGGATCGCTCGATTGCATTCCGCATGTGGTTCAAGAACGAAGAATCGCATGCACTGGCCGAGGAAATCCGCACCACCTCCGATCCGGCGGCACGCGAAGCCGCCGTGGTCAAGATCCAGGAAGTGTGGATGGAGGAGATGCCTTTCACCATGCTTTACCAGCTCCAGTATATTCACGCCTTCCGGAAAGAGCTGCAGGGCTTCAAGTTCCACCCGGTGTGGTTCGTTGACCTGTTCGAGCTTTCCAAGTAACCTACCTGCCATCTGATGGGGCGGGCGCCTGGCCCGCCCCCAATCAATCGACCACGGAGGGCTGTAGGACTTATGAGCCTCATCCAGCATATCATTCGCCGCCTAGTGCTCATGATCCCGATGCTGATGGGCATCACGCTGCTCCTGTTCATCGTGACCCATATTGTGCCGGTCGATCCGTTGGCAGTTATCCTGACAGAAAAATCGATGGAAGATCCAGAAGCCGTGGCTGCCGCCACGGCCAAGTGGGGATTAGACAAACCTCTGCCTGAGCAATACCTGATTTACCTGAACAATCTGGTGCGCGGCGACATGGGGACTTCTTTCAAGACCAAGAATCCTGTTTTCAAGGACTTGAAGACCTTCTTGCCGGCTACGATTGAGCTGGCGATCGGTTCCTTCATTTTTGCAATCCTGCTCGGCCTACCGCTGGGGATTATTTCGGCAGTCCACTCCGGCCGCCCGGTGGATCACTTCACGCGCGTATTCTCACTCCTGGGCGCTTCCATGCCGCCTTTCTGGTCCGGACTGCTGGTATTATTCGTGTTTTACTACCTGCTTGGTTGGGCCCCTGGACCAGGGCGAATCGATGCGCGCATCGACTCACCCGATCAGGTGACCGGTCTGTTCCTGGTTGATTCGCTGATAACCGGGAATACGGAAGCCTTCTGGAGCTCGCTCAGCCACCTGATCCTGCCCTGCATC
>MGNS01000097.1:11930-13349 GCA_001795165.1 Chloroflexi bacterium RBG_16_57_11
CTCGCATCTCCCGCTCTTCGATCATGGAAGTGATGACCCAGGATTACATCCGTACGGCGCGGGCGAAGGGGCAGATCGAGAGGCTGGTCATTACCAGGCACGCCCTGCGCAATGGGCTGATCCCGCTGGTGACGCTGATGGGCCTGGCATTTGCCGGTCTGATGAGCGGGGCCATCATGACGGAAACGATCTTTGCCTGGCCGGGCATCGGACGCTATGCCGTTGACGCCTCCGCCAACCTGGATTATCCGGCCATCTCCGGCGTGACTTTGTTGATTGCCGTGATCTATATGTTTGTCAACCTGTTTGTGGATATTCTGTACACATTCCTTGACCCGCGCATCCGGGAGAGCTGAGGTATGCCAGCCATTGAAAAATCTAAATTAAGGCAACTGAATCCTTCCGAGAGCCCATGGCAGCGTCGCTTGCGCGCCCTGCGGCGCAACAAAGTCGCCATGCTGGGCCTGGGGATCATCGTGTTTTGGGCGTTGGTGGCCCTGTTTGCCCCACTGATCGCGCCTTACGATTACATACAACAGGAGGTTACCAACCGGCTTAAGCCGCCCTCCGCCGAACACTGGTTTGGCACCGATGAGCTGGGGCGAGACGTGTTCAGCCGGGTGGTGTATGGGGCGCGCATCTCGCTGCCAGTCGGCTTTATCGTGATCGTCTTTGCGGTGATCGTGGGTACGGTGGTTGGCGCATCAGCCGGGTATATCGGCGGCGCGTACGATCTGGCCATCATGCGCGTGGCCGATATCACCCTGGCGTTTCCATCCATCGTACTGGCACTGGCCATTGCAGCCGTGCTGGGACCAAGCCTGATCAACGCCCTGATTGCCATGGTGCTGGTGTGGTGGCCGGAGTATGCCCGGCTGATGCGCAGCCAGGTGCTGAGCGTGAAGAACAGCGACTATGTCACCGCCTCGGTAGCCTTGGCCGCCTCACATCCTCGCATTCTGTTTACCCACATCTTGCCCAACACCTTTGCGCCGATCCTGGTCAAGGCTTCGCTGGATGCGGGCAGCGTCATCCTGACCATTGCGGCGCTGAGCTTCATCGGTCTGGGGGCCGTCCAACCTACTCCCGAATGGGGCGCCATGATCTCGCTCGGGCGCTACAAGTTTTATAGCTGGTGGCTGACAACCTTCGCCGGCCTGGCTATTCTGACCGTCGTGTTAGGTTACAATTTCTTCGGTGAAGGTGTGCGCGACGCTTTCGACCCTCGCATGACGGAGTGAGAAAGATAATAACAGCCATACAGCGGGGTAAGCAAGGCAAGTCTCGCCAGAGATCGAGCAGGACATCACTGGCTGGAATTTCTTTCCATCCATAACAACACTTCGTGAGCCTTGTCAGCCTGTCCCTGACCTTGCAGGCGCTCCACCCACTTCAAGAGCAGCGCGCGGAGTTCGGGCG
>MGNS01000098.1:0-232 GCA_001795165.1 Chloroflexi bacterium RBG_16_57_11
ACACCGAGAAGTTTTCGCTTTGGCCGCTCGAGGAGGTCTCCATCAGCGTGGACGTGCGCGCCGGCGCTCCGATCCGGGCGGTTTATTCGCCCAGCCACCCGGTCGATATCCAGCGTGAGAGCGCCCGGCATGTCCGCGCCGGTTATGAAGCCAGACAGGCGATCCCCGATACCGATTTTGCCCTGTATTATTCGCTGGGTGAGCAGACTGCCCTGCACCTGCTGAGCTACCG
>MGNS01000098.1:254-366 GCA_001795165.1 Chloroflexi bacterium RBG_16_57_11
GGCTTCTTCCTTCTCCTGCTGGCGCCACAGCCCGAAGCCAGCGATAAGCCTCTCCCCAAGGATGTAATCCTGGTGCTGGATCGTTCCGGAAGCATGGACGGTGAAAAATTTC
>MGNS01000098.1:372-4520 GCA_001795165.1 Chloroflexi bacterium RBG_16_57_11
TCCAGGCCGCAGGCCGCTACATCCTGGAGCACCTGGGACCACAGGATCGCTTCGATGTCATCACTTTCAGCACCGGTTTGGAGAGTTACGCCGGCGGATTGCGCCCTGCATCGGAGGCCCCCGAAGCCGCCCGCTGGATCGAGGGACAGAGCGCCCAGGGAAGCACCGACATTCACCGCGCGTTGCTCGAAGCCGCCAGTATGACCGAGGCGGAGCAGCCCACTTACCTGATCTTCCTGACCGACGGTCTGCCCACCGAAGGTGTCATCGACAGCCAAAAAATCCTGGAAGATTTTTCCAGGGCCGCCTCACCGAACCTGCGCCTGTTCGCCTTTGGGGTGGGCTATGACGTCGATACCTACCTGCTGGATTCTCTGGCGCAGGCTCATCACGGCGCTACCACCTATGTGCTGCCCGAAGAGCGCCTGGACGAGACTCTATCGGCCTTCTATGAGAAAATCAGCACACCTGTGCTGGCCGATTTGAGCCTCGATTTTGGCGGGCTGGGCGTTTACGATCTTTATCCTACACCCTTGCCCGACCTTTTCAGCGGCTCGCAGATCATCCTCGCCGGGCGTTACCGGGATAGTGGTAAAGCAACCATCGTTTTAAGGGGCATGGTCGAAGGTCGAGAACAGTCTTTTGAGTTCCCAGACCAGGTCTTCGCTGCCAGTACCCCGGAGGTTTATCCGCTGGCAGCGATCCCTCGCCTGTGGGCCACACGCAAGATCGGATATCTGCTCAACCAGGTGCGCTTGAAAGGCGCTGATCAGGAAACCATCGATCAAATTGTGCGCCTGAGCATCCGTTTCGGGATCGTCACCCCCTACACCTCCTACCTGGTCACCGAAGAGAACCCCCTGGGTGTGGAAGAGCGCGAGCGCATCGCAGCCGAGCAATTCAACCAGCTGCAGGCGATGCCCGCCGAACCGGCCTCCGGGCAGGCAGCCGTCGAAAAAGCCGCCAACCTGAGTGAGCTGGAAGGCGCCGAAGCCCCCGCAGCTCCCGCGCAAGAGGTCGCCCAGCGAATTCGCGTGGCCGGCTCGCACACCTTTCTGTTCGACGGCGAGAAGTGGGTCGATACGGCTTTCGATCCCCAACGCATGCAGGCGACCCAGGTGGCCTTCCTGTCAAAAGACTACTTCGAGCTGATCGCCGCGCGAACGGAACTGGCGGCGGCTTTTGCCCTGGGACCGCGCGTGATCGTAATGGTGGGCGGAAAAGCCTATGAAGTGGTCGCAGCAGATGCTTCGGTCCCACCGGTGGAAATACCTGCCACTGAAATCGCCTCCGGACCTGTAAAAACGCCTTCGGGGTCCCCCTATGCAAGCCCAACCACACCCGAGAGCGCCCCCCTAGTTGACAATCGCCCGGCTGCAGGGCCGTGCGCAACCGGGCTGTTGCCATTGTTGCTGGTTGCTGCATGGCTGATCTGGAAACGGTTTTAATAACAGGCCTCCCAGAAATCCATCGGTTAAACACATCGAGGCCCTGCAATTGCAGGGCCTCGAACATTATTCGATATTCGATTTGGTCATCCGGCCAGGGCCATCGTGGGTCCCAGCAAGGTCATCGGATTAGTACTGGTAGCGCCAGAGGCAGCCGTCGACGATCGGGCGGCGGTAGGTGCGAGCGCGCCATGCGAAGGTAGCGCAGCCCCAGTTCCAGTAACCACCATACAGGTTAGCATCCCACCAGGAGAAGCTTGCTTTACCAACCGGGAAGAGATAGCGGAAGGCCACGACCTTCTCCATCGTCGGCTCGCCATTGATCGGCTTGGCGCTGGTGGCGAAGAAGACACCGCAGGGGGTGAAGGTCAGGCGGAGGTTTCCGGTAACGAACAGCTGGCCAGTGGTGCGGAAGCCATTGCATGCCCAGGTCTCGCGCTCGTACAGGTCCTGCATAACCGTGAAGATCTTGACGGTGGGCTGGTCGCGGGAGCCGGTCGGGATGGTGAGGTAATAGAACGCCTCGGTGACATCGGAACCCGTCAGCTTCATGAAGACATCATAATCAGACTTGTTGATGATGGTCAGGCGGGACATTTTGGTCGGTACAGCCGCCATCAAAACGGTGGACAGCACGATGACCAACAGGATGAGCAAAGATATTTTCTTCATCGAACATTCTCCTTTTCTTCAAATATGGTGACGTGTCGTTTTGACCGTACAGATTTGGATTATAGCATAACGCTTAATAAGAGTCAATACTTTTCGTAACCAATTTAACCGATTCGCTTAACCTTTTCTTAAAATAAGCCGGCTTTTTCACCTTCAGAAGCCCGGATCATGAACACAACGATCTCGATTTTTAAATCCAACCCGACGCGCAGGCCTCCCGAGGTGTCCCTTGGGAGGCCTGATGGTCGAAAGTCGAAAGGTTTACATACGGATCGCGGCAACAGCAGCCACTTAGGCGGCGATCATTGCGCCAACGCCAGTGCCATTACAGTCGAGACTACAGATTCCTCATGGCTGGGGGGTCGGTGTTGAGGCGGACATGGTCGGGAGATCCTTCAGCAACTGCTCTGCAGAAACGCGCATCTCGGTGATCTCTGTGGTGGCTTGTACGCCCTGGGTCAGATCGAGCACCTTCTGCGCATCGGCCAGGGATGTTTCCAGGTCCCCGGCGTCCGGATAGAGGGCGGCGCGGTAAAGATAATATCGCGCCTGCTCGGGGGCTAAACGGATGGCTTCGGAAAAATCGTTGTATGCGCCTTCGAAGTCACTTTTCAGCACAGAACAGGTGGCGCGCTTGTTGAAGCTTTCGGGGTTGGTGGGGTCCAAGGCAATTGCCTGGTTAAAATTGGCGATACACAGGTCAAAAAATGATGGGTCATTGGTGGTCTGGCTGGCGATCAGGTAAGCCTGGCCGCGGTTGAAATACACCTCCGGGTTATCTGGCTCAAGATCAACCGCTCGAGATAAGTCAGCAAAAGCAGCATCGATTTCTTCCTGGTTTTGCTCATTAATGCCCCGGTTCAAATGAGCGATGCCGCGGTTGGTGAATGCACCCAAATAATCCGACTTCAGCTCCAGCGCCTTGTCAAAGTCCAGGATAGCCTGCTTGATCTGGTTCTTCTGTGTCCAGGCGACGCCGCGGGCATTGTAGGCCTCCGCCGAATTCGGGTCGTAGTTAATCGCAAAGTTGAAATCAACCAGCGCCTGGTCTGCATTGCCACTCACGTTGTAGGTGATGCCGCGCTGGATATAAGCCTCCGGGTTGGCTGTATCCATTTTTATCGCTTCGCTCAACGTTCCAATTGACGCGTCGAAATCACCTGCCTCGCGTTGCTGAACCCCTTGGGCGATTATCGCGTGGTAAGGATCCAGCGTGTTCGTTGGAGTAGGTATTTCGGTCGGGCTTAAGGTAGCCGTTGCAGTGGGGGTAGGTCGCAGGGTAGGCGTAGCTACATGTGTAGAAGACGCCTGGGTCTGGGCTTCCGCCGGGTCGAAAATGATTTCCACTTCGGTAGGCGTTGGGCCGCCAATCGAAGAACAAGCGCTTAGGATTAATCCGGCTAGCAGCAGAACAATTGCCAGCCTGGGGGTAAAATCTTTCACCATCGATGGTTCACTCCTGTTCATTACGCTTAGGCTTAAATTCTGACGCCGGACCGAACGGCCCAGCCACAGAAACTCTATTATGCCACTTTTCAAACACAATCGCAAGGGAAGTTAATAAATTGCAGGTATGGCGGCGAAACGGCCACACCCTGCCTGCCGGTCAAGGCTAGAGCAGCTGGAGAACCGCTTGCGTAGCTAAATAGATCAACGGCGCGGAGAAGATGCTCAGCACCACCACGGCGATGGCGGAGATAAATCCCGTGGCGTCCAGCCAGTTCTCACGGCGCACCGCCGGCTCGCCTTCCTGCATATACATAATCACCACCACGCGCAAGTAGTAGTATGCCGAGACCAACGAGGTGAGCACGCCGATCAACGCCAGGCCGATAAATCCGCCCTCGATCACCGTGCGGAAAAGGTAGAATTTTCCCACAAATCCGATCGTCGGAGGCACTCCTGTGAAGGAAAGCATCGCCACGGTCATGACCGCCGCCAGTGCCGGTTGTTTCCGTCCCAACCCGGCATAATCGCTCAGCTCCAGGCCCTTTTCCCCGCGCTGCTCTAAAGCGATCACGACCGCCC
>MGNS01000098.1:4537-17259 GCA_001795165.1 Chloroflexi bacterium RBG_16_57_11
AAGGCATAGGCAACCAGATAAAATAGCGCTGAGGCTACCGAATCGGCCGAAACCGCTGGATTCCCATACGGCACCAATGCCATCAGGATATAACCTGCATGGGCAATGCTGGAATAAGCCAACATTCGTTTAATATTTCTCTGTGCTATGGCGACCACATTCCCCAGGATCATGGTCAACGCTGATAACGCCCACAGGATTGGAGTTAAGTTTAATGAGATAGAAGGCATCACCAGGGTGAATATCCGCAACAGGGCAGCAAATCCGGCAGCCTTGGCACCCACTGCCATGAAGGCTGTCACCGCGGATGGCGCGCCCTGGTAAACATCGGGTGTCCACATGTGGAACGGCACCACTGCCACCTTGAAGCTCAAGCCCACCAGGATCAACCCCACCCCTGCCAGCAACAAAGTCAGGTCATAATTTCCCGCACCGATCACCTCTGCGATCGTCTTGAGAGATGTCGAGCCGGTCGAGCCGTAGACCAGCGCAGTGCCAAACACAAAAAAGCCGGAGGAAAAGGCGCCCAACAAGAAGTATTTAATCGCGGCTTCTTCCGAGGTCAAACGCGGCACGGCAATGCCTGCCAGGACATATAGCGGTATCGATAGCAATTCCAACGCCAGAAATACCATGATCAGGTCCCCAGACATCCCCATGAGCATCATCCCCGCGATGGAGAACAACAGCAAAACATAGTATTCGCCATGCTCGATGCCCATGCGGTTGAGATAATCATAAGCCAGGGCGACTGCCGCCAACCCGCTGAACAACAGCAAACAGCTCACAAAGTTAGCAAAATCATCCACGATGACCATACCGCCGAATCCGGAGACCGCCTCACCTACCCTGGCGATCACCAAAACCAAGCTGACCACCAATCCCAGGGCGGCCAGGCCCGCCGTCCATCCTTTGTGCTCTCGGGCGATGAAAAGGTCGATGAGCAGCAGAGCGCATGCCCACACGCTAAGGACAAGCAGGGGTAAGATTGCTTGAAGGGAAACCCAAATTTCACTGGCCATGTTTGCATCGGTCGTCATAACCTTGCTCCTGGTACATCATACGTCCTGCGCGAAGGACCCAATATAAATTGCGCCAGAGATGCAGCCCAACATAATACTTAAGGAATACCGGCCACTGCTGCCGTCTGGATCGCAGCAACCAGCTGGTCCACTGCCGGGGCCATCAGGTTGAAGAATGGCTTCGGATACAGGCCAATCCAAAAGATCAGCAGGATCAACGGGACCAGGACACCAATCTCGCGCCAGTTTATATCTTTCAAATTGCGGTTTTCTTCATGGGTGACCGGGCCGAGGAAGAGTTTCTGGAACATCAGCAGGATGTATACCGCAGCCAGGATTACACCCACCGCCGCCAGCCCGGCGAACCAGAATGTACCCAGTGAGCCGCCAGGCTGTCCGGCGCCCCAGGCGCCAAGCAGGATGGTAAACTCGCCCACGAAGCCGTTCAGGCCAGGCAGGCCCATGGAGGATAGGGCGACGATCAGAGTCAGAGCCCCGTAAACCGGCATTATTTTCCACAGGCCGCCAAAAGCATCCATATCGCGGGTATGCCGCCGCTCATAGATCATTCCGACGACCAGGAACAAGGCGCCTGTGCTCAGCCCGTGGTTGACCATCTGCAGGATGCCGCCCTGGATGCCCTGTGAATTCAGAGCGAACAAGCCGAGCACGACGAACCCCAGGTGGCTGACCGAGGAATAAGCCACCAGCTTCTTGACGTCTTTCTGTGCGTAAGAGACCGCCGCGCCATACAGGATGCCGATCACCGCCAGGCCGGCCATCCAGGGCGCGAGCTGTATTGAAGCCTGGGGGAAGAGCTGCAGGTTGAAGCGCAGAAAACCATACGTGCCCATCTTTAGCAGCACACCCGCCAGTATGACCGAGCCGGCCGTCGGCGCTTCGACATGCGCATCCGGCAGCCAGGAGTGCAACGGCCACATGGGCACCTTGATGGCAAAAGCGGCCGCGAAGGCCAGGAATAGCCAGAGCTGGATATCCGCCGGGATGCCGCCCTTGGCGACCAGATCGGGCAACTGGAAGCTACCCTGGTAGATACCAAGCCACAAGATGGCGAGCAGCATCAGGATCGAGCCTGCCATCGTGTAAAGGAAGAACTTAACCGCTGCGTACATCCTCCGTGGGCCGCCCCAAACGCCGATCAGGAAATACATCGGCACCAGGGTGAACTCCCAAAAGACGTAAAATAAGAACAGGTCCTGCGCAAGGAACACCCCAACCATGCCAACCTCCAGCAGGAGGAAGAACAGCATGAAATCCTTCACCCGGTCTTCGACCGCCGTCCAGGTGGAAAGGATTGAAAGCGGGGTGAGCAGCGTGGTGAGCAAAACCAACAGGATGCTCAGACCATCCACACCCAGGAAATAGTGGATCTCCCAGCCGGCAATCGGGATCCAGGGGATGTCGACCACTAGCTGCAATCCAGGCTCGGCCGGGTTAAAGTTAGCCAGCACCAACAGCGAAATGCCGAAAGTGATCAGCGAGGTAACCAGCGCGACCCAACGCACCAGGTTTTTCTGTTCCTGTCGCAGGAACAGGATCACCAGCACGCCCACCAGGGGGAAGAAGGTTACCAGGGTGAGGGGATGGAAAAGGTTGTTGATCAGATGCGATGTAAACATCGGGCTCATGGATCGTCCTCCGGCGGCTTTAGCCGCTGAACAAGTCTGCTACCGCAGCAACAAATATCCAAGAATAACCACAACGCCGACGAAGATCATCAGGGCGTAGTTGCGGACGTAACCCGTCTGCACTCGACGTAACAGGCCGGCAAATCGTTGGACCAGCCGCGCCAGACCGTTGAAAAAGGCGTCAATCCCACCCAGGTCGAAGCGTACGGCCAACAGCCTGGTAAGCATGTTGTAGCTACCCACAATCGCTTTGTCATGGAACCAGTCGTGCCAGAACTGCCAATCGATCACGTCGGCCAGGAAGCGCGACAGGGAAATATATGGATTGAGGATCACCGTCCAATAAAGCTCGTCGACCCAATATTTGTTCTTCAACGTATCGAAGACCGGGCCGATGTAACTGCGTAATGGATCATCAGCTCGACGCGCGGCGGGCGCGCCCCAGAATTCCTCGTAGCGCCGAGGGTTGTATAGCCACCAGGCCAGACCAAAGGCGACCAGAGTCAAGCCGGTGCTCAACAGCGCCACAAGCACGACGAATTCGCCCTCCTTCACCACCCCTTCCAGGGTTTGCTCCAGCCACAGGGTCAAATTGTGGAAACCCATAAAGGGCAGGTTTAGCGCCCCGCCCAGTACGGTCAGAGCTGCCAGGACCATCAACGGAACTGTCATGACGAGCGGGCTTTCTTGAGCATGATCGGCGGCAGGGGTACGCGCCTTGCCAAAGAACACCATGAGCACCTGGCGAGCCATGTAGAAGGCAGTAAAGATCGCAGCCAGGGTCAGCAATATATAGGCGGTCAGGTTAAGGTGATTGGCCTCCGCCAGGATCTCATCTTTTGACCAGAACCCGGCCAGAGGAGGAATGCCGGTCAGGGCGATGGCGCCAATCAAATACACCCAGAAGGTTATCTTCATCTGGCTTCTCAACCCGCCCATATTGCGCATGTCCTGCGGATCAAATTCGTGCCCGTGCCCCTTTACATGCTTCTTCAGCCTGGGGTCGTGCGCTACATGATGATGGCCACGTTCCAGGCCCTGGATCACCGAGCCGGCTGAGAGGAAGAGCAGCGCTTTGAAAAATGCATGCGTAACCAGGTGGAACATACCGGCGACGAAAGCGCCCATACCTACCGCGGCCACCATGAAGCCCAGCTGGCTGATGGTCGAATAGGCCAGCACCTTTTTAATGTCGAATTGGCCAACCGCGATGGTGGCCGCGAAAAGCGCCGTGGCGGCGCCGACCAGGGTGACGACCGTTTGGGCAGTCGGCACCAGCACATAGAGCTCGGCCGAACGGGCGATCAGGTAAACGCCGGCGGTGACCATGGTTGCAGCATGGATCAGGGCAGAAACCGGTGTCGGGCCGGCCATCGCGTCCGGCAACCACACGTACAACGGCAGCTGAGCCGACTTACCGGTGACGCCGATCAGCATACACAGGGTGATGAACAGCAACGCCTCGGGGTTCTGCGCCGCTACTTCAGGCGCTTTTTCGAAAATGCTGTGGAAATTGAACGTACCGAAGGTCCAGAAGATCGAGAAAGCCGCCAGCAAAAAGCCAAAATCGCCTATGCGGTTGGTGATCATGGCCTTCTTCGCCGCCATCGCATTCCCAATGCCGTCCTTGCCTTTTTCGTACCAGAAGCCGATCAACAGGTAGGAGCACAAGCCCACACCTTCCCAGCCGACAAACAGCATCATGTAGTTATCGCCGCTGACCAGGATCATCATCGCGGCGATAAACAGGTTCATGAACACAAAGAAGCGCCGGAAGCGGTTGGGGTCGCCGTTATGACGCACATCCTCGTGCATGTAACCGATGGCATAGATATGGATCAACGTACCCACGCCGGATACGACCAGCATCATCACCACCGAGAGCGTATCCACCTGGAACGCCCAGGGAATGCTCAGATCTCCGATGGTGATCCAATCTGTCAGGGTCACAATCTGGCCTTCCGGGTGTCCCTGCAGCGAGATCGCCAGGAGCACTGCCACCACAAATGCCAGCCCGGACGCCAGGCTGGCGATGCTGCCGACGATCTTTTCGCCCCACTTGCCCCGCTCCAGGATCATCCCGCCGAAGATGATATTGATCAGCAAACCGATCCCCGGGAAGAAAACGATCCAGGGCGCCAGGCTGAAGAACGTCGGTCCACTCGATATTGCTTCTTCAAGTAACATAGCTACCCTCGCTTATCCCTGCAAGCTGTTGATCTGATCAATATCAATGTTATGCTTGGAGCGGAAAATCGCCACGATCAATGCCAACCCGACTGCCACTTCAGCCGCCGCTACAGCTATGACAAAGAAGACAAAAACCTGACCGTCCAACGCCTGGCGCGCCCGCGCAAAAGCGACAAATGCCAGGTTGGCGGAATTTAGCATCAGCTCAATCGACATAAAAACGATGATGGCATTACGCCGGATCAGTACTCCCAAGGTACCCAGGATGAACAAGAGCACTGCCAGAGCCGTATAGTATTGTATGGGCACCATATCTTCTCCTCCACCGTTTTCGTATCCGGGCGATGACCGGGATCAGCTGGCTGATCCTGATCAGCCCACCTGGTCCCGCCTGCGGGTCAACACGATCGCGCCGACCATCGCGGCAAGCAACAAGATCGAAATCACTTCAAAGGGCAACAGGTAGACGCTGTATAGCAGGGCGCCAATCTCGGCTGGCGAGCCATAGGTCGCCGGAATCTGGTTGGGGACTGCCGGTCCGGAAACCCGCGTCAGGACCGCATAGGCGGCTTCGAACAGCAAGATCCCGCCCAGCACAAAAGCCAGTGGGCGTTGCCAGGGTAGCGTGGAGCCCGACCCCAATTGCTCGGCGCCAAGCAACATGATCACAAACAGGAACAACACCATGATCGCCCCGGCGTAGACGGTGACCTGGGTGAGGGCGATAAACGCGCCGCCTAGCGTCAAATAAAAGATCGCCACTGTGACAAAGTTGATGATCAGGTTGAGCGCGGCGTAGATGGCACTCCTGCTGAGCAGCAAGCCGATCGCCGAGGCAACCGCCACCAGAGCCAGACCAACAAAAAGGATCCAATCAGCCAGCATGTGCAGACTCCATTCTCTAATCCAGGGGATCTTTCATCTCTGGGACCGAGCGGGTGTAAATACCCGGCTCGACCTTCTGTGGCGTGGTATTACCATCTTGCGGGACCGGCTCGAGCAGCATCTCTTTTGGGTAAATCGAGCTGCGCCGGTCCATGAAGGACAGCTCGTAGTTATCGCCCAGCACGATGGCTTCAGTGGGACAGGCATCCTCACAATAACCGCAGAAGATGCAGCGCAGCATATTGATCTCATATACCCGGGCATAGCGCTCACCCGGTGAATAACGCTCGTCATCGCTGTTCTCCGCCGACTCGACAAAGATCGCGTCTGCTGGACAGGCCGCCGAGCACAAGGAACAGCCGATGCATTTTTCCAGGCCGTTGTCATAGCGCTTGAGCACATGGCGACCCTTGAAGCGGGTACTTACCGGGCGTTTTTCTTCCGGATACTGAATGGTCACCGGTTTCTGCCACATCTCGCGGAATGTGGTCGACATGCCAATCGCGACAGCTTTTACGCCATCCAGAGCGTCTTTGACAGATGTCATCCTAAACCTCCATCGCTAATTCTTTACACATACCAGAGACACCATTATTTAAACCAACCCGGAAAAGCCAGGATGATCACCGCGGTCAGGAATACATTGAACAAAGCTAAGGGCAACATGATCTTCCATCCCAAGGCCATTAGCTGGTCATAGCGTATGCGGGGCAGCGTAGCGCGCACCCAGATGATGCCATATAGCAATAGAAAAACTTTGACAAACAGGCCAATCGGGCCCAGCCAGGCGCCCCAGGGCTGGTCGGTGACAAACGGGATATGGTAGCCGCCTAAAAAGAGCGTGGCGGCGATTACGCTGACCACGATCATCTTGGTATATTCGGTCAGCATGAACATGGCGAACTTCATGCCAGAGTATTCCACGTGATAGCCCGCGGTCAGCTCCTGCTCGGCTTCGGGCATATCAAAGGGCGAGCGGTTGATCTCAGCCAGCGCGGCAATCAGAAAGATCACGAAACCGATCGGCTGGTAGATCACAAACCAGCCAATATCTTTCTGAACATTAACGATCTCGCCCAGGGCCAACGAACCGGCCAGCATCACCGGCCCGATGAAAGAAAGCCCAAGGGCCAGCTCGTAACTGATCATCTGCGCCGAAGAGCGGATGCCCCCCAACATGGCATACTTGTTATTGGAAGACCAGCCTGCCAGCACAATCCCGTAAACCGATATCGAAGTGATCGCGGCAATATACAAAATGCCCACATTCAGGTTTCCGGCAATGGACAGGTCGATCGTGCGGCCAAACAGCGTTACCACACCCAGTGGAACCACCGCCAGGATAATCCAGGCTGGGACAGTCGTGATGACCGGAGCCAGAGTAAAGACCAGCTTGTCAGCCTGGGCTGGGATCAGTTCCTCCTTAAATATCAGCTTAACCGCGTCAGCAATCGGTTGCAGCAGCCCCCGGGGTCCGGCGCGATTCGGACCATACCGGTTCTGGAAGCGCCCCAAGAGCTTACGCTCCATGTACGTGGTATAGGCAAAGCCGGTCAACAAGACCGCGATCATGATGACGGCTTTGACAATCCATTCAATCCACATGGCTAGGTCCATAAGTTCCTCGGTTTCCGGTATCAGACTTCGTCAGGCCTCAAATGGCTGATTTAAGCTCTACAGGCGCCGGCCCGCTGATCGGCATGCCAAAGCTGCGCGGCGCCAGAACCACCCGCTCTGGCAGTTGTTCATCCGGTAGCGCCTGAACCACGACGCTTTGACCGGTTTCGGTGAAAATCAGCCGCACTATACCGCCATCCGTTACTTTCAGCCGGTCGGCTTCTTCGGCGCTGATCACCACGTAGGCTTCGCCGATGCGCTTCTCCAGCATCTCAGCCAGGCGCAGGGTCGATCCGCAATCGTACAGGCGGGTGATCGGGAAAGCGACTGCGCCTAGCTTGGGCAGCTTGAAATCCGTCACCTGCGGCCAGGAGAGCGCCAAGCCGCCAGCATCCAAAAGCGCCAATTGTGCACCCAGGCCCTGCGTGTTTTCATACGTAGTGCCACCATAATACAAATCAGAGCGCCCAACGATCGGCCATTGTTCGTGGACCTGAGCCAGCTTCTGGTAACTCAGGCCTGAAAACGCCTCTGTTTCAGCCGCGATCTGGGCGAACACGGCCGCTGGGCTGGTATGAGCCAGCCCGGAGATCCCCATTTGCTGGGCGATTAACGAAGGGATGGCAAAATCGGCCTGCGGGCCTTCCAAAGCCGGCCGGATGGCGGTCAGCAACGGAGCGCGCCGCGGGCTGGGGCTTTCCACCGTTGGCGGCACAGCCAGCGTGGGTTGCAGCGCTGGGTAAAAGCGCTGAACGCGCCGTTCGCCAGAGGTGTAGCTGCCCTCGCGCTCGGTCCAGGCTTGAGCCGGCAGCACCACATCTGCCAGGCGGGCGGTTTGCGACAGATACAGATCCTGAACGACGACAAACATTTGGCCGCCGAAGACCGTTTGGTAAGCCGGATCGTCGCTGACCGGGTCGGCGGCGACGATATACAGCGCCTGTGCCTGCGCCATTTCATCCGATAGGCTCAGGGCCGGCTTCCAGCCCAGTTCCCAGGCGCCCTGGTCGTTGGCCCGTGGCCAGACGCCCAAAAGCCCGTTGTTGGAGCGGCCGACATGCCCGGTTACCAGCAACAGATTGGCGCAAGCTTGCGCCAGCGTTTGTGTCTCCTCCAGCCCCATGCCATCGCTGCCGAAAAGCACCACAGCATCTTTGGCTCCGGCGAAGGCTTGCGCCGCCTCCTTCAGATCAGCGCTGCGCGTCAGATCCTGAACGGCTTCAGGCAAGTCGGGGCGTTTTTGCGAGACGGCATTGACCAGCGCCAGCACCGCGGCTGGTGCCGCGCCGAAGGGATAGCGCAGGGAATAATTGGCTTCCCGATCCAGCTTGGTCTGGCGCATGTTCAGCACGATCAGTGTCGCACCGCGCATGGCAGCTTGGCGAACGCGCAGCCACCACACGGGCGCTTCCTCCTCTAAATCACTGCCCACCACCAGGATAGCGCTATCCGGGCCCATCTCTGCGAAATTGGTGCCCGGAGCGATGCCAATTTTCGCAGTCAGGTCGCCGCCCGCCATGTGCGTGTACAGCGCGGTCTTGCCACCTTGTGTTTGGGCCAGCTTACGCAGGTTGAACAGATCTTCATTGGCCAGCCGCCCACCTGCCAGTGTCATCAGCCCGCTGCCGGCGGCCTTGAAACGGTCAGCAACCAGCTCCAAGGCACCCTCCCAGGAGGCTGGCTGCAATTCGCCGTTCTTGCGCACCAGAGGCTTTTGCAAACGCGCGGGGATTTGGGAAGCATAGTGGTACCCGAAGCGGCCTTTATCACAGATCCAGATTTCATTCACCATCTCATTCTGGCGAGGCATCACTCGCTTGACCACCCAGGCTCCCCCGGAAACAGCCTCGCGACGCACGTTGAGAGTCAGGTTGCAGCCCACCGGGCAGTGATTACAGATCGAAGCCGCGGCGCGCAGCTCCCAGGGGCGAGCACGAAAGCGAAAGTCTGTCGTGGTCAGCGCGCCGACCGGGCAGATGTCCGTGGTGTTGCCCGACCAGTAGGAGTCGAATCCCGGCTCGGAGAAAGACACGATCTCCAGCGAGCGACCGCGCTCGAAGAAGCCGATCACCGGGTCATCGGCGATAACCTCCTGAAAACGCACACAGCGGGCGCACTGGATACAACGCTCACGATCCAGGTAGATCAGATCGCCCAGCGGGACGTGCTTCGCCAGGTGCTTCTTCTCGTCGTACAGGTAGCGGCTCTCGCCGGGGCCAAAATCCATGGTCAGGTTTTGCAGCGGGCATTCGCCGCCTTTGTCACACACCGGGCAGTCGAGGGGGTGTGAGGTGAGCAGGAATTCCAGGACGTCTTTCCGCCCGGCTTTGACCTTATCCGTCGCGCCAAGCACCACCATGCCGGGGGAAACCGGCGTCGTGCAGGCCGTTTCGAGCTTTGACCCAAATTGCATTTTTGGCTGACCATCGTCTTGGTGCACCGGCTGTCCGGTGGCACGGTCGATCACCGGCCGGCCGATTTCCACCAGACACATGCGGCACATGCCAACCGGCTCCATCTTGGGGTGGTAGCAGAACACCGGAACATCGATTCCGGCCTTCTTGGCGGCATCCACCACCAGCGTCCCTTCCGGCACTTCCACCTGTATTCCGTCGATCGTCAACGTAACCATCTTTGCCATATTATTCCTCGTCGCACATGACCGGTAGCTAAGCAGTTAGACTTCCAGGCCGCCTGGCGGCTAACCTATACGCTGATCGCTCTCGGCCTGCGGTTCAAGCCGCTCAAAATCGCCACGGAAACGCTCGATCCCAGAGGCGACCGCTTCAATCGAGAACTCGCCTAAGGCGCACAGGCACTTGCCACGTATCTGGCTAGCTACTTCGTATAACAACTCCACATCTGCAGGCTTGGCCTGGTCCTGAGCAATACGCTCCGTCAGGTGTGACATCCAGTATGTGCCTTCCCGGCACGGCGTGCATTTACCGCACGATTCGTGGCGGAAGAAATGCACGGTTTTATTGATCAGCCAGGGGATGCTCACCGATTCATCGATGACGATCACCGAAGCGCTACCCAATTGCGCGCCCACGTTGGGAACGCTCTCGTAGTCCATTGAGGTATCCAGTGCCTGGTCATTGGCAACGATCAACGATGAGCTGGCGCCGGCAGCCATGATCGCCTTGACCTGCCGTCCACCGGGGATGCCGCCGCCATACTCGAAAATCAGCTCGCGAAACGTCGCTCCTAGTGGCAGCTCGTAGTTGCCGGGCCGGTTGACACAGCCAGATAATGAATAGATTTTTACGCCCGGGCTTTTTTCTGTGCCATACGTGCGGTACCAGTCCGAGCCATGCTCGATGATCAAGGGGACATTCGCCAGCGTCTCGACATTGTTCACAATGGTTGGCTTGCTGTACAGGCCAAACGAAGGTGGGAAAGGCGGGCGAAGGCGCGGCTGGCCCAGCTTGCCTTCTAAAGATTCGAGCAGCGCCGTCTCCTCGCCGCAGATGTAGGCCCCGGCGCCGAGGTGAGTGTAGATATTGAGCGCATAATCTGTCCCAAACAGCCTGTCGCCCAACAGACCGGCGGCCTGCATGGCCGCGATGTGCTGGTCCAGGCGACCGGCCAGCTCCCAAAACTCACCCCGCAAATAGACGTAGGCCGCGTTGGCCTTGACGGCATAGGCGCAAATGGCAACCCCCTCCAGAAACTGGTACGGGTTGCCTTCCATAATCTCACGATCTTTAAAAGTGCCCGGCTCGGACTCGTCCGCGTTGGCGACCACGTAATGCGGCCAGTTTTTGTTGTCGATAAACGACCACTTCAAGCCGGTGGGGAACCCCGCCCCGCCGCGGCCACGCAAGCCCGACGCTTTGACCACCTCGACCACCTCAGCGGGTTGCATCTGCGTGACGACTTTTTCGAAGGCCTTGAACCCATTGTTCTGCCGGTAAACCTCCAGATTATCGAAGTCGGGGATTTCCCGGTGGCGCAGCAAGACGTAGGGGCGCTGAGTATCAGCCATGTCCGTTCCTCCCTCGCTTGGTTGCCGCATCCTGGCGAAGCTGCTCGATCAGCGCCAGAGCGCTTTCCAGCGTCTGGTTTTCATAATACTGAAGCCCGGCGCCAGACTGTAGCTGGAACATTGGGGCTTTATCGCAGGCCGCCAGGCACATCACCGCCTCAACAGTGATCAAACCGTCCGCGGTCGTCTTGCCGGGCTGGATGCCCAGGCGGGCGCACAGCTCCTGCATGAACCGGTCTGCCCCGCGCAGCGCGCACGGCAGATCGGTGCATACCTGGATATGGTATTTCCCCTGTGGCTCGTCGTAGTACAGGCTGTAAAAGCCTACGATGGAAGCCACTTCTGTGGGGGTAAGCCCTAAAATTTCCGCAATCTCGGCCAGGTCCTCCCGGCCAACATACATCTTCTCCCGTTGCGCCAGGTAGAGCAGCGGCATCACCGCCGACCGGCGCTGGTCCGGGGGATATTTGGCCAGGATGGCCTGCACTTCTAAGGATGGTAATCTGTGTGCGGACTTTTCAACGTGCATAAGACCTCTTTTGTAGGACGTGCGATTGCAGCTAGCTGTACTGAAAATCCGCTAACGATCTACATCGCCCAGGACAATATCGACGGTTCCGATGAGCAACACCAGGTCTGCCACCAGGTGGCCTTTGGCCAGGATCGGCAAGATTTGCATGTTGGTGAATGACGGCGTGCGCCAGTGAACCCGGTAGGGCTTGGGGCCGCCGTCGCTTTCCAGGTACACACCCAGCTCGCCGCGCGGCGATTCGGTGGCAACGTAGACAGAACCCTTGGGCGGGTTAAAGCCCTCCGTCCACAGCTTGAAATGGTGGATCAGGGCTTCCATGCTTGTGCCGAGCTCGCTGCGTGGCGGCGGGACATATTTACGGTTGTTGCTGCGCACCGGGCCCATCGGCAGCTTGTTCAGCGCCTGCTCGACGATGCGCAACGACTGGCGCATCTCATCCACGCGCATCAGGTAGCGGGCGTAGGTGTCGCCATCGGTATGGATGGGCACGTCAAAATCATACTGCTCGTAGCCCGAATACGGCTGAACCTTACGCAGATCATGCCCAATGCCAGAAGCGCGCAGCATTGGACCAGTAACGCCATACTGCAGGGCCACCTCCGGCGGTAACACGCCGATGTTTTTCGTGCGTCTCAGGAAGAGCGGGTTTTTGGTCAGCAAGCGCTCATATTCGTCCACCCGGGCGGGAAATGCCTTGATAAACTGGCGCACGGCTTCTTCGAACTCGACCGGCACGTCCCGCCATAAGCCGCCTGGGCGGAAAAACGTGGTCATCATGCGCTGCCCGCTGCAGAGCTCGTATATATCCAGGATCAGCTCGCGCTCTCGGAAACAGTACA
>MGNS01000098.1:17285-25160 GCA_001795165.1 Chloroflexi bacterium RBG_16_57_11
AGGGCGTGGGTGCCAAGCCAGACTAGATGCGAGGAGATGCGCTGCAGCTCGGTGAGGATCACCCGGATGGCCTGGGCGCGCGGGGGCACGTCCAGTTCGGCCAGCTTCTCGATCGCCATGCAGTAAGCCAGGTTGTTCCCCATATTATTAAGGTAATCCAGGCGATCGGTCATCACCTCGGCCTTGATGTAGGTCTTGGCCTCCATATTCTTCTCGATCCCGGTATGCAAGAAACCGACATCCGGGATGCAGTTGATCACCGTTTCACCATCTAATTCCAATAAAAGACGCAAGACCCCATGCGTGCTGGGATGTTGCGGACCCATGTTGAGCAAAACCGTCTCGCCCTGGATCGCTCGATCGGATACCAGGTGTTTGATCTCATCCAGCGAGACCGGGGTCAGATTCATCTCTGTTTCTGGATCCATAATCCTTCTCCGTGCTACGTGCCATACCAATGAAGCCGCTCAACCAGGCCTTGGATGTCCTGGTTGCGTGCCTCTGGATGGCTATTCCTGTGCGTACGGTTTACGTACGTCGATCTCGTCGAAGTTGAAAGTGAACTGCACTTCCTCGTAACCCAATGGGTAATCCTTACGCAGCGGGTGACCCACCCAATCTTCCGGCATCACCACCCGGCGCAGGTCCGGGTGGCCTTCGAAGCGGATGCCAAACATATCCCATAACTCGCGCTCGAACCAGTTGGCATTGGCATACACGCCGGTCAGGGTGGGCATGACCGGGAAATTGCCCTCCAGAGGCACGCGCAGACCAAGGATCAGATTGTTCTTCAAGGAGCGCAGCCGGTAAACGACATGGAAGCGTGGCGCCAGCTCGGGCCAGTAGTCCACCGCCGTCTGCTCGGTGAGCAGCTCGAAGCTATACTCGTCCCGCAAGATCTGGCAGGCCGGCACAATCTGCTCGGTTTTTAGAATCAGGCTGGTTTCGCCACGGAATTCATACGTACTGGCGCCAAAGCGATCCCGGAGAGTCTGGACGATTGAAGGTGCGTTTGTCATAATTGATTCACTCATGTTGACCGCTCAATATCGTTCGTATTCAATTGAGGTGGGTATCAGAGGCAGGAACCAACAGCCGCCGCCGATAACTCACCAGGCCTTCAGGCCCACTCTTTGAGCTTCTCGCCCTTGACCTTCTCATGCAAGGTCACAATCCCATGGATGAGGGCTTCGGGGCGTGGGGGACATCCCGCCACATATACATCCACCGGAACCACCTCATCCACTCCCTGGACGATAGCATAATTGTTAAAAACCCCACCACAGGAAGCGCAATCGCCCATTGCTATCACCCATTTCGGGTCCGGCATCTGGTCGTACAGGCGGCGCAAAACCGGGGCCATCTTGCGCGAGACGCGCCCCGCTACGATCATCAAGTCCGATTGCCGGGGGCTGGCGCGCATCAGTTCCATGCCAAAGCGGCTCATATCATAGTTCGCAGCCTGGGCGGCCATCATCTCAATCGCGCAACACGCCAGTCCAAAAAGCATCGGCCACATGGCGTTTGTGCGTGACCAGTTAACTACATCTTCAAGCTTCAGTGTTACCACCCCCATATTGCCAAGCTTTTGTTCTATTCCCATTCCAATGCTCCTTTCTTCCACGCGTAAACATAGCCTACCAATAATATTAAGATGAAGATGAGCATCTCCACCAAGCCAAACCAGCCTAATTTTTTATAAACAACAGCCCAGGGCAAAAAGAAAACAATTTCGATATCGAAAAGGATAAATAGAACCGCCACCAGATAAAAGCGCACCGGCATACGGCGAGTGCCCGGTCCGATCGGCCGCATACCTGACTCGTAGGGCATCGATTTGCGACTCGTGGGACGCCGGGGGCCGAAAAAAGTGCCAATTAAAACAACGAGTCCCGCCAAACCAGTGGCCAGGACGATTAGAACGACAATCGGTAGATATTCTAGCAGCATGCCGGCCTCGTTATTCTCCTGGAAAGGATATTTTCAACCGATTGGGAGCACAGGAGTATTCGTCTGACACAGGTAGTTTATCATAACAGGATGACCGTGTCAAATTTCACAAAGCCCGTACAAAGCGTCAGCGCAAGAAGTCGCGCAAAAAGCGGCTGCGTGTTGGGTGACGCAGCTTGCGAAGAGCCTTCGACTCGATCTGGCGAATGCGCTCGCGGGTAACATTAAAGTACTGGCCAACTTCTTCCAAAGTGTGTTCCTTGCCATCCATCAAGCCGAAGCGCAGCTCGAGCACCTCGCGCTCGCGATCGGAGAGCACCGCCAGGGCGTGCTTCATCGCTTCACGCAACATCTCACGGGCTGCAGCATCCATCGGCTCCTGAGCATCTTCATCTTCAATAAAATCGGATAATTGGCTGCTGTCTTCGGTGCCCACCGGGCTATCCAATGACATCGGCTCTTCCAGGGTGCGCATGATGCGGTTGACCTTGTCGGCGGCTCGGTTCCAGCGTAACCGCACATCCGCCTCGACCGGGATCGATTCGGCCTGGGCGAGCAGGATCAATTGACGATCATTGGGCGTCAGATAACCAGCCTCCAGGGCAATATCTTCTATGGTTGGCTCGCGCCCCAGCTTTTGGATCAGGTCGCGCTGGACGCGCAGCAACCGGTTGAGTGATTCGAAGATATGTACCGGGATGCGGATGGTGCGCGCCTGATCGGCAATCGAGCGGCTGATCGATTGGCGAATCCACCAGGTGGCATAAGTGCTGAATTTATATCCACGGGTTGGGTCGAACTTCGATACCGCACGCAACAAGCCAATGTTCCCCTCCTGGATCAGGTCCAGGAATGAGCTGCCACGCCCGATATAACGCTTTGCCACACTGACAACCAGGCGTAGATTGGCCCGGATGATGGCGGACTGGGCTTCCTCGCCCCGCGTGCGGATCCCTTTTAGCTCCGATTGCAAGACTGTCTCGGCCGGGAGCCAGTTCAGAAAGGTCTTTTCGGGTGGCAAGGCATGGTGCGTAACAAGGTATTTCCCCATAGCCTCTGCCACCTTTTCCGGCAGGATATACAGGTAGAGAAATATCGTAAATGCATTGCGCGCCACGCCATCCCACAACGGGTCCCTGCCCCAGTTGCCGTTGTCCAGAAATGCGCGCAGATAGGATGGTACTTTGCTCTGCCAGGTGCTGCGCAGCATCTGGGCTTCGATGAGCGTCAGCTCCAGATCGGGGCAATCGAATCCCAGGCGCTTGGTATCCTCCAGGATACGCGACCAGGCAGTGGTCAGGTCCTCGAAAAGAGCTCGGAAGATCCGGCGGGCTGTGTCCGGCTTGCGGGAGGTGCCGCCTGGGAGGGTATTCTGAGATTCATTCGGATCAATCGGTAATGTAAAATGGACCTGGGTCTTGCGCGCCAGTGGATGTTGCCGGTTGAGTGATTCCAGGCGGCGAACGGCCTCCAGACGAGCCGCCAGCCAAAACTCTTGATCTGGCGAGAGCAGCTCGATATTTCCGATTTCCTTGAGGTAAAGGCGGACGGGGTCTTCGCTGATCTCAGTCACCAAGCGGGGATCACGTAGCAAATCCAGCGTGTCCTGGCTGGCCATTTCCGCCAGCTCAACTTCGGCCAACGTCAGCCCGGCTTCGTCGATATCCTCTCCGGAAAGCAGATGAGCCTCGTCCCCGAGAAGATCTTCGATATCATCCAGGGGAAGTAGCCCCAGGTCGTTTATCTGATCCAGATCGGGCATTCCCGATCCTGCCCCCGCCTCAGCGGGCGAATGGAGGCCGGATGAGTCTTGACCTGACGATTGGCTTTCAACATCCAGGTGATCTGGCTTAGGCGGCATTTCGGATGAGCGGCGTGAAGCTTTCGAACTAAGGGACATGCTAACCGATCCCCTATTGCTGACGAACACCGGTCGTCGAGCGGCTGGTATATTCTTTCAGCGCTTCATCGATGAACCTTCTGACCTTTGCAAGTTTTACCACAGTTTGGGCGTCTTGTGTGGCTTTTAGATCGCCCGCCTCCTGGGCTTCCACGATCAGAAATCGCCGGTATTCCAGCTCCTGGTCAATCCGTCGACGGCGCAGGGTGAGCAAACCGCGCATCAGGTCTTCGATCACACGCTCATCCTGCGGATCCAACTTTGCTGTGCGGTCCAGCATGTTATCGGCAAGCTCCATCATGGCTAAAGACAGGCTATTAAGGACGAAGTTTAGCGGCTCGGCCATATCTTGTTCGACCGACTCCTGAAACACGCGCAAGATTGCCTGGTGATCGGCGTGCAGAAAATCCTCGGGTGAAAGGCGCGGCAGCCGCCCGTTTTGCATGCGGCGATCCACCTGATAGAGCAAGTCCGGCCGGCGCAATAAAATACCCAGGCAATAAGCTTCTAATGAATAGCTGCTGATCGCGGCCGGGATCTGCGCCGGGGCAAGAAGCTGCTCGGCTGGCTTGCGCACAGGCCGGTGACCCGACGGGCGCGGGCGACGCGAGGAAGTGGCTATCTCCTGCAACGCCCTTTCGCTCACCCGCAATAACCGCGCCAGGCGTTGGAGGTAGGTATCGCGCTCGATCGCGCTGGGGACGTCATTGATGAGGGGCAGCACCTGTGCAGCGATCTGGTTTTTCACTTTTGGATCGTCCAGGTTTCGATCCGCAGATAGGGCTTCCATGACATGGATCACCACCGGGCGGGCCTCCGCGATGATTCGCTCCCATTCCTTAGGGTCGCGGCCGACTACCTCATCGGGATCCAAGCCCAGAGGTAGGGTCGTCACACGAATGTCCGCTTGCAGCCGGGCTTCATAGCCCAGCAACCCACGGGCGTCAAAAATGGGGTCTTGCTCGTGGTCCATGGCCTGCCTGGCTATCTGCAGGCCGCGCAAGGTAGCTTGATTGCCAGCCGCATCCGGGTCCAACGCCAGGACAATCCGCTTGCTGTATCGCTTAAGCAGGAATAGCTGCTGCTCCGTGAGGGCGGTGCCCATGGGTGAAACAACGTTGGAAAAACCGGCCTGGTGCAGGGCAATGACGTCCAAATACCCCTCGACGATCACCGCCTGGTCCAGTGTGCGGATTGCTCTTCTCGCCAGGTCTAAACCATACAACAAGCGGCTCTTGTCGAAAAGGGGTGTTTGGGGTGAGTTAAGGAATTTTGGTATATCCTCCGGGTTGAGGATGCGGGCGCCAAACCCGGCGATACGCCCTTTTTCATCCCGAATCGGGAACATCACCCGGTGGCGGAAGCGGTCATAAACATCCGCCTTCTGGATGACACCCACTGGATTTTTACCCGGCTCACGCTCGGTTACCAGGCCCACCGCCACCAGATCAGCGGTTGAATACCCTTTTGCATTGAAAAAATTTAGCGCAGCATCCCACGAGCCGGGTGCATAGCCAATGCCGAAAGTCTCGAGTGTCTCAATGGTTAGATTACGCTTTTGTTGCAGGTAATCTAAGGCCAGTTTACCGGCCGGCGTGTTAAATAACTGGTGGCGATAAAAGGTGACCGCCCCTTCGAGCAAGTTGCGCAGGTTTTCATGTTCCTCGGCCTCGACTTTTTCCTGTTCGGTGGGGACGTGAAGCTGGACACCGGCCCGTTCTGCCAGGTAACGCATCGCCTCGGGAAACTCCCATCCTTCCTTCTTCATCATAAATTTGAAGATATCGCCGCCTTCGTTGCACTGTCCAAAGCAGCGCCAGGTGCCCGAGTCGGAAAAAACGGCAAAAGCCGGCGTACGCTGGTTCGGATGGAACGGGCAAAAACCGGAGTAATTCTTGCCTGTGCGGCGCAGCTGGACCGTCTCGGAGACTAAGTCCACGATATCAATGCGAGCCTTGATCTCGTCTATCACAGACATGCGACTCTCGCCTTATGGTCCGGATGGTCCTTCCGGTAACGGCTCGGTGATCATGATTGGCAGCCAGACGTGAAAGGTAGTTCCTTGGCCCACAACGCTCTCAATTTCAATGCTGCCATCATGCAGACTGGTAATTTCCTTAACAATCGCCAGCCCCAGCCCTGTGCCCGGGATACCTGATTGGCGTACGTTACGCCCACGATAGAACCGCTCAAAAACGTGCGGCAAATCCTGCGGCTCGATGCCAACGCCGGTATCCTGAACCACCAGGCAGACTTTGTTTTCCCGGCAGAAAGTTTGCAAGAAGACCTGACCCTGCGTGGTATAACGGATGGCGTTCGACACCAGATTAGTGACCATGCGGGAAATCTGGCTTTGCTCGGCGCGGATCAAAGGCAAGTCCGGATCGGGCTCGAAGATCAGCTTTATCTTTGCATCTTCAGCCACCGGAAGATGCGCCATATACGCCTGTTCGACCAACACGTTCAGGTTGGCATCTTCAAAGGTGACCCTGCGGGTCTTTGATACGGTCAAGCGTGAGAGATCCAGAATGTCTTCGACCAACCGGGTCAATAACGAGCTCTGTTCCATGATCACTGATAAGAAGCGATCCTGGCGCTCAGGTGGAACCGATTTGAGTAACTCGCTATACAGGCGGATAGAGGTGATCGGGGTACGCAGCTCATGCGAGACATCATAGATCAGCATATCCTTCATGCGATCGAGTTCTTTCTGCCGGGTGATATCACTCAGGCTGCAAACGTAGCTCACCGTCTGGCCCTGCCGGTCGCCGACGGGGGCAATGTTCAGCTTAACGTCATAACGGCTGGAGTTCTTCCGGTTGCCCACCAGCTCCCCGCTCCACACCTGGCTGCGAGCGAGCGGGCTAGACATGGGCGAATTTTGAAGAACGTTATTTT
This sequence comes from Chloroflexi bacterium RBG_16_57_11, assembly GCA_001795165.1. Lineage (GTDB taxonomy): Bacteria > Chloroflexota > Anaerolineae > Anaerolineales > UBA4823 > RBG-16-57-11. Next base: position 24,034 of record MGNS01000098.1, read on the forward strand.
CATCTACAAACAGGTCGAACAAATTACTCCGAGTGATCTCTCCTGCCGTGTACCCGCTGAGGCGTTCGAAGGCCGAGTTTACAGTCTGGATGCGCCCTTGCAGGTCGGTCACGATTACACCGTCGCCAACGTTCGCCAGGATCGCTTCGACGCGCTCTTTAGAGTCAAAAAGCTCGACTGTGCGTTCCTCGACCCGTTGCTCCAGCTCAACGGCATAGTCTTTCAGCCGGGTCACCAGGTGGATGTTTTCAATAATCGGGCCAATTTGTTGCACCAGCACACGCAAGATATCCATGTCTTCAGCGCTGAACACATCGCCGCCGCGCTTCGGCCCCAAAGCTAACAAGCCCTGGATCTGTCCATGCCCGATAACCGGCACCCATAGATTGATCTGTTCGGTGTTTAACAGCCGCAGTTCTTCCGGCGAAACGGTGGCTTGGGAAAGCGCCTGCAACAGGGTGGTCCTTTCGACCACGCCGATCTTTAACAAGTAGGTCAGGCTGCTCCGTGGCAGGACCGGGTAAGCCGCTCGAGGCTGGTCGTCCATGTCACGAGCAAGGGAGACTTGAATCACGGAGAAATCACCGTTCGCGTCCCGAAAAAAAGCTACCGCCTCTACCAACCGCATGGTCGTCACCAATCGCTCACTGACTGTATCGGCAAGCTCTTTCAGGTCGGTGATCAATTCCAGGCCTTGGGTTATCCGGTTCACCCCCAGGCGATAATCGTACCAGCCGCCGTAAAAAACTCGATCCACAAACCGCTGCACCCAGCGTTGCAAAGGAACAAAAATACCAGCCAACACCAATACGAGAATGGTATTGACCAGTGGCGTGGTGACCAAGGTCAGAGTCAGCCACTGTCTGATGAGCCCATAAAGGATGAAATAAAATCCGACCAGAATGACATATACCAGAACATAGGTAACCCCGCGATTAACTTGCCGGTCATATTCGATCAGATGCAATCGAAATATGGCATACGCATAGGTGAGTGGTATCAAGGCCAGCTGAAGGAATGCCATTGGGTAAGGGATCAGCGCCTGCCTGAGCAAAAAATCCGGCAAGATGGTCAACGAAACAAAAAGCAACGCCGCCAGCCCGCCACCCAATAACACCAGGCGAACT
>MGNS01000098.1:25222-25531 GCA_001795165.1 Chloroflexi bacterium RBG_16_57_11
CAAAAGATTGAGCGCCAGGAATAAGAGGTCAAAGGATAAGAACCGGTCGAATAGTTCCGTCGGTAAGGCTCGGGAAAAGGCCGTAAAAATCTGCAATCCCACCCCCAAAGCGGCCATACTGTACAAACCGATTAACAGGGTCTTTTGGCCTTTAAAGGTTGCCGCTTGAGGAAAGAAAAGGTGGAAATGAACGGATAACGGACCTATTAACCACAACATACTATTGAATAGAATAAACAGCCAGACCGCGCCGGTCGTCGAGGCAGCAGCAGATGTCAACGTAATCGCACCGGCTTGGAACCACAAAAA
>MGNS01000098.1:25588-25790 GCA_001795165.1 Chloroflexi bacterium RBG_16_57_11
AAAAGAAGAACGCCACTAAGACAGGGACGAGGCGTGTAACCACCAGGGATGGCTCTGGAGCTGCCAGGTAAATCGTCACCGGCAAGACTTCCTCCTGGCGCTCGATGGTGAATTCGACCGAATCTCCAGGCGATTTACCAAGCCCGGGGTAGTAAAGGTGAAGATCTTCCCAGGCAACGCCTTCGACCATCGTGATGAAATC
>MGNS01000098.1:25948-28398 GCA_001795165.1 Chloroflexi bacterium RBG_16_57_11
AGATGCTCAGCCGCGCAGAAATAGACTTAAAAGCAGACCCAAACGGCAGCTTCATAAGTCTTATTCTAGCACAAGGCCTGCCAGGTGTTTAGATACTTTCTAATTCGTCAGGAGACAGGTGAATAGAGCTTATCCAACATGGCGACCAACGCCTGGCGTGGCTGATCTTGGACGCCAGCCATGTCCAGTCCAGCTAAAGCCAGGTCGCGGTATTTATCCAGCTCTACCAACAGATACAACGTTCCGCCATTCTCTTCAATGATTTGAGTCAGAGCGTTCATGGCGTCCGGATCGGATGCCGTTCGTGCCAATAAATGATCGAAGCGGTCTCTGACTGCGTTCGCGCATACTTCTCGCACGTATACAAAAGGCAACGAGTGAGATAAGATACGCCCATCTACACTCCGGTCACGCTGGCTCAGGTCCTTGTAGTCTTTGAGGTCATCCAGCACCTGCAACAGCAGGCCAAAATTAAAGCCAAACTGGTGAAAACCACGCAAGCTATCCACCCGGTCAGTCGCCAGCCGTGCACCTGAACGACAGGAGATCGCAAAGAATTCCCCCGATTTTGCCCCGGCGATGCGCCAGTACTGCTCCAAAGTCGGTTCTGAGCCAACCAAGTCTTGATGCTGCCCGCTGCACATCACCAGAAACGGTTGCAGGATTTGCATGGTGACCGCTCGGACGGTCGGCGCATCGAGCGGCAGAGAGCTCAACTCCTGCAACGCCAGGCTGGCGCTGAAATAGAGCCCGGTGGCGATGTTGATCGCCGCTCCAACACCCCAAGATTGCCACCATGGATCCGGGTCATCCTGATCTTCCAGGCTGTCCATCAAGTGGGCAGCTGCATAATACAGGAGCCAGGCTGCGGCCACTGGCTCTGCCATTTGCGCGCGGCCACCGGCCGCCTGGCAGCATAATCCGGGGAGCGAGGCCCAAACCTCGGAATCGAACTCTTTCTGGTCAAATTGGCGCGCTAAAACGGTATGCATGGCCTCAATATACTCAGGCCATGCACCCGCTTCTGACCAAATGCGTTCGATTCTTCTCCAGATTTTTACAGACTGATCAATCTGGGGCAGCACAGGTGTGGCCTAACCCCAGTTTTTCGCTTTGCGAAGGAGATCAGCCAGATGAACTTCGTTCACATTCTGACCGCTGCGCTTCAGGCCAGCTTTCAAGAACGCCAATTCTTCGTTGCTTAACCACAAGCCACGTTTTGCCAAAGCCCCCTCAGGATCAATGCGCCACTGATTGGCGAAGTCATTGTCGGTCGACATGCGATGGACGACCTGAGCGATAGACATGGTTTATCCTCCGTATTAAATTATTTGGGTATTTAGGTTGTATTCGGAACCTTACAGAACTGTAAGCTGGGACAAAAGAAAAATATCACAATTTTAGCGCTATGTCAAGGAAAACCCCCACATATGGCATAAATATTAATGTATTACCCCCTATATGCGGGCAATTGGACCGGTTTTAGTAGATTACCCCCCAGGACTGCTCCCATATAAAAAAGAGCGACGCTCAACGCATCGCACTTTTGCTTCTCCTAGAAGCCTTCCAGGCGGGAAAGGTCTGCCACATCCTCCGCCAGGGCAGCAATACGCTGCAAAACCCCCAGGCGGTTGTGACGTAAGCGCTCGTCCTCCGCCACCACCAGGACATCCTCAAAGAATTGGTTGATCGCCGGGATCATGGTCAGAAAGGCGCTCAAGAAATCATCCACCGATCCAGCGGCGCGATCCATCGCCTCGGCAGTGGTAAGCGCCTGGAATAAGGCTTGCTCGCTCGGCTCAGCAAAGCGACCCTCATCCACCGGGAAACGCTGCCTGAATTCCCGGGTGATTCGCACACAGCGGGCGAAAGCCGGCAGGATGGTGTGCCAGTCCGGGCGGGTGATCCAGGCCTCCAGAGCTTCTACTGCACGGGCCGCGCCTGCCGGATTGTTGGCCTGAGCGGCCAGGACAGCCTCGACCGCGTCATAGCGTGCTCCGCGTTCCAACAATACGTTTCTCAAGCGCTCTACGATGAACTCGAAGACGGCCTGCTGGCTCTCCTGGCTGGCAGCAATCGGCAAATGCATACCAGCCAGGCTCAACGCGAGGCGCAGGTCGAACTCCAAATCCATGCCGATTAGAATCTGAACCAAACCGAGAGCAGCGCGGCGCTGCGCAAAAGGATCTTTGTTCCCCGAAGGCGCCAAATCCGCCGCGAACAGACCGACCAGGCTGTCCAGCCGGTCGGCCAGGCCAACCACCAGGCCAGGGCGGCTGCCCGGGATCTGGTCGCCGGCGAAGCGCGGCAGATAATGCTCGAAGATCGCCTGCGCCACCTCGGATGTTTCGCCAGATTGGAGGGCGTAGTAGCGGCCCATCTGGCCCTGCAGAGAAGTCATCTCGACCACCATCTTGGTTGCCAGATCGGCTTTGCACAGCTCTGCTGCC
>MGNS01000098.1:28406-31706 GCA_001795165.1 Chloroflexi bacterium RBG_16_57_11
GACCTTTCGACCGGCCTCACCCAGCCCGATTCGCGAGGCTAGGTCATCCACCAGCCTCATAATGCGGCGCGATTTGTCCAGCATCGAGCCTAATTTTGTCTGGAAGGTCAGCGTGTCCAGGCGAGGCAGATAATCCTCCAGTGGCTGTTTGAGGTCCTCGCGCACAAAGAAATCTGCATCCGCGAAGCGCGCCCGGATGACATGCTCGTTGCCATCCGTGACGACTTCCAGGCCTTGCCCATCCCCATTGCGCACCGCGATGAAATATGGCAGCATCTCCTCGCCAGACCCACCGGCCGACAGCACCGGGAAGTAGCGTTGGTGTTTCTTCATTACAGAGATCAACACCTCGCGCGGCAGCTTGAGATGGTGCGGATCGAACGTGCCACGCAGAGCCGTGGGCGCTTCCACCAGGTTGGTGACTTCGGCGAGCAGGTCCGGATCCTCCGGGATCACGCCTTCTATCTCGGCTGCCAGGCGCTCGATCTGGTTGGAGATCGCCGCGCGGCGCCTCTGCGGGTCGAGCACGATGCCCTGGCCGGCCAGGAATTCGTAGTACTCTTGCAGAGAGCGAATGGTTTGCTCTTCAGGCTGCCGGAAGCGCAATCCGCGGGTGGTGTCACCAGAGGCCATACCGGCATACTCAAAAGGCACCACCTGACAGGTTTCCCCCGCGCCGAAAATCGCCAATAACCAGCGGATTGGGCGCGAGAAGGGCACGTTGCTGCTGTTCCAGCGCATGGATTTTTCGAAGCGCAACCCGGCGATCAGACCAGGCAGCGCCTCGGCCAGCACGTTCAAGGCAGCCCGTCCGACCTGGCGCACGACCGCAACGACATATCGTCCGCCGTCCATTTCGCGGACCTGCAAATCGCTCAGGGCCAGGCCCTTGCTGCGCGCAAAGCCCTCCGCCGCCGGGGTCGGCGCTCCATCCGGTCCAAAGGCACGCTTGGCTGGCGGCCCTTTGATCACCTGTTCCAGGTCTGTCTGCATCGCAGCCAGAGCCTCCACATGGATGAGCAAGCGGCGAGGCGTCCCCAGGATGTAGAGCTCGGCATGCGCGAGCCGCAACTCCTCCAATAGCCGTGGGAGGCGCGCGCGCAGCTGTTCCAGCGCAGCCTCCAGGTCACCGGCGGGTAATTCCTCGGTGCCAATCTCTACCAGCAGCGGCGCAGTTGCGTTGGCATTCGCCTCCGGGCGCGAAACTCCAGGCGCCGCCGGGCGCTGGCCCTTTAAAACCTGAGCCTCGCCGTTCGATTCACTCAGAAAGGGAAATTCCAGCCGCTGACGTTGATCCAGATAGGCCTCCGCCACACGGCGCGAGACTTCACGCATGCGCCCGAACAACGCCTGGCGCTCCGTGACGCCGATCGCGCCGCGCGTATCGAGCACGTTGAAGGTGTGCGAGCACTTCAGCACGTAGTCATGCGCCGGGAGCACCAACCCCCGATCCAAACAGGCTTTGGCCTCAGCCTCAAAGAGATCGTACATCTGGCGCAGGCGCTCTACATCGGCAATTTCGAAGTAGTATTTGCTATGTTCCTGTTCAGCCTGTATATTGATGTCGCCATCGGTCAGGGTCGGGCTCCATTGGATATCCCGGAAGCTGCTGACGCCTTGCAAGGCGATCGCGATGCGCTCCAGCCCGTAAGTGATTTCTACCGAGACCGGATCAAGGATAAGGCCTCCGGCCTGCTGAAAATAGGTATACTGGGTAATCTCCTGTCCATCCAGCCAAACTTCCCAGCCCAGCCCCCAGGCGCCCAGAGCGGGCGACTCCCAGTTGTCCTCGACGAAGCGAATATCGTGCTGGCGCGGGTCGATCCCCAGCGCCTGCAAAGACTTCAGATACAGCTCCTGCGGGTTTCCAGGGTCGGGTTTAAGGATGACCTGGAACTGGTAATGCATCTGCATACGGTTGGGGTTTTCGCCATAACGCCCGTCGTCCGGGCGGATCGATGGCTCGACATAACCGACGTTCCACGGCTCTGGGCCAAGCACGCGCAGGAAAGTCGCCGGATTCATCGTCCCGGCGCCAACCTGGGTGTAATACGGCTGCCAGATCAGGCAGCCCTGTTTGGCCCAAAAATCCTGCAGTGTCATAATAATCGATTGAAAGTTGAGAGGCTCTGACATTTTAATGATTGATCCATTCAGGAGAATTCAAAAGTATTAAAATACGGGTTTGTCCCCAAAGAAAATCCATAATATTATGAGCAGCAAAAAGACAAACATGAACAATGTAAGGAAGCTCAACACCAGCTTGAGGTTATCGCGCGGCTTATCGCCGGCGACTTTTCCAGTCTGGCCGTTCACCAGCAGTCGATAGGATGTCCCCTGGTAGGTATAAGCACCGACCCACAGGGGGAGCAAAATATGTTTGAAAGTGATCCCGCTCCAGCTGCCGCTGCCGATCTTAAGGTTGCGCTTTTCCCGTCCCGCCTCGACCAGGCTGTACATTTGCGGTCGCAGCTTACGCACGACTTCATCCCGGGCTACCAAAGATGCGTCGGAAAGCGAGCGATCATACAGGATCGCCGGCCAGCCAGCCAGGCTATTGGGGGAGAAGTCTATTAATTCCTCCAGGTTGAACGGCCCGACCTCTTCCAGCTCATTATTCAGTATGGCTCTGACGCCTGAAACCAGCACGTCATTAAAAAACCGGGTCTCAGCCCCGCTGGAAGCAATCCAGCGCCGGGAATTACCACTGCCATCTGCAACTTCACAAGTCCAGCGCAGCTCGACCGTGCCATCGAAGAGCCAGTTCGAATAGTATGCCGGGCGCAATTGCAGGTTGCTGCTCAGATGCAGCAGGTTATCTGGAACAAAGAAACCGCCTCCCATCCAGCGGCGCGCCAGCTTGTCGGCCTGTTGCTGGTCAACCTGCATCAGGGCAATCGCCTGCGGGTCGATCAACTTGGCCTGTTCTGCCGAAGCGACCAGTTGATTGGATCCGCAGTAGGAACATTCAGCCGTCTTTTGCCCTGGCGGCAAGATCTGTTGAGCGCCGCACCGCTCACAGGTCAGGCATTGCTGCGCACCGGCCCAGCGGTGACCGCGTGCGGTTGGCATGACAAAGTCGAGCACCTGTTCGTCAGGCTGCTGCATGGGCTGCTGGCTCTGAGCGTTCTCGACATAACCGCAGTACTCGCATGTCAGGCGCTCGGTCTCAATTTCAAAAGCCATTCGCCCGCCGCAGCGGGGACAGGTAAAGGACTGCCCGACCGCCTGGACTTCTCCGGCCATGTCTGACAGCTCTGGCGCCTGCCCCTCGGCCAGGACTTCGGTGCGGTCGATTTT
>MGNS01000098.1:31722-37883 GCA_001795165.1 Chloroflexi bacterium RBG_16_57_11
TACCGGTGAGCAGCGCCAGCCCACGCGTTGCGGCGGCATTGCTCTGGTCGATTGCTACAGCGCGCTCCAGATATTCGATCTGCTCTTTCGGTTGGTTGCTGATTGACGAGAGCCAGATGTACGGGCGTGCATCATTATCCTTCAAGTAAATCGCGCGGTATAACAAAGACTCCGCCAGCTTGTTCTGTCCGGATTTTGCCGCTGTGATGCCATCCCGCAGATATTCCTCGAACTGGCGCTCGCGATCGGTAAACGGGCTGCTCATGGTGTGAGAAGTTTACCCGCCTCGCCAGTTTCTGTCAATTAAGTTCACAACATAGATCATGGAATACACTTGACAAAAGCGTGAATAATGGTACAATCTAAGAAAATGAATTATTGAACTATATCAATGTTTCTTATGAACGCGATTCAAATCAACCGCTCTGAACCTCTATCAATCCACAATCAGCTGATGGAACAGCTGAAGTATCACATTGAGAGCGGCGCCTGGGAGCCTGGAGATAAGCTGCCAACGGTACGCGAGATGGCCCAGGCTTTACGAATCAACTACAACACCGTTCGGATGGCTTATCAAGAACTGGAACGGCAGGGTTATCTGGTGTCCGAGCAGGGGCGTGGGACCTTCGTCTCCACGGGAACACGTCGGATGCCTGAAGACAAACAGGAGACCTTGTTGGATTTAATAGACGAGGCGCTTATCAAGGCCAAGTCGATCGGCATCACACCAGGAGAGTTCGCCTCAGCTGCTTATACGCGGGCGAGAATTTTTCCCTTGGAGAATCCAGACGTCAGGCTTCTTTTTTCCGAATGTAACCTGGCGGACATAGATCATTATGCCAGGAACATCGAACAGGGGACTGGTGTTGTGCCTGATACAGTATTGGTTGAAGATCTACGGAAAATGGAGTGGAGTTTTTTCAAGCAATACGATTTGATTGCTACGACACTATTTCACGTTGCTGAAATCCAGGAATTAGCAGGTTCACACCACACTGTGCTGGGATTGATGGTCGAGCCCGACTATCTCGAAGTCCTGGCTGAGATTGCCCGGCTTCCGAATGGGGCTCGCGTTGGTTTGATCTGTGCTGAGCAAAAAGGAGCCGAGGCGATGGAGCGCGTCTTGATTGGGGTTGGGGCAACCTACCCGAAGTTCATCCTGGCAGGAGTTGACCAACCTGACAAGGTCAAGCGAGTGTTTCAAGAGGCCGATCTGATTTATGTTTCACGCCTGGCCTTGCGGCAGCATCGCGGAGACTGGCCCAAGGACAAACCCTTCCGGCCTTATGTAGATGACCTGGATGATGGGGCGCTGCGGTTACTGCGGCGCCAGATCGCTCGAGTGCATTTTGCCAAAAAAAGTAGAGGTCTCGAAGTAGAGCATTACCATTCAGCGGGATGAAGCCATGAAAACATCCCAAATTAAGTTTCTGCGGTCAATCTCTGGCAACTGGACAGGGGAGGGACAAAAAGAGGAATACCTGGATCACATGATACGTAATATCCTTCGGGCAGGCTTATCTCGGTTTTCTCCCCCACCAAATGCCTGGACACGTATTCTTCGACGCATCGAATCGCAAACTCCAATCCCCTCAAGTCGCGAGGAGGTTCAAATGGATCATATCAATTTTGACTTGATGTATCAAATGCAGAGAGAACACCACCAGGATTTAATCCATCAAGCAGAACAGGAACGCTTGATCCGTGCTGCGCGCCGCAGCCAGGTAAAGTATTCCTCTTTCTACAGACGGTTGATCTGTTGGCTGGGATACCGGTTAGTTGCCTGGGGACAAAGTCTGCTCAAAGGATATGAATCCTTGCCGGGAGATCTCTCCGCTTCTTCGCTCAATCTTGCGAAGTAGCGAAGGTGATCCCTTGCAAAATATTCTCGATCCTTGCAGGTGTAGGCCGGGAAAGGCACAGTAACACGTGAAGTCCGATCAATTTTGACCCTGATACGAAAGAGGGTTGCGATGAAAGCGAAGAGGATAGCAATCACTGCACTCATCCTAACAATGACGATCACATTGACCAGTTGTGTGCAAGCCACACAATCCCAACGAGAGTCATCCAAAGAAGTTGCGGCATTGACCACTCCGAGCATCCTCCCGGAAACCTTGCATAGTGGTATCGAGACTTACCCGGGGCCAGATGGGCAGGCTATGCCAACCGTCACGGAGGTCTGTCTCCCTACCCGGCGTGAGAAGCCGCTGTCGCTGCTTTCCCGTTTAACCTTGGATGAGTACGCGCTGGTAAATCCTCCCGTATTCGAACCACTCACCTTCCTCCCAATTCAGGGGTCGCAAGCCTGTATTCTCGCAAAACTCAATGATGAGAGACTAAAGACTTACCCTGATAACTCCTTCTTCGATGGCAAGGACTACGCCATGCGCACCCAGCTCGGCGCGGATGAGCTGGTAGCTCGGCAGCAATACAACGAGACGGGCAGTGCTGGGTGGGTTACGCTTCTTCGAAATGGAGAAGAAATCTATCGGGTTAGCACAGGTCCAGGCGGTCCCCTTCCGATCCCCGCGCTGCTTGGTTTGTGGGCCTACGATGATCATTGGGTACTGGAAACCGCCCAGATTATCCAGCGCCAGGAAGGCGATTTGATGATCAAAGAGCCGGTGGGCCAGATCAGCCAGGACGGCAAGCTGCTCAACGACCTTTATGGTTACGAGGAGCTGTTCGGTTTTCAATTAATGGCTGGCGAACCATTTTACTTTTTCACGCAAGACGGCATGATCGGCTTTGCTTACGGCGGGCAGGTGGTGATGGCGGGGTACGACGAAATCCCATATTACGGTTGTTGCAGTAGCGGAGCATTGAATCCGATAAGCGCTGAGAATATGATCGCTTTTTTCGCCAAACGAGATAAAGTATGGTACTACGTTGAAATTGGTGTATACGAGGACATTAGCATACCTGAAGGAGTTGTGAGCGCATTTCTGGATGACGTTTCGAAAGGCGACTTAAGCGGGGCAAAGCGCTTCTGGAAACCAGAGGTATGGAATCCGGGTATTGAGAAGATGGTAGCCGGCTGGGCAGCTGGGCGGCATGAATTTTCCCTTGGAGCGGTTTCTTATGCCGGTTTCGTCGCCCCAGGCGACTATCGCCCGCTGGAAGCGGACGACCCCCGTGTGCTGGATGCTTTGGTCACTGCCTCGATCGACGGATTCCCAGGTAGTTTTGCATTGGAGAAGACCAGCAGCGGCTGGCTGATCTCCGGATGGCTCGAGCCCGATAAACTACAGGAGTAGCATATGAAAACGATGGGCGATTACTGGAGAAAGACCATTCTCTACCTGGCGATCTTCGTGGTCATCATCGTGGTAGGAGCGGTGATTTTCTCCACTTACCGAAGCGTGTTCAGCTTGATCGTGTATGGGCTGGTTGTCCTGGGCGGTTTATTCCTGCTGGTCAACTGGCATGCACGTACATTCGCTTATCGCTGTGTTGACTGCGGCCATGTATTCGAAATCTCCGCCTGGAAGGATCTGGCCAGCCCACATGGCGTGGATAAAAAGGGAGGCTGGAAGTACCTGCGTTGTCCGAGTTGTGGACGCTGGATGAAAGCCAGGATCCTTCCCAAAGAGCATGCGCAGGGAACATGAACACCGGTCAACGATGCGGGAGTTTTTTTCCTATGGATAAACTCGATGAAGTCACCTTTTGTGGCCTGTATTGCGGATTGTGTGCCAGCCGCAGGCGAATACCACACCAGGCAGCCATATTAAGGGAAACACTATCCCAGGAAGGCTACGACCGCGGCTATTTCGATATCCCTGGCCTGGAAACCGTCTTTGCCGCATTTTGGGAGGGATTGAACTGCCTGGGCGATCAACCTTGCCCGGGTTGCCGCGCCGGGGGTGGCAATCCTGATTGTGCGATCCGCGCCTGTGCCCGGGAGCGAGGGGTGGTTGCCTGTCCTCTGTGTGCTGACTTTCCCTGTGAGCGGTTTGATATCCTGAAGAATTACCCGCTTCGCTCAGCCGATGGACAACGCATGCAAGCAATCGGGATTGACCAATGGGCTGCTGAACAGGAAGCGCGTGCGAGACTTGGTTTTGCGTACGCCGATGTTCGCTTTCCCACTGACACGTAAACAAGCCATGATCCAGGCAGTCAGATTTGATTGGGGCGATACGTTGATGCGCGTCTTCCCCGAATACGAGGGGACGATGGCGGAGTGGCCCCATGTAGAGTCCATGCCCGGCGTCATACCGGCATTGACGGAATTACGCCCGGCTTATCGCCTGTACTTAGCCACCAATGCCTCGGACTCGGACGCAATGTTGGTGCGCGCAGCGCTTCGCCGGGTGGGTCTGGAAGAATTCTTCGCCGGCATATTTACCTCAAAAGAACTCAAAGTGTGCAAACCCGATCCAGGCTTTTATCAGGCCGTGCTGCGCGAGAGCGGTGTTGCTCCCGGTGAAGCAGTGATGGTAGGGGACGACTATCCAGCGGACGTCCTGGGCGCCAAACAGGCCGGCTTACGGGCGATCTGGTACAACCCTGCCGCTTCTCCTGCTCCTGCAGACCGTCCGCTGCATGACGCGGAGATACAGACCATGAGCGAGCTGCCAGCCGTGTTAAGGAACCTCGACCTTCAAGAGTCCGTCGAGCCAGACGCATTGAGCAACCTGCCTGAAGTGTCTGCGTGAAGGACAACGGTAAAAACCTTGAGGAGGACCATGAGTGCACAACGAGATACTTCTCGTCTCAACCTGGAGGCAGTTCAAGCGGTGCTCTTATCGACTTTGGAAAAAGCGGGTTGCCAGGGATGCCTGGTTGCCATTCGGCACTTGAGCGATCTGCAAGAAAGGCTTGAACAATCTTACAGGCTGAGTCTCTTAGACGAAGAATTCTATCAGGAACGGCTCACCGGATTTGTTTTCAACCCGCCTGATCACCTTCTGAGCGCCCAATCTCTGATGATTGTCGCCTATCCCCATCCTCAAACGCGGATCACGTTCACCCGGAATGGCAAGCCGTTGCAGCTCATCATTCCGCCCACCTACTTGCATGATAAAGAGGGCGATCAAAGGGTTCACGATCTCCTTGCGGCAACCCTGGAGCCAATGGGCTACCACATAACCGAAGCTTTTTTGCCCAAAAAACTGCTGGCCGTGTGCAGCGGGCTGGGCGCGTATGGCAAGAACAATATTTGTTATGTGGGCGGCATGGGGAGCTTCGTTCGCCTGGCCGCATTCTATTCGGATTTTCCTTGTGAGAAGGACGACTGGCGAGAACCGCAAATGATGGATGCCTGTCAAAGATGCTCGGCCTGTGGGAACAAGTGCCCAACCGGGGCTATCTCTGAGGACCGTTTTCTTCTCAGAGCAGAGCGTTGTATTACTTACCATAACGAGAAGCCAGGCTACGTTCCTTTTCCATCCTGGTTGGACCCACCCTGGCACAATTGTTTGGTCGGGTGTATGACCTGCCAAAGGATCTGTCCTAAGAACAAAGATCTTTTACACAACGTTGAAGATGGGGCTACATTCTCTCAGGAAGAGGCTGAACTGCTTCTGAAAGGAAGCTCCCTCGATCAGCTCCCTACTTCATTGGCTAAGAAAATTGAACAGTTCGGCCTGGTTGATTTTCTCGACATTTTCCCGCGTAACCTGAGCGTACTCCTGGAAAGGGAATAAGGACAGGATGTCGGGATGGTCCGGCCAATTCAATCAAAGCATGAAGAGAATATAAAGGGCAAGAAAGTCCTCGCGACCGCCAGGCCAACCGGGGTGGCGATCGATCGGGAGAGTTTCCCTCTCAACATTGGCGTTCTGCTTTTTGACGACGTTGAGCTCTTGGACTTTGCAGGGCCATGTGAAGTGTTTTGCATGGCCAATGTCGTCGCCTCCAGGCAGGGAGGCGATGTGGCGCCATTTTTGGTATTCACCATCACCGATAAAGCCTGCACAATCCGGACACGCGCTGGTCTACGCGTGATCCCGGATTTCCGGCTGGAGGATTGCCCGAATATAGACTTGCTGGTCCTCCCGGGTGGTCCAGGTGTTCGACAGGTAATGAAAAATGAAAAGTTAATCGAATGGCTCATCAAGTTTGCGCAATCTGGCCGGCGGGTGGCTTCTGTATGTACGGGAGCGTTGCTATTGGGCAAAGCCGGGTTGCTAAAGGGGCGACAGGCCACAACG
>MGNS01000099.1:0-110 GCA_001795165.1 Chloroflexi bacterium RBG_16_57_11
GTCGTTGCGCCGGACCAGAGCCAAGGCCCAGAAGTGTGGTGGCGTCCACATGAAGATGATGGCAAACAGGAACAAGGATGGGACGTTCAGGCTGCCTGTTGCGGCTGCCC
>MGNS01000099.1:222-14594 GCA_001795165.1 Chloroflexi bacterium RBG_16_57_11
GCTGAGCAAAGCTGCCAGCAAATTTACCATGGCAGTGAGCAGGTAGAAAGACGCCAGGGCAATTCCTACCCCAAAGGCCAGACCTTCGGCGGGCGTCAACCTGCCGGCCGGGATCGGACGTTTCTGCGTGCGCTGCATCTTGGTATCGTCCTCGCGGTCGATGTACTGGTTGATCGCCCCCGACCCACCCGCAGCCAGGAAGCCCCCCAACAATGTCCAGAAAGTGATCGAGAGTGGAGGCCACTTCTGGGCGCCGATCACCATGCCCGCAAAGGTGGTGACCAGCAATAGCGCCACAACGATTTGCTTGGTCAACATCAGCAGGTCACGCACCAGGCCCTTTCGTCCTGCAATGGTCGTGGCTTCAGCATGCTCTTCTTCTGTACTGCGGGCGGCGATACCCACGGCAACGATTTGGATGACCAGCGCTGACCAAACTGCTGCTGCAGTTGCCTGATGCAGCCCTAACAAATAAGCCGGGAGACCCTGCACCATCTGCGCGCCCAGCAGAGCCTGTGACATAAACAGCACAATCGCCACGGTGGAGGCGACCAATATTGGGGCCTGGGTGCGCTGTGTGCGCCAGGCCCGCAGAAACATCACCAGCATCAAGCTGCCCGACAGCATCACGACAAGACGGTGGGTGAGGCTGATCCAGCCTGAGGGATCGACGGGGAAAAAGCCCGGGTTGCATAAAGGCCAACCGGTGCAGGCTGCCCCAGCGTCGCTGCCCTTGACTACCGCTCCGCTGACCAGCAAGATAAAAAATACTGCCATGTTTGCCAGAGATAAGCGTGCAAACCTAGAGTGGAAGGCTAACCGATGCCCTTCATTATTACGATTGTAGTAAAAGACGAAAACGCCAGCCACCACGATCGCTCCCAGGATCAGCAGAGAAAGCCCCAGGTGCAGAGGTGATATCCAGGTCGTTTTCCCTGCGCCTTGAGATACTACCCAACCGAGGACGATCTGGGCGACCATCAAGACGAGAGCAATATTCAAGGCGTATTTGGCTACCAGTGAGGTTTCCTTCCGCGTGCGCTTCCAGGCCACGAAGGCGCTGGCGAAGATAAAGGTGGCTGCAAAGAAAGTCAAGAACCGGTGCGCATAATCGATGCGGGCGCTCAGCTCTGCCGGCGGTACCCAGGAGCCCAGGCAGGTTGGCCAATCCGGGCAGGCGCCGCCTGAACCGGTGGCGCTGACGATACCGCCTGCGACGATTAGCAGGTAAACCAGGATGGCGGCTGTCAGTACCAGATACCGTAGGTTTCGGGCGCTGGTCTCGGTCGACGATGGGTGAGCGTTTTCAAGCATAGTGTGGCTCCAGATGTTCAAAAAGAGAATTCCATTAATGCGCTAATTGTAGGCAGCCGCTTCGCGTTGTACCTGTCTCGTGCGCTGTTCTTGCCACCGGATGAAAAACGGATAACCAACTCCCAGAAGCGCGGCGAATGCAAACCACTGTATGGCATAGCTCATGTGCGGGCCCTCGGTAAGCTCGATATCCGGCCGGGTCCGGTAGGGCAGTCCCGTCCAGGCCGGATCCGGCGCCTGTTGAACGTATGCACTCAGTAGCGGATAAGACACTTGCTTGCCGATCTGTTCGAGGTTGACAAAGTTCCACGCGGCACGCGGCGCTTCGCCGGGAGCCGGGGTTGGGTCGGAACGACCACCGATCTCGGCTTTGGTCTGCGGCCGGCGTAAGACACCCTGGACCTCAACAAGACCCGGCTCGGCGTATTTCGACCAATTGCCGTCCTGGTAATCCTGATGGGGGATCCAACCTCGATCTACCAGAATTGCCTGATCCGTCCCGGATATCACGAGCGGTGTGACCAGGTGGACGCCCCAATCGTTGCTATAAGACTGGTTGACAATGGCGATCTCCTGGCTAAAGTCATACCTCCCACTGACCCTCACCGGACGGTATTCCATCCGCTGTAATTCAGCGGCGTTGTGGAGGTCTTCGTTCAACGCCACACCTGAGAGTGTGACAGGCGGTTGATCGATCTGGGCTTGCACCCGGGCGTTGAACGCCCGGCGCTTTTCCAGGCGGTCTAGCTGCCAGATCCCCAACCGCACGCACAGCGCCACACCGGCGAAAACCAGGATCGTAGCCAGCAACCAGCGGCGGCTGAACATGCGAACCAAAATGTTCATACTGCGTTTGCCGCCTGTTCCGCTGGTTTGATTGGATAGACAGCCAGACTGTAAAGGAATAACAGCGCAGCCAGGGTTGGAGCGGAGATAAGCAAGCCTGCGATGCGAGTGCTGATGGTGGTCGCCGGGCGGATATCCAACCCCAGGTAGCGGCTGCTCTGAAAGGTGCAATTCACCGACATCTTTTTGGCTTGGTCGAGCACCATGCTGCCGGTCGTTCCAGGGGGGACAAACACCGGTCCCATCTGATGCGGCTCAGTGTCATCGTTCACCACTTCGAGAATATCCCCAACCACGAAAGTGATCTCATCCGGGAAGATACGCAGCTCGTCGCCGGATTTGATGCGCGCCGCTGTGCCGGCTGGAATATACAGCGAGATCGTTTTCGGAGCGCGATCGGCCGGGTCTTTGGACAGCAGGTATGTTACCTCGTTGAAGACCAGCGCGAACACCAGCGAAATTGCGATCACGATCGCCAATCTCTTCAAATAGGGTCGCAGGTTTGATGCTTTCATTGCAATCACTGTTCTTTCATCAAATGCAGAAGATCTTGAGCGACCTTATCGGTCTCCATCTCATAGGGATAATTGATATGCCAGAGGCCTTGGGGATCTATCAGATAAGTCGGGGTGGAATGGTCGACCAGGTATCCCGCGGCGCTGCCTTCATCCTGTTGTTCCTGGTATACACCATAGGCTTTCCAAACCGGCTCTAATGTCCCCCGGTCGCCGGTCAGGCCGATGAACGTGGGATCGAAGTTTTGCAGGAAGGTGTTGATCGTCTCTACCGTATCACGTTCGGGATCCACAGTGATAAAAACGAAACGCACCTGATCGCTTTCTTCGCCCAGCAAGGTTTTGATCTGTTTGAACTCCGACAGGGTGATCGGGCAGACGTCCGGACAATGGGTATAACCAAAAAAGATCAGCACACTCTTCCCTTTTTGGTCGCTCAAGCGGAAGGGGTTGCCATTTTGGTCTGTCAGGTTGAAATCAGATGCCCGGGCAGGAGGATCAATGACCGTGCCATGATATTGGTAATTTTGATCGAGAAGATACCTGCCGATGACCAGCGTCAGCGCCAGTCCGATGACCACCCCAGAGACGAGAAACCAGATTTTGTTCATTATCTTAATAAAGATCTTCGTAGCTACTTGCCTGGCTGCGAGCTTTGAACTGGCAGCCAGGCTGATGAAGGAGCAAAACTTAGAGCGGCGGGACGCCGATCAGGTACAGCGCGGCGTAGAAGAAGAACCACACCACGTCGACAAAGTGCCAGTAAATGGCGGCGGCTTCCACCGGCCAATGGCGCTCGGCGTTGTACAGGCCCCGGCGGGCATTACGGTAGACGATACCCAGGAAGATCACACCGGTCAGCACGTGGAAGGCGTGGAAGCCGGTCATGGTGTAGAACAGCGACCACAGCGCCGATTCATCCGGTCCATGTGGTGCAATCTGCCACTCGACACCCACCACACCGATCAGGAATAGGACACCCAGGATAATGGTGATTATGGTGCTGCGGAAATACGCCCTGGCGTCGCCGAATTTCATCGCAATTTCGCCGCGATAGGCAAAGTAACTGCTGAGACCGAGCACCGCTGTGACGATCAGACCTACTTCCTGGCTTAACTCCGGTCGATAGTTGGCGCCGTACAGGTAGAAACGAGCGGCAAACAAACCGGCGAAGACGAACGCGTCGGATACGATAAACAACCACAAGCCCAGACGATTCGTGAATGTCCGTCGTTGGTAATCAGCCAAAGATACCGTGCTCATTAATGAACCTCCTCTTCCTCACCGGCAAAGGCGCGGCCGATGTGCATAAAATCTCGCACGACAAAGAAAGCCTTCAGGAATGCAATTGTCAGCAATGGAGCCCACCAGTAGGGGGCATATTTGCCGATGAAATATTCGCCAACAGTCAACGCCGCCAGCAGGATCAGCACGGTGTCGCCGATGCGGTATGCCATCTTTTTCTTCTCTTCGATTTCCATGGTTGTTCTCCTGTGCCCGTACCACGGCGTCCCTGGACGTAACCGAAAGGGGCCACCGAACAGGCATTTAAATTGACTAGTCTGCTGCGCCGGCAGCGGCTGGCTCGACGCCGCCGGGTAACGTTCCCTCTTCGGCCGGAGCCGGAGCACGGTCCGGATCGATGCTGACATAGGCGCCGGGCTTGCCATAATCATATGGCTCGCCGACCACCTCGAACGGCTGTGGATAATTGTGCAGGGGGACCGGCGAGGGTAGCATAAATTCGGGCGAGCGAGAGCGCCACGGATTGCGAGATGCGACCGGGCCGCGTTTCAGGCTATAGGCGAAGTTGAATACCGCGATCAGCACGGAAGTGAAGATCACGAATGCGGCCAGGGTGATCAGAAATTGTTGCGTAGAGATCCCGAGCGCTGGGTCGTAGTCGCCAATACGTCGGCGCATGCCCAGCAATCCCACCTGCATCTGACCCAGCGATTGCACATAAAAAGCTGGCAGCATCAGGTAGAAGTGGATTTTGCCTAACCTCTCGTTGTACATCCGTCCGGTCATCTTCGGGAACCAGTAATATAAAAAGGCGAAGAACGGGAAGATAAACCCGCCAAACATCGTGGCATGGAAATGCCCGACGATCCAATAGGTGTCCTGTAAATGCAAGTCGGTGGCGACAGTGGCGTTGGGTGGACCGCTCAGGCCGCCCAGCAGAAAGATCGAAATGGCGCCCAATACGAAGAGCATGGGCGTCTCGAACGAGAGCTTGCCCTCCCAGATTGTTGCGACCCAGGAAAAGAACTTTACGCCTGTCGGGATGGCTACCAATAGCGTGGTGTACATGAACGGGATGCGCAGGTAAGGAGGCATACCGCTGGTGAACATGTGGTGTGCCCATACCAGAAAACCAACCAGGGCGATGGCGAAGGACGAAAGCGCAATCCAGCGGTAGCCGAAGAGCGGCTTGCGGGCGAACACCGGCAAAAGCTCGCTGATCACGCCCAGTCCGGTCAAAACGAAAATGTAGACCGCCGGGTGCGAGTAGAACCAGAACAGGTGCTGGAACAGGATCGGGTTGCCGCCCATCTGCCCGACGAAGAAACCCATGCCAAATAATCGCTCGAACAGCACCATCTGGAAAGACAGGCCGATCAATTGCGTGGCGGTCAGGCCGATGATGGCCGTCGCCAGGGCCGACCAGACGAAGATCGGCATGCGGAAGTAGCCCATGCCCTTGGCGCGCATGCGGATCGTGGTGGCGATCACGTTCAACGAGCCAAGGATGGATGACAGTCCGGCGAAATAAACCGCCAGGAAGAACATATCCATGCCCAACGGGGCTTTCTGGCTCAACGGAGGGTAGCCGGTCCAGCCGGTATCGAAGCCGCCGAAAAGTATCGTGGTGAGCATGATGACCGCCGCCGGGACGTTAATCCAGAAGGCAAATGCATTCAGCCGTGGAAAGGCCATATCGTTAGCGCCGATCATCAACGGCACCAGATAGTTGCTCATCGCGCCCACGCCAAGAAGCATGCCGATGATCATGACGATTCCGTGCAGGCTCATGACCGTGTTGTAAGTTTGCAGCGTGACCACTTGCATCCCCGGCTCTGCCAGCTCGGTGCGGAAGATCAGCGCAAAGATGCCGCCGATGCCCATTATCGCCAGTGCGGTTACACCATATTGCAGGCCAATTGCCTTATGATCATATGAGACGCTCAAGAAGCGCCGCCAGCCCGAAGGGAAAGCATCGGGCGGGTGCTCGGCGGTCTCTTGTCCGTTCATCAGCTTTAGCCAATCGGTGAGCACGCCAACGCCGAACAAGAAGGCAATTGCCGCCAAGATCGTGCCCATCACCCAGGCTGGCTCGGTGAAGAAATATTCATTGCCTGTCGGGTTCCAGGCAATAAACGCCGGCAGTCCCAATACCAGGCGGATCACGGTCACCAGCAGGAGGCCTGCTGCGTAACCAGCCAGCATGAAGATCAGGCCGCGTATCATGCCCACGGAAAAGAAACCAGCTTTTTTCGTATCAGTCATTCCATCCTCCAAATTTTCGCTCGCCGGCTACCTACAGATCGAGTCCGCGTAAGCGATGAGATCCGCAATCTGCTCATTGGAAATCGGCTTTTTGGTCACGGGATCGATGAACTGGGCCGGCATGAGCCCGGGTGCAAAGCCTTGAACGATCTTGGCGTTGGAGTTCAGGATCGATTCACGGATGTATTCTTCGTCCACTGTTACCGTCGATCCGTCCGCCAACACTTCACTGCCATCGCAAAGCTCCGTCCAACTTGGCCCCACAATCTTTGTCCCATCGACACTGTGGCAGGAGCGGCAGCCGAAGTTTTTCGCCCACTTCTCACCCCGCACAACCGGGTCATCTGAGATGCCGGCGGCCTCATTTAGCCAGGAATCAAAATCAGCCTGGCTCAGAACGATAACGGGGGATTCCATGTATGTGTGCCGCAATCCGCACAGCTCTGCGCAACGCAAGGTAAACTCGCCCTGCTCGGTTGGCGTGAGGCGCAGGTCGCGCACGAAATCCTCGCCTCCCGGTAACGCATCCTGTTTGACACGAAACTCAGGCACCCAGAAGGAGTGGATGACATCCTCCGAGGACAGTAGTAAGATCGATTGCTTGTCTTCAGGCAGGTAGAGCTTATCCGAGATCACTCCATAATCCGGGTAAATGAAGCTCCAGGTCCATTGCTTACCAATGACCTCCACGCGCAAAGGCTTCGGTTCTGGCGTCATGGTGGCAGCCAGAGCGTTGCCGCCCAGGTAAGCGAATAACATCACAGTTGCCAATGGGGCTACCGTCCAGACGATCTCGAGCTTGGTGCTCCCCTCGATATGGGCTGCGTCCGCCGCATCGCCGCGCTTGCGTCGGAAGATGAAAATGCTGTATACCATTAATACGACGATCAGCGAGAACAGGAAGGCGATCACCTTTAGCTCAAGATAGAACAGTTGATCGATGGGCTGGGCCTGAGCGCTGGCTGCTGCGGGTAATATCCGAATGTACTGCATGCCAAGGATCAACAGCGCAGTTACAACCACCACCAGGAGGCTGGCAATCAGTAAATGGGTGGCTTTTTGTAGGCGATTTTTCATTGGGTTTCTCCTTGTGTCAACCTTCGTATCCACATCCCCGCGTTGGGAGATGATCTTGGAGCTTTCATCGGTATAAGTCCATTCCTCAAGCCAATCATCGATCTGGTGGGCAGCCATTGTCCGGCGGTCGTATACGATCGCATCCTGGGCGCTCTGCAAAGAGAGCAATACGACGCGCAGCTTTTTCTCCCCCTCGACAAACCTCACCAGGAATTCATCCCGATTGAGCTTCTCATCATCATAGTCAACGATAATCAAATCCGGGTTCAGCCGATCAAGCGCCTGCAGGGCTTCTTCCAGGTTGGACACCATGCCAACGATCTCGACACCGGCGTCTTCGCGCTCTTGCAGCAGGCTGCGCAACCCCTGGCCAAACAACGAGTGGCTGGAGGCAATCAAGACACGGCGGGATTTGGTCAAATCAGACGAGGACACTGCATCGAATTCCTTCAGATACAAAAGCTTTCCAGGCCTGAATTTACCAAATATAGCCGCTATTGTCATCAACCATGCTCTCAGCGTAAGGGCTATTTAACATTAACCGGGAGGGTGATTTTCATATCACCCGTTTCTGGTGTAAGTTATCTGTAATATCGTGCGAGTTGGCGATTTATTGGGGAAGTCTGTGAGGGTATAATTTACCTGGAACTAAATCGATCAGAGTGCTAGGATGCCCTTCATCTCGACAGACCAGATTCGAGCCTATCAAGCCCGGACTTTCCGCTCCACCTCAAATTTGCGCCTGCGCTCGCGCGACGAAGCCATTCAATTTGTGCAGGAGCGCGGCTTCGTTTACTTCTGGCCGATTACCGGTATCACCTTGCCCAGTCTATGGGCAGCCGTAGCCGGAGACCGGCCCGTCGCCGATGCCCATGACGACCCCGGACACGTAACCTGGGGCTGGAAGGACGCTCTTCTGGGTAGCAGCGCCTGGTATTACGCGAAGATCCTGCGCAAGAAAGCTACGATGGTTTCATTTAGCCTATTGCCATGTTTCTATGCTCTTTCCGAGAACTACGGCGCCTACGAGGAAGACTACCTCACCCAGTATGAGCAAGGCCGCCTGACTTCAGAAGCCAAAGCCATCTACGAGGCGCTGCTGGATAAGGGTCGTCTGGATACGGTGGAGCTTCGCCGTGTTACCCACATGAGCAGCCCAGGCAGCGAAGGGCGCTTCATCCGCGCCTTGACCGATCTACAGGCCGACTTTAAGGTTTTACCGGTGGGTGTAACACAGTCTGGCGCCTGGCATTATGCCTTTGCCTATGACATCGTAGCCCGGCACTACCCTGAGCTACCGGAAGAATCGCACCAGATCCGTGAGAATGAGGCACGGTTCAATCTGGCAAAAGCTTACCTCCGCTCGCTCGGTGCAGCTCAAACGCGCGATTTGATCAAGCTGTTTGGCTGGCGACCAGCGGACGCTGACTACGCAGTAAATGCCCTGGTCAATTCTGACCTATTAGTGAGTGGCTGCCAGATTGAAAGCCAACCCGGGGAGTGGCTGGTTTTCGCTGAATTAGCTGGCAGGTAACCATACCCGAGTAAGAAGACCTCTTTGACGCTGTGGTGGGATTGTTTGGCATGCTCAATCTATTTCTTGGACTGCGACCGTTTGATGAACCGGTAGGGCGTCCTTTGCGAGAGACTGAAGGCTAGATCCTCGGTCAATCGTGTCCGCCTCACGAACTGGAGCAGAATCCTGTATAATCAATATAGGTCCCTGTTGGCTGTGCACGGAGGTTTCAGCCTGTGAGGCACAGCTTTTTCTGGCATCGATGATTACACGTCAGTGAGCAAGATTTGTTAGGAGGCAATGAATGTTCCTGAAGCCCGAAGACCACTTTGTGATAACCACCATTGAACGTCACATATTAGAGGAGCAAAGCAACTTTCCGGAAGCTACCGGCGCGTTGACCCAATTGCTGTATGACATCGCTCTGGCAGGGAAGGTAATCTCAAGCCGAACGACGCGCGCCGGCCTGGCAGAAATCCTCGGTCGCACTGAAGATGTCAACGTCCAGGGTGAGGTGGTTCAGAAGCTGGATCGTTTTGCCGATCTGACCATCTCCAGGCTGAATGACCATACCGGGCGGTTGGCGATCATGGCCTCTGAAGAGAACGAAAAGCCCATACCTATCCCCGATCGATATCCGATTGGCAAATATGTGCTGTTGGTCGATCCATTGGATGGCTCATCGAATATTGATTACAACATCCCGGTCGGGACGATATTTTCAATCTATCGCCGCATAAGCGAATCGGGACCGGGAACGCTGGAGGATTGCCTCCAGCCAGGGCGTAGCCTGGTCGCAGCGGGTTATATTATCTATGGCTCCAGCACGATGCTGGTTTATTCCAGCGGTCAAGGTGTGAACGGCTTCACACTCGACCCGGCGGTGGGCGAATTTCTTCTCTCCCATCCCAACATCATGATCCCCGAAAAGCCAGCCTATTTCAGCGTCAACCTGGGTTACCGGGTGTACTGGAGCGAAGGGATAAAACATTTCACCGACTACCTCCAGGGCTTGGACGGTCAGCTTAAGGCGCTCTCTTTGCGCTATGTCGGCTCGCTGGTGGCTGATTTCCACCGCAACCTGTTGGCGGGCGGTGTGTTTTATTATCCGGCCGACATGAGAGACCCCAAAACACCGCACGGCAAGCTGCGCCTGACCTATGAAGCTGCGCCGTTGGCTTTTCTGGTCGAGCAGGCAGGTGGTTACGCCTCCGATGGACTGGGTAATATCCTGGACATTCAGCCTGTGGCCCTGCACCAGCGCACGCCATTGTTCATCGGCAATCGCGATCTCGTGGTCAAAGCAGAAGAATTTATCCGCCAGTATGATCAGGTTCGGGTTTAACAAATATACCCGAAGAACGGGAATTGTCGTGCCGGCTGAGCGCGGAAGGAAGTTCTTTGAATATGAAAGTTGCAATCATGATCGAAGGCCAGAATGGCCTGACCTGGCCCCGCTGGCAACGCATTGGTCAAGCAGTTGAGGAGCTGGGTTTCGCTGGCTTATATCGCTCGGATCATTACACCAATGCCAATCCGCCTGACAAGGAATCGCTGGAGCTGTGGGTCTCGCTGACCTGGCTTGCCAGCCACACCCGGCGGATTCAGTTTGGACCTTTGGTTACACCGGTGTCTTTTCGCCATCCAACCATGACCGCTCGCATGGCTGCGGCGGTGGATGATCTCTCTGAAGGCCGGCTGGTGTTAGGGCTGGGCGCAGGCTGGCAGGAACGCGAACACACTAACTATGGCTGGGACTTGCTGGATGTGGAAGGGCGCTTTGCCCGCTTCGAAGAGGGGTTGGAAGTCATCACACGGCTGCTGCAGAGCGATACACCGGTAGACTATTCCGGGGTTTATTACACATTGAAGGAAGGTATTCTTTTGCCACGCCCATCTCGCCCAGGTGGCCCGCCCATCCTGATCGGGGGGAATGGCGTACGCAGGACGCTGCCGCTGGTGGTCCGGTACGCCAGCGAATGGAACGCGGTTTACCTGACGGCGGATGAATTCAAGAAGCGGAACGCTGAGCTTGATGAACTGATGAGGTTGCAAGGGCGCGAACCGGTACAAGTGCACCGCTCGATGATGACCGGATGTGTGATCGGACGCAACCGCGCTGAAGTCGACCGCAAGGTAGAGGCGAGAACGCAGGGCAGGCGTACATCCAGGGAGCTGCGCCAACACGGTGTGATCGTGGGCACCCCTGAGGAGATCCCTGAACAGATTGCTTCCCTGGAGCAAGCTGGCGTCCAACGTGTCA
The DNA here is from genome assembly GCA_001795165.1 of Chloroflexi bacterium RBG_16_57_11. Classification (GTDB taxonomy): domain Bacteria; phylum Chloroflexota; class Anaerolineae; order Anaerolineales; family UBA4823; genus RBG-16-57-11. The sequence goes on from MGNS01000099.1 coordinate 11,264, forward strand.
TGCTCCAATGGCTCGACCTGGATGATCTTGCGGGGCTTGAGAGGCTGGCGAAATCTATTTGAATATCGACGAAGTACTTTGGAGGGACCATGCGTACGAAAATGATTTTTCGTTGGACATGGGTGATAATCATCCTTGTGACTTTCAGTCTGGGCTGCAAGCTGGTTACCGGTATTTCTCAGGCGATTGCCGTAGCAACCCAGGTGGATATCGAGGGACTGGCTACGGAGGTTGACCTGGAAAACCTAGTTACGCAAATGGGCAGCCTTGCGACCGAATTCGATCAGGGCGCGTTCGAGACGGAAAACAGCCTCATAGCGACCCAGATGAGCGCGATGTCAACCGAGATTGGGCTGGGCGAATTGATCACCCAAGTGCCGGGCTTGCAGGGGACGCTGGCAGCCTTTGTCACACCGTCTGGTTTTCCGGCCGATATCCCGCTCTTGGAAGGCGATCGGACCTTCATGGGTGGGACTGCAAATCAGCTTCAATACGCGGTTCGAGCGGAATTATCCGAGGCGGTCGAGTTCTACCGCCGCGAGATGACCACCCGCGGCTGGGTCGAGGGGACTGGAAGCCGTGTACAGGATAAGGTCGCTACCCTCGTATTTCAGCGTGGGAACCGCACGGCGATTGTAACCATCACCGAGGATTTCTTCTTCGGGGTGATCATATCGATTATCATCGAAGGCTAATACCGGTTGGATTATTTGAAACGCTCACCCGGGGTGTGGATCGGGTTGGCGGCTGCTTTGATGGTCATCCTTGCCTGTATCTGCGGGCTGGTGCTGATTTCTGGCCTGGCAGCTTACCGTGGCAGCCAAACTGAAATGCCAGCAACGCCAGTTGGTGATCCATCTGGCCTCTCGCTTACCCCATCATCGCCTACCAGACCGGTTCTACTGGTCCCTACGCTGCCCCTTACCAATGCCGGCTGGCCGATCGAAGACGTGCCAATGCCTGCCGAAGCGGACCTTGGCACGTTAGTCGGTTCAGCCGACTCCTTTTCTGTAATCACCGATCAAGACTTCAAGGAGGTGCTGGATTTTTACCAGGCCGAGATGGAGGTTCAAGGCTGGTTAAAGGTCGATTATGGCACCCGCATTACACCCGGGGATGCGGAGCTACACTACAGGAAGGATGATACCAACCTTATTGTGATCCTCGCTCGCATCCCCTTTGTTGGCACACTGGTTCATATCCGTGTGCAACCTGTCTGACGTAATCTGCCCTCACGATTTCATCGTTTTACGGTAAACAAACTGCCCGCGCCGCGCCCGTACACTTCGGGGAAATAGAACTCCTGCGCTGTGGTCGGGATAGTCTGAAAAACACCCGGCGTCCCGGCGCGTGCCAGGTAAGTATAGATATAGGTGCCAGCGGGGAGGTAATCAGACGACAACACCACCTTCTCATCGCGAAATTCGATGTGCTTGAACAGCCACCACCCCCAACCGCGCCAGAACACATCCTCCCAGCCATACTCTTGCGGCACCTCCAAGCTTTGCGGGCTGGTGCTTAGCGACTGATCCACCGCTTCCAACCCGGCGGGGAGCGGGTCTTCTACTACGACATAATGCAAAGCGTGCGGTGCGACAACAGTTACCCGCACCAGCAGCAGCTCACCTTGCCGGGCTTCTGTGACCGGGGTTTCCGTGTCAGTGAGCTGATAGTAGCTGCGCGAAACCACGATCCCCTGGTCGAGCGGCTGGATCTTATCCACCGGCAGAGCCACGGTGAGATGAGCGGTGTAATACAGATTCCCCGGGCCAACGACGCGGGCGAAGGAAAGGCGGTTCAGCTGGTCACTCAGCATATCACGGATATCGACTACCATCTCCTTGGTTTGGCGCAGCGTTTCCTCATTCGCTGCGCCGCTGCCCAGCTCTTGATTGTTCAAAGCCACGGCGTATGAGTAGTCGGCTTCCAGCTCGCCGCTGGCCACCATCCAATGGGTCAATGCCATCAGCGTCCAGGCTGTCTCTTGTGTGCCAAGCCAGTGCCCGTCGGTCCGATGGCTCATCAGCCAGCGCACCGCGTTGGCGTTGACCGGGTTATCCGGATCAATCGTGCTCAGGGTCGCCAGCACGATCGCCGTGGTGCGCGTATCCGTGTTCCAGTTCCAGCGGTCAACCTCCTTTTCCTCCCAGTGTGCGCCGGTAGCAGAGACGATCGCCTGGTTGGACAGGTCGGAGAGGAGCGTTTTGAGGCGCGGGTCGTCAGCGTCGATCCACTGCAACGCCTGGGTTAAAAACGATTGGGAGTAGATCGCCATACGCTGGCGTTGGTCGTAGAGCTGAACGGTTCTGCTGACGTCGGGCTTCCCGGCCCGCGCCAGAACATACAACAAGAAGGCCTGGCGATTGACCAGATATGGCTCTTTTAGCCCGACGATTGGAATAATCTGCACGCGCAGGTAGTTAAGGCCGCGATCGATCACGCTTTGGGTAACGGTATAACCGGCCTCTTGAGCCTCTACCAGCCCCAGCAGGGCGTATGCACTGGTCAGCGGGTCGCTTTTACCCTGGCTCCACCAACCCCAGCCGCCATCTGCGTTTTGCAGGTTATATATCTGTTGCAGCGCAATGCCCACCTGTTCCTTGAGATTGGTCTCCAGCTCCGGATCGCTCAGACCGGCGGCTTTCATCGCTTGGGTAGTGAGCACGTTGGGCAAGAAGCTAGAAATGGTCTGCTCGATGCATTCGTAGGGGAAATGCTCCAGGTAGGTCAGGCTATCGGTCATACTGGCAGCTAAGGATGGTGAGACTTTGATGCTCAGCTCGCCTTCTTCGGCCTGCATCGTCTGAGGGAGGAAAATCCCCTCGGTTTGCGTACCCCCCGTGTTCATCTGCCCGGAAGTGCCGACTGTCTCGCGGGCTGCATAGCGATAGACCGGGATACCCTGGTTATCCAGCGTCCCCTGGGGCGGGCGGCTGGCATCCTGGTATTCACTGCCTTGAGCGCTGAACACCAGGTCGACGCGTTGGGCATCCGGATTGGTGGTGACGTTCCAGGTGACGTAAGCCTGTTTTCCGGCGGGGACGTCCACCTCCTGTTCTGCAGGGCTATTCAGCGTGAGGCCCACTGCCTCCAGGGAGACAGTCACACTCAGATTTTGATCGGTGTTATTGTGCACCGCGGTCCCCAATATCGCCTGGTCGTTGGCGACGAAAAAGCGAGGCGTCTGCGGGCGCACCAGCAGCGGTCGGGTGCTGATCAGATCGTTGGTGGTCTGCCCGACATGGGTCTCCCCGGTCACCGCTCTGGCGTCCATCCGCCAGGTGGTCATATTGTCTGGCAGGGAAACCAGCACGGTGGCCTCGCCATCGGC
>MGNS01000099.1:14700-22567 GCA_001795165.1 Chloroflexi bacterium RBG_16_57_11
CCTTGCACGATTTGTTCCTGGATGTTGGCGTTGTATTCATCCAGGCTAAGCACGATCGGCACCGAGGTCTGGACGCCCAGGTTCCGGCGCGAGTAGAAGTAGTCCAGGATCGGTGGAGAGTTTGGCGGAAGCAGCGAAAGCGTGGCCAGGTCGCTCAGACCGAGGGAGACTTCAGCGCTCACCGGCTGGCCGTGTGCATCAAGCGTTCGGACGGTATATTGAACCTGCTCCCCGGGTCCGGCGGTCTCCCGGTCGGGTGTCACCTCTACGCTAAGCGTTTGCTCGCCTGTGTCAACCTGGATCTCGGCGATGCCCATCCTGAAATTTGGTCGTGGGTTGGTCTCATCAACACCTTTGACCACCAGCACCGAGATATAAGCGTTAGGCGCCAGGTCAGGGGTGATGGGTAAATTATAGATCGTGCTGTTATTGGTCAATAGCAGTACTTCCTGGCTGCGGATGTGACCGCGTTCCACACTGACCAGGGCATAAGCCTCTCCCGGGAAGGGCGAAGCGATCAACACCTGGGCGGTATCGCCGGGCAGGTAACTCTTCTTGTCCGTCACCAGCTCAAAGCCACGGTCGTTGGTCTGCTGCCAGGGGATGTATTCCTTGCCTGCCACCCACATATAAGCCGAAGCGCTGCCTGGATTGTTTTTCGCATCCAGCGCGGTGACCCGGGCGCGGTAAATTCCGCCTTTCGATGGGGTGAAACTGACCCTGGCCTCCCCATCATCGTCTGCCAAAACCTCCGCGAAGCTTTCAACCGGGATCTCCTCCACCGTGGATTTCCAGGTCACACGCCCGGAGGCGTCCTGCTCCTGCACGCTGTACCAGCGGCGCTCGACAATCTCCACACTCAGCGCCTGACCAGCCTGGCGGACCCCCTCCCAATCCAAAGCGACGATCTCGAAAGCTTGCTCCTTCCCCTCCATGCCCACGTAGCTTGCCGGGCGGATGCCAGGGTAGGCCTGGCTGGGGTGTACGGTCACGCTTGCTCGCCCGCTCACCACGGTCTGCGCCAGATCGGTGACCGTTGCCTCGAACGTCAGGTGGGAGGCACGTTTGTTCTCGCCAAGTTTTGCTGGCAGGGAAATCGTGAAGTGGCCGTTTTCGTCGGTAAGACCCTGTCCTTCGGCGATCATTTCGCTGCCATAGCCCTCTTCCTGATAACCATACAGGTCTTCCTCAATGTCAACAAAAGAATATCCAGATAGATCTGTGGGTGGAATATATGTGAAGGGCTCTGCGGTCAGCGTCCAGACGACTGCCGCGCCCTCGACGCCGCCTCCGGAGTAGTAATCCGCCTGCACCTGGGCTGCGAAGCTCTCGCCGGGTAACAGATTCTGCGGCCCGGCCTCGACTGTTACCTGGAATTCGGGCTTGCGATACTCAGCCACGTTGAATGTTACACTGCCTATAGATGTATCCTGTCCTGGTATAAATACTTCGATCGTGTAATTGCCTAACGCAGCCTGGTTGTCCAGGGTAAACTTGTTATCAAAGCTGCCAAACGTAGACAGCGGCAGCTCTTCCTTATATACCTCTTCTTCATAGCTTGAGATCCGTACGGTTACCCGGCTTGTATCCGCCAGGCTGTAATCCAGATCGTTATCTTGCCGCACGATACCCTTGAAATACACCGGCTGGCCCGGGCGGTAAATCGGTCGCTCTGTGTAAACATACGCAACCGGACGGTTGGTTGGCGAGTAATAATCGCTCCAGATGCCGTAATCCCAGATGTTGACCCCACTCCCCCAACCACTGGAGGCGAAGGCAAACACCTTTTCGTCCTCGGATATTGCGAATCGTTGATTGTATCCTTCTGGCGGCTCAGGCAAAGGTGTGTAGAACATGCCGTCCGCGTCCGCCGTCCCCTCAGCCATCACCGCGTAACGGTCGTCATAAATCTTTACCGGGGCACCCGCCAGCGGCTGGCCGGTCTCCAGGTCTGTCAACCAGACCAATCCATCTGTGGTGGAGGTCTTAAAAGTCAGGTTGGCGTTGGCGACAATCAATAGTCGATAGTCATCGAACGGGTTGTTGTTGTGGATTTCCGGCGAGTCGATCCCTAAAAAGTAGAAGCCTGGAGGGAGTGGTCCGCCATCTTCGGTCTCGGGCCGGAAGCTCTTAATGACACGCTCGTCGAGCTTCTGGCTGGCTGTCTCTTCCACTTCCCATACCAGGTTGGCTTTGGGCGGGTGATAATTGTAGGCGCTGTTCTGTCCGCCCATGAAACCGATATATTGCTGCAGGGTCAGGCTATAAAGCTCCAGTCTAAGGCTCTCGATGTTGGTGTAGGCGACATAGAATTCCTGAGACTCGGGCGGCCCATCGGCGCGCAACATCGGGCTGTCATATGGCATCAACAGGCTGGCAGATGGCGCTAAGGCGGCGGTGGTGAAGCGGACAACCTGCTCGTCTTGTATGCTGTTGCCATAAATATCCTGCATGCCAGGTAGCAAGCGGATTACGTAATCGGTTGAAGGTTCCAAGAAGAAACTGCGAATCGTCCAATCATAATCGGAATACCACCATTCGATCGGTTTCTCCGGTCTTGGCGAAACCTGGATGCGCGGCTTGACGGTGTCGATCCGCATCGGCGAGGCAAATTTTATGTAAAAGGTGCCTTGACTTTTTTCTTCGATCGGACCAGCTTCAACGATGTAGGGATAGGGTACTGTAGCGAACTCCCAGGCCAATCCCTCACCCAGCGAGCCGCCATCGGCTGCTTTCGCGCTGGCGTCCAGGTTCAATGTATACAAGGTGTCCAGCGCCAAACGCAGCGTGGGGGTGATCACCAACTGGGTGCTCAGCTCATCCCAAGCGGTGGTCAATTGGGCCACCTTACCGGTCTTATCCGTTAATGTAAGGGCTGCTTCGGTTGCGGCCTGATCCATCGGCTGCAAAAAACGGATAGTAAAGTATTCATCGAGCAGCACATTCTGGGCGTTGTTTTCCGGGTTGGTGCGCCCGTCGGACAGGCTGAATGACTCGATGCCCGGCTTGGCGGTAGAAAATTGCCAGGTGTAATCCTCCGCCAGGGTGGACTCGCCTGTGGCGTCTGTTAAGCCGGCTGTAACCTTGGCAGTATACTTTTGATTTCCTTCGAAGGTGGTCTCCGAATGGAAGGCGAAGACCGAGGTGCTGACCCACTCACCTGCCCCCGCGACTTTGGGTGTGATTACCAGCGGGTTTGGCAGGCTGGCAGCCTCCTCGGTGATCCCCAGCGGGACCACAGGACGGTTGAAGATCACCGTAATCACAGCACTGCTGGAGACGTCCCGAGCGCCATCCGATGGAAATACCTGCGTCACCTGCAAGTCACCGGTGGTGATGAACTGAAAGTCATACGGCTCATTCATCCTGACGCCCTCAGCGCTGGAGGCTTCGGTCCCCAGGCTGGCAGAATAGAGGCTGCCACCTTCCAGATCAGCGGATGGCTGATATTCCAGGGTGCGCTCGTCAGGCCAGTTGATTTTCCCATGCACCTGTGCCCCGCTTTGGGAGGTAACCCCGAAGGCGGCACCGGTTTTCTCTGTATTCATCGGCTGGTCGAACGCAATCAGGATTTTTCCATCCACCGCCAACTCATGCGCGCCGTCCGGCTGCCGTAGCAACACCTGAGGCGGCAACGGTGCGCCGTCATCGATCACTTCAATTTCAGCGGATGGCGTGATCGATTCAGACGACAGCTTGCTTGGTGTAGGAATTTCTCCCACGGGCGGCGTCTGGTCGTGTGGTCCGGGCGGGGTGGGCCGGCAGGCGCCCAGAACCAGGGCTGAGATCGTTATCAGCAAGGAGATTTTATATATTTTTGTGTACATACGCGCCTTCATTTCTCTGAGCATATGCTGATTTTTAAGATTTTACAATCCGACATGGTCTGTCGATAAGCTCCAGGCGATGAAATCAAGCCTGGATCTCCACGACAACGCCGTCCTCCGCCCATTGGTACAGCCATTCGGCGGTCTTTAGGTCCAGGATGATGCAGCCATAGGAGGCCGGGCGCCCCAGGATATTGGCCCATAACCGCTGCCCATTGGAGAGCCTGGGGAGCCCATGGATGCCATTCATAAAGCCGGGCCAGGCCTCATAGATGCCCAGGAAATTGGGCATGTATAAATCCCACACTGAAGCATAAGCGTTCGGATCATGCGTTTGCACCTGAAAGACGCCCGGTTGGGTGGGTGAACGATCAATTCCAGTGCTGATCTTATGCTGGCCGATCATCTGCCCATCCTGGAACACTCGCAGACGCTGCTGGCCTATGTTAATCACAATGCGTTTGTTCGGCACAATCGGCAGCGGCAACAGGTCGGTTTTGGCCGGGATGACCAGCTCCGTCCCCGCCTGAATAGCCTCCGGGTTTACATTCGGATTGGCGCGGCTGATCAACCAGAAAGGCATGCCTAGATTCCAGCCGATCTTTAGCAGGGTATCGCCTGGTTGGACGGTATACATCGTCGGTTGGTGGGTGATCAGAACCGTGTAAGCCCGGCCTGTACGCAACGCCTCTGCCAGCGGGCGACTGTCACCCGTGACATTCAATGCGCGCCCTGCGCCGAGGGTACCCCCGAGCTGGGTCAGGTAGCCAGCCACCTGGGTTTCATCAAGAATGACCTGCGGTCCGGTTTCTCCGGGGGCGACCGCCAGCCACGCGGCCACCACCTCGCGCGGCACAGGCCAGGTTTTAATTTCATCCTGGATCGGATCATATGCGTTGATGCTCAGCGGTGTATCCAGCAAGCGCTGCGCTTGTGCCAGGGCTGGGGTGACATCGGAGATTCTGGGTGGAACCGGTTGCGGTACGGCGGGTAGACTCTCATTCATCAATACTGATGATGGATCGGCTGCCAATGCTTCCAGCGTGGCTTCGATGTTCAGGGTATAACCCAGCTCCGCCGGGATTGGTACCGGGACTCCGTTTTCCACCCGCAGCGTGGCGTCTTTGGCCTGCAGGCTCATCGCCGGCGATAACGCCTCCAACTTCGTGCGGGCTATTTCTTCGTCGAGCGTAACGGCTGGAGCGATCTCCCAGCCATCCCACAGCGCGGCAAACATCTGCGCGGCTTCGGCCAACATTGTGCCGCCATGTCCGACTTCGTGTGCCTTCTGGACCGTTAACGGTATGTCTACGCTAATTCCGAGCTCTGCCGGGGTGAGAGTCTGGCTTTGGATGCCATTGGTGACCTGTATGCGCGCTTGCAGCTCCCAATTTTGCTGTAAAGTGATGCTGGCCTCTTCGGGCGTCATACCATCCAGCTCGATTTTCCCGACCGAAACACCTGGGACGATGCGCCCACTATACTGGTAATAGCTATAAAAACTCGCCAGGCTGCCGAAGAACAGGCATGCCAGCGCGAGCATCGCGCAAAAGCCAAGCAGGATGAACATCTTTAAAAAAGAGAAACCTCGGCGGCGCGGCAATCGAACCCGGATGATCGCCGGAGGTTTAGGGTAAACGCGAGAGTAGACAGGCATATGCGGCTGTCCGGTTGGTGGATACCGACTTAATGACATGGAGTATGGACGGTCAGCCGTCCATTATTGTTCCGCCTCTATTGTACTGTTTGTTTTGATTTTGGTAAATCGAGCTGGACCAATGTACTCCTTAATCAAGTTCAGGGTCACAAAATCCCAAGCTTAAGTTATAATTTGAACAATCGAACACCTGGGTCAGCCGAGGCTGATCCGGGAACACCTTCGGGGCAGGGTGAAAGCGTGAGCGCTTCTGGCGCTGCGCTCATTCCCGATCGGCGGTACAGCCCGCGAGCGTAAAGGAACGCCTCATAGCGAAATCCTTCGCGCATGATCCGGTGAAACTCCGGAGCCGACGGTATAGTCCGGATGAAAGAAGGTGCGCATTCTCCAGCCGCGCCGTATCGCGTACAAACGACGCCCTGGAGGTGCGTAAGCGTGCATGCCCCGAATGATAATGATATTGTTCGGGGTGATTTGTTTAATGATGGACCAATCTACGTTGGAAACAACCTCGACCATTGCGTATGTTCCAAAACGCTCAGGCTGGAGGCGCTACCGCAGGGCGATATTTCTCCCGGTATCCTTCTTCCTGGCGCTGCTGGTCTGGGAGCTTGTGGTTTATCTACGAGATTTACCACCCTTCATCCTGCCGCCGCCCTCTCTGGTTTGGAGCCGCTTGCTCCAGGTGTTGGGGGATGGTACCTTGCTGCGCCATACACTGATCACGCTAGGTGAAGTGCTTGCCGGCCTGGTGCTGGGGGTGTGTGTGGCTACCGGCCTGGGCTATGCCATTGCCAAATGGCCTGCGGTCGAGCGCCTGATCTCGCCATATGTTGTCGCCAGCCAGTCTGTTCCAATCGTAGCGATTGCTCCTTTGCTGGTGATCTGGTTTGGTCCGGGGATGCTATCCAAAGTTTTGATTTGTGCATTAATCGTCTTTTTCCCGGTTTTGGTAAATACGGTTGTCGGGTTGCATTCTGTCCCGGAGGATCTGCGTGACCTGATGCGCTCGCTGCAGGCAACCCGCTGGCAGACCTTTCGCTTACTGGAGGCTCCTGCTGCGCTGCCGGTCTTTCTGGGTGGGTTGCGTATTGGGGCAACATTGGCGGTGATCGGGGCGGTGGTCGGCGAGTTTGTCGGCGCCGATCGCGGTTTGGGTTTCCTGATCAACCGCGCCCGCGGTCAATATGATACCGCCCTGGTTTTCGTCGCTCTTCTCGCTCTGGTGGTCATGGCCCTGAGCCTTTATGGGTTCGTCCTCCTGCTGGAGCGGCGCCTGCTCTCCTGGCGAGAGCGGGATGTATCCTGAAAAAATCTGGCAATCTGATGGTGACCTTGAGAATGAATACTGGAGGATCTATGCTTGTGTGGCGCAAATCTCTTGTGCTGGCCCTGATTATTGCTCTGGCAGCCTGTGTGGCAGGCCCATCGGCACAACCGGCCGATCAACAATCTGAGAGCCTGACAAAAATCCGCCTCCCGATGGGATACATCCCAAGCGTGCAATACGCGCCCTTTTACGTGGCGGTGGCAAAAGGGTTTTATAAGGATGCCGGGCTGGAGATCGAATTCGACTACAGTCCCGAGACCGACGGTGTAGCGTTGGTGGGAGCCAATGAGCTGCAATTTGCGGTTGTCTCGGGTGAGCAGGTACCCCTGGCCAGGGCGCAACAACTGCCGGTGGTGTATGTCATGGCCTGGTGGCAAGACTACCCGGTTGCCATCCTGGCGATGAAAGAAACAGGCATCCACACGCCGGCTGACCTGGCAGGTAAGAAAATCGGCTTGCCGGGGTTGTACGGGGCGAATTATGTCGGATTGCGCGCCTTGTTAGACGTCGCAGGCTTAGAAGAAAAGGACGTGACCCTGGATTCGATTGGTTACAACCAGGTAGAAGCGCTGGTTGCAGGCCAGGAGGAGGCGGTGATTGTGTACGCCAATAACGAGCCGGTGCAGATGCAGCAGAAAGGGTACGATGTGGATGTCATCCTGGTCAAGGATTATGTCCAATTGGCTTCTAATGGTCTGATCAGCAACGAAACCACCATTGCCAATAACCCGGACCTGGTTCGGCGGATGGTGCAGGCCACCATGCGCGGCATCGCCTACACCCTGGCAAACCCGGATGAGGCTTTTGCCATCTGCGCCCGCTACGTCGAAGGTTTGTTACAGGGAGACCAGGTGACCCAGAGAGCCATTTTCGATACCTCGCTCGAGTTTTGGAAGACCAAACAACTGGGTGTATCAAACCCGGTCGCCTGGGAGAACATGCAGAATGTGCTGCTTGATATGGGCATGCTCACCACCCCATTGGACATAAGCAAAGCATATACCAACGAGTTCGTCGAGAAGAAATAGCGGTGATCGAGATAAGGCAGTTGTA
>MGNS01000099.1:22614-26468 GCA_001795165.1 Chloroflexi bacterium RBG_16_57_11
CTTTCCAAATGGGAATGGTGGACTGCGCGCCTTGGATCGTGTGAGCTTTGATATCGCCGCACAGGAGTTTGTGTGCATCCTGGGCCCATCCGGCAGCGGTAAAAGCACCCTGCTGCGCATCCTGGCTGGCTTGCTTGCTCCGACCAGCGGGAAGGTAATCTACCGCGGGCAGCGCCTGACCGGTCCTCGCCGGGAGGTAGGTTTTGTCTTCCAAAAATCCAATCTGATGCCCTGGCGCACTGTGGTGGAAAATATCACCCTGCCGCTCGAGTTAGTAGCTCAACCGCGCTCACAGGCTGTAAGCCGGGCAAAGGAGATGGTAGAATTGGTGGGGTTGGCAGGCTTTGAAGACACGCTGCCGCGCGATCTTTCCGGTGGCATGGCACAGCGGGTTGCGATCGCACGTGCTCTGGCGCATGACCCAGACCTGCTCTTACTGGACGAGCCATTTGGCTCTTTGGACGCATTAACTCGCGAGCGTATGGGAAGCGAATTACTGCGCATCTGGCAGGCTCGCCGGAAAACGGTTATGATGGTAACCCACTCGATATCCGAGGCGCTATTTCTGGCCGACAGGGTGTTGGTTCTGAGCGGTCGCCCAGGCCAATTATGCCTTGATCTACCCGTTAATTTGGCCCGGCCGCGCCTGGAGACGATGCGCTACACGCCCGAATTCGGCGACCTCGCCCGCCAGATGCGCCAGGCGATTGGCGAAATTTGAGCGATAATCTCCCGAGGAGATGACATTTTCTATGTACAGGATGCTAATATTATTGACCTTACTGCTGGCATGCCTCATCCCGATTAGCTCCAGCGCCCAGGCGCAACCTTCCTTTGCCTCTCTGACGGTGGATCTATGGCCAGAGTTTGATAAGCCCACGATGCTGGTAATGTACCAGTTCACCCTTTCGCCTCAGGTGAGGCTACCGGCCGAAATCCATTTGCGCATCCCTGCGAGTGCGGGCGTCCCCAATGCTGTGGCTAATTGCCAGCCGGATGGCAGCTGTTTCAATTCACCCTACGAACAGCAACGGGCCGGAGAATGGACAGAGCTGTCTTTCCAGGCAACTTCTCCAGATTTACGAGTGGAGTATTATGATCCTGCGCTATCTATAGAAGGTTCGAAACGCCACTATGAATATACCTGGCCGGGCGATTACACGGTCGAGAATTTTAATATCCGGGTACAGCAGCCGGCGGGAGCGGAGAGCATGTTCGTCAAGCCAGGGACCTTTTCGGCATCCACGGCTGATGATGGGTTCACGTACCATTCTTTGGATGTTGGCCATGTGCCCACCGGGCAGACCGTCGAGGTCCTCGTCGAGTATGACAAAGCCAGCGATGAGCTTTCCAACAGTAATATGCCCGTCCAGCCAAGCGAGCCGCTCAGCGCCGAGACCGCCGGGCGTACCAGTTTCACGTCAGCCTTGCCGATCGCCCTGGGATTGGTGGGTTTGGCGTTGATCGTTGGCGGCGGCGTGTGGTACTGGAGATCAGGCCGCCAGAAACCCCAGCCTGCTCGTTCACGCCGGACCCGGCGGGGAGCTGGATCAGCCCCAGCGACCGACGGAGCTCCGGAGGTGAATGTGTACTGCCATCAATGCGGTAAGCGAGCTTCACCGGGCGACCGTTTCTGCCGTACCTGCGGCACGCAGCTGCGAATCGGTGGATAATCCACCCGCAAGATATAAACCGGGCGCAGATGCGCCCGGTTTATATCTACATATTGCCCTGATTGGGGCGACCGAGTAATCAGTTACGGATTATTCAGCCGGAGCCGCCGGGCGGGTGAAGCCAGCGGTGTCGCCGCCGACCGCCCCGATCGAGTCGAACAGGAACTGCAGTACGTACTTGGGATTGTGGGTGAAGGCACCCGGATCCTTTTGATAGTACTGGTAGTTGTACGCTGCCGTCAGCAAGGTCGGGGTCCAGGCGTTGTAGCCGATCGCCGCACCCGTATCATTGACGTCTGCCTCGCCGTTTTCGTCCGCATCCACGAAGAAGTACGGATAGGCTGCTGCGTTGTACAGGATAGGAGTGCCCTTGTCCTTGGCGTAAGCCTGGATACCGGCATACAACTGTTCGGCGAAGGCGTCGATTTCGGCAGAAATGCCCTCGGTAACGTCTCCGTCGCCATCGTAGTCCGTAGTGTCCATGCGGTAAGTCTTCGGATCAGCCGGATCCGAGGCACCGCTGTGGCAGGTGGCGCAGGCTTCCAGCTTGATCTGCAAGGCGTGGACGTCATGGCAGTCCTTGCACTTGTTGAGCGGGTGCGTAACGTTCTGCCCAACGTACTCCTTGCCTTCGTACTGGTAAGCGCCCTCAACATCGCCACCGAACAAGGTCGCTCCGGCAGCGAAGTAGTGGATGTTGGTGAAGCGGATGGACGAGTCGGGGGTCTCCGGATCTTTGTCAGCCAACGCGCGGTTGACCGAAGCGGTGGACGAGCGACCCTGGTGGCACAGCATGCACAGGTTGGATTCGTCGGCCACGAAGTTGCCATCTGCGTCCACGCCGCCAAAGGAAACCTCAGCCCCGCCGGGGAAGGTCACCGACTCGACCACGTAGCGGGCGGGCCATTCGGCCGAGTTGTGGCAGGTGGTGCACATGAAGCCATTGCTGGGCTCCATGGCGATATTCGTGCCGTTTTCCAGGAATTGCGGCACGCCCTCAGCCTGGTGGCACTTCACACAGCCAGCCTCGACCATGCCCTCTTCATCCCAGTGGCGGAACGGTTCGGTGTTGCCGGCGAAGTGACCGGGATCCTGACGTTGCATGGCTGCCATGTCGATGGTGCCCAGCTCGGCGTTCAGGTCTTCGGTCGAATCGTACATCAACTGGATCATGTATTTAGCGTTATGAGCGAAGGCGCCGGGGTCTTTGACCGACATCTGGTAGTTGTAGGCAGCCTTCTCCAGGCGCGGGGTCCAGTTAACGTAGCCCTCCTCGCCTTCGTCAGCGGTGCCGTTCTCGTTGGTATCGGTGAAGTAGTAGGGATAAGTAGTCGGGTTATAGACGATCGGAGCGCCAGCGACGCTCTTGGCGTACTCCTGAATGCCAGCGTAGAGTACCTCCTGCACGCCAGCCAGCTCAGCAGCAATGCCTTCGGTGACGTCGCCGTCGCCGTCATAATCCGCCAGTGAGCCCTGCATGCGCACATTGCGCAGGTCTTCAACCGATGCAACGCCTTCATGGCACTCGGCGCACTTCTCAATCCGGATTTCCAGGGAGTGCTGGTCATGGCAGCCTACGCAGGTTTCGATGCCTTCTACGTGGCGGAACTTGCCGTCGTAGGTCTTGCCTTCGTACTGGTAACCGCCCTTGACCTCGGTGCCATACAGCGTGGCGCCGGCCGGGAAATAGTGGATGTTGATGAAGCCGAGGGACACTTCGTTCCCTGAGCTATCCGTGACCGGGGCGGGGACGGCATCCGGATCCAGATCCTCGCCGAACCGGGCCAGACTGTCATTTACAGTCGAGGTCGAAGCGCGGCCCTGATGGCAGACCATGCAGCGCGCCTCGGGCCCGAGACCGGTCAGCTCTACGTTGACCGGGTCGCCGCCTTCCTCAGGCACATAGGTCTGTGGGAATTTTACGCTGGTCAACGTCGCAGTGGCTTCATTGTGGCAGGTCACGCACTGGATGGTGCCGGCGGGCGCTGGGATGGCGGCGCTAACTTCGCCTTGGCCGGTGGCTACATATTCCTGGTAGCCAGCCGAGGTATGGCATTTGGCGCAGTTGGTGGGTACTTCAGCCGGATCGTCCTCATTCCAGTGGGCGAAGGCTTCCGCTTCTGCATCGTTGTGGGGTGAATTTGCCCACTCTTCCTCGAACGGCACATCTGCCACCACCGG
>MGNS01000099.1:26498-34228 GCA_001795165.1 Chloroflexi bacterium RBG_16_57_11
GGCAGGCCGGCGCCTCCGGGCAGGTCGGGCAATCCGGACAAGGTGTGGCTGGCGCGGGAGCTGGCGAACAGGCTGCCAGGAGCACGACCAGCAGGAGCATTAAGGCTCCAATCAGCAAATATTTTGCTTTCATACACATTCTCCTCTCAATGGATATTTTGTGCATCCGTGTTATTGGGTTTGGTAGATCGGATCAGTCACTCTCAGGGCGGTTCGTACCTCCTTATTTGGCTTTTGATTTTCCTGCTGATATCGCTAAAGCCAATGAACCTCCTGGCTGCGATATACGGAATACCGGGTTATGGCAGTAACCCGGTGAATTGCATGGGTATTATACCCCAAAAATTAATTTAGGATTAGTGCGTTTGTACTATTTCTCATCTGACATTTTTCTTAATAGATTACCGGGATACCTCGCTAATAAATTGAATATCCCGGTAGCCAATCAGAGAGTTAACTTACTTTTCTGGTGCGCCTGCAGCGATCCAATCCAGAATTATCTCGATTTCTGCATCCGTCAGCTTGCTGCCGGGAGGCATCACTGTCCCAAAGGTTTGCTTGTCCAGTAATTTTTGGGCCAGGATACTCCCGTCCGCATCACCTGGGAGCACCGCTGGAGCGTGATCGCCGCTGGTCATTACCTTTTCATAACTTGAAGCATCCCAACCACCCAGGCTACCATGACACATAATGCACTTTGACTTAAAGATCGGTAGGATATCGGCGACAAAGGTAGGTTTTGTTGCCGGGAGAGCAGGTTGTTCGGTTGGTCCTTGGGGTTGCTCTGTTGGCGATCCGGATTGCGTTTGCCCTAGTTCACGAATATAGGCAACTAATTGTTGGATCTGTTCATCAGAGAGTATGTCGCTCCAACCAATCATCGGGGTAGCGGGGTGTCCAAGCTTTATCGAGTCAAAAATAGCCTGGTCTGTGGTGGAGGATTGGAAGGCCGGGTTAATAAGGGAAGGGCCAAGCCCGCCTTCCCCACTCTTGCCGTGGCATTGGGCGCAGATGTTATTGAATATTTCAGCTGGATTGAGGGGAACTTGGGCGCCTGCGACCTCAGGGGGAAGTTCTACCGGGGGATTAGCCTCCCAGGAGCGCATGAAAGCAACAATGGCGTCGATTTGGTCATCATCGAGGGGACCGCCATTGCTGATCCCAAAGGGAGACATACCAAAATTGGGTTGGCCTTGGGAGATAATCGCCTTCAAGGTGAAGTCATCGCGCGTTTTTAGAAATTCTCCGGTGCTGATTGGGGCAATAATATCCCCTGGGCGGGTCGGATTGGGTCCGCCTTCGCCCAGATCTCCATGGCAGGTAGTACAATTTTGATCGAATAGTTGTTGACCAACCTCGATTGGGGTGCCCTTGGCTGCCTCTAAGGTGTAGTTGGTCAGGGCGGTCAACTGTTCCGCCGTCAAGACCTTACCCCAAACCGGCATTGTCTCGTGAGATCCACCGCTAGCGATGATTTGACTGGCCTGGCTCACATCTTGGGCTGCTGGAATACGTTCACCATGGCAGGTAGAGCAATGTTTATTGAACAGTTCTCCGCCACCGGCTGTGGAGGCGGGGTTCACAACGTAATTTGCCAGAGTGTCCAATTCGCTCGAGCTTAACTTTTCTTGCCAGGGGGGCATTTCGAGATGCTTGCCACCCTGACTGATGACCGCACGTAATTGGTTCTCATCTCCAGAAAAAGCAATGCTGCTCCCGTGACACGGAGCGCAATTAATCGCAAATAGCCGTTGACCATCCGGAGCAACCAGGAAGTTCAATAGTTTCGTCCGCTCTTCCGGACTTAATACATTTGACCACCCAGGGACATTCGCATCCTTATGCGCCGGGTAATCTGGACCCTGATCTAAAGCATTTTTTAATTCGATTGGACTTCCCGCCACCAGCTCAGGCGCTTCATGGCAAGCGCCGCAATTATCTGTAAAGAGTTTGCTGCCTACGGGCGAAAGGATGAAGCCAGCCAGGGCGTCGATTTGATCCGTGGTGAGATCGGCGCTCCACGGCGGCATCCCTTCGTGTTTACCTTGAGCAATAATATTGTGAAGGTCAATCCCAGGAGCAACAGCGATCGTTGAGCCGTGACAGGGTGCGCAGTTATTTGCATATAAGGCGGCTGTCTGATCCCCTTTTTGTGCTTGGGCTGGAGGGGGTGCTTCCCGATAAGCAAGAAAGGTCAGCAGGAGGATACCAACAACCACAATCGATGTAAATCCGATCACAACCGGCCTATGGCTATAGTGGCGTTTCGAATTACGATCCAGGAAAGGCAGCAGAAACAGCCCTAAAATTGCCAGCGTCGGTAAAACCACGACCCCTAAAAATTCCAGGCTTCCAGGGAAATACTTGAGCAATTGAAAGAGGAACAGAAAATACCATTCAGGGCGGGGTGTATAAGTTGTATCAGCCGGGTTTGCACGTGCTTCCAGAGGGGCACCAAGAAAGTAGGCCAGTGCTGACAGAATCAGAAAAATAAACAGGACGACAACCGCATCTTTGAACAAGATATCTGGAAAAAATGAAACACCCTTTTCCTTGGCAACCTTATAACGTTCCAAATAGTCTTGTTTTTCCTGTTCATTCATGGTTTATTCCTCCCGACTGGGGATTGCACTGATGCCAAGGCGGATAACCAGGTATAAGTGAATCAGAATCAGGATGATCAGAGCGGTCGGTAATACCCATACGTGAACGCCATAGAACCTTGCCAGAGTGATTGCAGATAGCTCCTCGCTGCCTCGCACGACGATCAGGATCCAATCTCCGATAAGCGGCGGGGTTCCGGCGATACGCGTGCCCACAGTTGTCGCCCAGAATGCTTTTTGATCCCACGGAAGAAGATAACCAGTGAAACCGAAACCGATTACTACGATGAGCAAGACTACACCGGTTAGCCAGGTGACCTCACGGGGAAATTTATAGGCGCCATAGAATATTACCCGCAACATGTGCAAGAAAACCAACACCACCATAGCGCTCGCGCCCCAATGATGGATGCCGCGAATAAACCAACCACCAGCTATTTGGGTTGTAATGTATTGCACACTATCATATGCATGGTCCGGTGTTGGGACATAATACAGGGTCAATAATATTCCTGTGAACACTTGTATCGAGGCGACGAAAAGGGATGCACTCCCAAGCGTAAAAGACCAATTTACTTTTGGAATCTTTCTTAAAAAGATTGTTTGCCAGATTCCTCGCCATCCTATTCGTTCATCCAGCCAATTCCCAACTCGAGTGGACATGTCAGCTCCCAAGAATGTACAACTCGTTGTCCTCAATCTTTACCACAAAGCGATTGAGTGGCTTTGGAGGTGGCCCAGAAACCACATTGCCAACCTTATCAAATACTCCGTTGTGGCAGGGACAGAAGAATTGCTCTTGATCGGCTATCCATCTCACTCTGCAGCCTAGATGCGTGCAGATATTGGATAGGACAATGTAATCACGGCCGTTCTCGGTCAGTACGTAAAAGGAAAGTTCTTCTTCATTGACAATCCATCCGGTTGTCCGTTGAATCTTGACTTTGAATAGCGTCGGTGTGCCAACCTCTACCTTTGAGACAGCACCCACCCGGATCCACACCTCGGTTTGGGTAGCTTGGCGTGTGGGACTGATAACATAGGCGATCGCCGGTATACCTAAGCCAACGGTGACCAAGCCACAAACGCCAAAAATGGTGGCTTTGAGAAAATCTCCTCGTTTAAACTCAGATGCCTCGCTCATGATCCACTTTATTGCAACCTCCATTTTTTGGCTGCTGTTGCGTGTGTTACTTCTCTGGTGCCCCAGCGTTAATCCAGGTGATGAGCAAATCTAATTCATCGGGTGTAAGCTGTCCGAAGTGTGGTAGGTCGCCAGACTGTTTCTGCACCAGAAGGCTCCCCTGTGGATCGTTGGGCACTACCACGGCTCCACTTTCGGAGCCCTTCATCAAGGTCTCATAGGTTATCACATTTAAGCCTTCAATACCACCGTCGCCATGGCAGCTACCGCAACGCGCCTGTAAAAGAGGGCCGATGCTGGCTTCATAGGTCGCCTCACCGCCTTCAGGTAAGGGTGCCGGCGTTGGCTGAGGCGGCAACTGATCCTTCAATACTTCCCGTAGAGCCGGAGCATCGAAGCCGGCGTAAGTCCATACACTCCCGTGGCAGGCGCTGTTGGAGCAGAAGGAGGTGTTCGACGTTCCGCCGGGGTCTTCGGTTGTGTGGCAATTGGCGCAAGTCGAGTCAATTGCCTGATTGTGTAAGGTGATCCAATTTTCGTTTAAATGTGATTGCGGCTCCGGTCCGCGGCTGAGCTCGATCTTGGCAGTGAAATCAAACGGGCTGGCGACTACCGGGATAGAATGGCAGACATTGCATTCCAGACGGATGGCCTTTTGCTCCGCATCCAGGTGCTTGCCATCGTGGCAACGGAAGCAACCGGCGGAATCTTTGTGCCCAATGTTATTCGGATGCGTCGTCCAATCCGAATTCTGGTCCGGATAGACGCTATTGCCGTAGGCTTCCTGTAGCACGGCGATGGCTTGCTGAACCTTCGGGGCATTGGCAGCGTAGTATTCCGGCCGATAGGTCTGGTAGTAATCTTCAATCGCGGCGATGCCCTTCAGACCTTGCTCTGTGGTTGAGTAAATCTTGGAATACGCCTCCACAGCCTGGCGGCGGATTTCCGGGATGTCTTTTGAAATCTGATCCGCGGCGATGAGCTTATCTACTGTATCTTCTGGTGTAGCGACCAGGTGGGTAATGCGGTTGTGACAGGTGATGCAGTCCATCTCTTTCAACTCAGCCGGATCCACCGAGGAGGGATCAAATTGGCCTTCAACATCGATATATTCATTCATTGATCCATCCGCATTGGTCACCCGGATATAGGGAATTTCCTGTTCTTCAGGGTCAGTGGGCAGGTATTCTACTTTATTTTGGATGTGCCAGTGGATTCCACGGCCCAGGCCTTGGCGTGCATCACCGCCACCGGTCTTCAAGGTCAAGAAGATCGAGTAAGGCGTGTTATCTTTGTCGTTGGTAAAGCGGTGGATTTCACGCAAGCTGTCATCAGAAAATTTTTCGGGAAAGTGGCATTTTTCGCAGGTCTCACGCGCCGGTCGTAACGCATCGGCGCGGATTGGAAATTCGTAGGTATGAAACATGGTGGCAAAGACGTGCTTCAAATCGCCGGCCTTGCGCGTGACGCGGGTAGTGATAAAACCTTTGCCAATGTGACAATCCACACAGGCGATTCGAGCGTGCGGAGAAGTCAGATAAGCGGTGTACTCTGGCGGCATGGTGTGGCAGCTTTCTCCGCAGAATTCTGGAGAATTGGTGTACTCCCAGCCAAAGGTTGCTCCGGTGAGCAGGATTATGGTTAAGATACCCAGCACAGCATACGGGAGGACACGCACCCAGCGGGGAGAATCTACCGGAGGAAAGAAAAAATTTTTCAGCCATTTTTTTATCTTCTTCATTAACACTCCTCCTGTGACGCAGGGCAATTCAATTTTTCTTTGTCGAATAAACGATCTGGATTGGGTCAATTATATCAAGGATTAGTTTACGATGAGTAATTATACGCAATGGTTTTCCTGTCGGATAATTATTTTCCTAACGGAAAATTTAAAGAAACAATCCCCTGATTTTTAAGGGATTGTTATATGGATGGAATCGATGGGTGTTGGCGCAGTTATCCAGCGGATCGGATCAGCCACTGATGACGTGACCATCTATCCGTGACTTCATTTTCCCATAATTGGGCTACTTATGATTATTATTCTCTGCCATCTTCTCACGGCGGACCAGCAACAAGATGAGCAGGATCACGATCTGCCCGACGATCATGCCGGCCACCTCCGGCCAGCGCTCTGAAAATTCCATAATCCAGCCTCGACCGCCCACCGTAGTCGCCTGCCCGAAAGCAACCAGCGTCGCCACGATGTCCACCAAATGATCAGTCAGGAAAGCTGCCAGCGAGAGAGCCAGAGCAGTCAGGGGGACTGCGATGATCAGCGTCCAAAACACGGCAAGAAACTGAACCTTACGCATCGGAACCTCCTTCCCGTTTGATTCCTGCCTCTATCTTAGCAAACGAAGAGGTGGAGGACAATAGGGTGAATCAGCTAATTTCTTTGGGGCTTGTGCACTATTTTCGTAAACTATTTTCTTAAGCTGAAATGATCCCCCTACGAATAGCGTATTTCACGAGCTCGCTCTTGCTGTGTAGGCCAAGCTTGTGCATCAGGTTCTCGCGGTGCCGCGCTACGGTGTGCGGGCTGATGACCAGCTGTTCGGCGATCTCATCATTTGTTAGACCCCCGGCCAGTAGCTCGAGCACTTCTGCCTCACGTGGAGTGAGCTCTTCGAGAGGATTATCCTCGGGTTCGGTGCGGGAGCGGCTGATGAAATCGCTCACCAGGACTTTTGCCAGCGAAGGATAAATGTAAATCTCTTCCTTGTATGCCGCGCGGATTGAATTGATTAAATCTTCCGGGGCAGCACGCTTGGGCACGTAACCGGCTGCACCCGCCTGGAGCATCTGGAAAAAGTATTGTTCATCTTCATGAATAGTGAGGGCGACGATGGCGGCGCGTGGCTGGGATTGTTTGATCCGACGGGTCACCTCGATCCCTGAAATATCGGGCAGGGTGATATCCATGACAATCACGTCGGGCTCATCTCGAATTGCCATCTCTAGCGCTTCGCCGCCTGTGCTGGCCTCGCCCACAATTTCCATATCCGGC
This sequence comes from Chloroflexi bacterium RBG_16_57_11, assembly GCA_001795165.1. Lineage (GTDB taxonomy): Bacteria > Chloroflexota > Anaerolineae > Anaerolineales > UBA4823 > RBG-16-57-11. The sequence goes on from MGNS01000099.1 coordinate 33,256, forward strand.
TGGTGCTCGAGCAACATTCGCAGACCGGTGCGCACGACCTCATGATCATCCACAAGCAGTAAACGGATCTTTTCCATTCACTCGCCTTCTTTTTCTTGGGGCACACACACGATGATCAGGGTCCCCTTTCCGGGCTGGGATAATATCTGGCAGGTAGCGCCGATCAAAGCCGCCCGTTCCTGAATGCCCAAAAGCCCCCAACACGGGCGTACTACGAAATTGCCCATGACTTTTTCGGCATCGAACCCAATCCCGTTATCCTCCACCTCCATACATAATTCCGGAGGGGAGAAATCCAGCCGGATCGAGGCCTGGGTGGCGCTGGCATGGCGGATGGTGTTGGTCATCGCCTCCTGGGCGATGCGGAAGACCACGGTACGGATTTCGATCGGGAGTTCGATTGGTGTGCCCTGGCTGGATAACTGCACCGGCAGCCCGAAGTGCTGGGTGATATGATTGGCATACCAGCGCAATGCGGCCATCAACCCCAGATCGTCCAATTGCGGTGGGTGCAAGCCGCTCACCAGACGCTGCAGCTCATCCAATCCGTTGACGGCCATAGCTTCCAATTGCCTGGCCTGCTGAGCAGCGCGCTGCGGGTCGCTCGAGATCGTCTCTTTCAAGCCACGCAGACCCAAGCCGAGCGCGGTGAGTGTTTGGCCGGTCTCATCATGCAGCTCACGGGCAATCCGCTGGCGTTCCGACTCCTGGGCTTTGACCGTGCGGTGGAGCAATTCGGCGCGTGTCGCTTCCAGCCGTTGCCTCTCGGCGAGCTGGGCTTCGCGCAACGCCTCGATCCGTTGGCGGTTCTCCAAATCAAAGGCGCGCAGAGAATGGATAATGAAGACCGCGGCGATGGTCGCCATTGCCGCGCGAAAGACCTGAACAGGGAAGCCAAACCATTGCAGGAAGATTGGAGCGTTTAGAAACGATGAGGGGAAAATTATACTCTGGGAAGCAAAGAGCTGCCCGA
>MGNS01000099.1:34301-34743 GCA_001795165.1 Chloroflexi bacterium RBG_16_57_11
GAAATTACGCCGCTGTAACAATAGCCCCCAAACCGTCAGCGCCGCGCCTGGTATCGCCAGAGAGTAGCGTGTATATACATCCGCAGCAATCGCTCTCTGGTTTCCGGCCGGCTGGGTTGAAACAACCCAGACCAAGCCTAAGGCCCAAACGAGCGCAATCGCCAGCATAATCGCCAGGTACATCCGCTGGCGAGTCGGGCCGGCGATCAGCCGTGCGCCAAAGGCAATCAGCATCATAAAAGAGGCAGCCAGGAGCAAGATTCGCAACGGGGCGATCCAGCCATGAGATGGATCACTGGCGAATGCCGGATTGATCAATATAAACATCTCAAACCACTCGTGAGATCCATGCAACAGGCCGAAGCCGGCCAGAGGTCGCAAAGCCCGGGCAAAATCCAGCTCGGAGGGATGTCCCACCTCTAACAAAATGGCCAGTCCCATG
>MGNS01000099.1:34758-42261 GCA_001795165.1 Chloroflexi bacterium RBG_16_57_11
CCATAAAAGAAATAAACTGCGATAAAGTTTTGCAGGAAGAAATCAGTCAGGGCCTGCACAAAATGGGCTGCTGATCCGGGGGACATCTTACCTTTCCGGGGCTCCTGCCAGGATCCAATTAATCAGCTGTTCCAGCTCAGCGATGCTGAGCTGACCGGGGTGCCCGCCGGTGGATTGGATCCGCACAAGCGCGCTGGCATCCGGATTTCCGGGCACAATGCCGGGACCGCTTTTCCCGCCTTCGAGCGCATCCTGGTAGGTAGCCAGGTTGAGCCCGCCGACTGCGGTCCTACCGTGGCAAGAACCGCACCGGTTTGTGAAAAGGGCCGAATATTTTCCGTCCCAGCTATCCGCGCGGACCCCTGCGTCTAACCCTGGGGTCGCAGTTGGAACTGGCGAGGGGCGCGGCGTAGGTGTAACCGGGACAAAAACTTCGGCCGTCTCGCCCGGTGGGATGGTGGTAATTGCAGTTTCCGGCTCAACATTCACAAACCACATCACGCCAGCGCTCATAAACAAACCTAATACTGCTGCAATCGGGATAAAACGCCGCTGCCGCTTGCGAATGGTTGGATCATCGGGAGGCTTCCAATTCGTCCCGGCTTCAATCTCAGCCAGCTCAGCAGGATGCTCCTGCTCCATCTCCTCCTGGCTGATTTTGCCGGAAAACATGCTCTTATTAAAGCGCTTGATATGCACATGGTACATATGCCAGATAAATATCGCTAAAACCGCCAAGACTGCTTCCAGGCCATGCGCCACCTTGGCAGCCGGGATGATTTCCCCAGGAAGGTATTTGGTAGTTGTAATCGGGTTCCACATCATGAAACCGGTCAGCGCCATGATGATCGTACCCCAGACGACCGCCAGGTACTCAACCTTTTCGGCGTAATTGTAGCGCCCGTAATAGCCACGATGTTTTCGCAATCCCACCCAATAGGATAAATCCGCGTAAAGATGCTTGAAATCTTCGACGACGGGTAGCATCGTCCAGCTTACGCGCAGCACATAGACCCGGTACAGGACGGATATGACATGGTAAATCGCCACCCAGAGCATTGCAAAGGCTGCAACATGATGCACCATGCGCGTGGTTTCGATTCCGCCGAAAGCTTCCATGATCGCCTGGCTGATCGGCGATGCTGAATATTTTTGTACCAGCCCGGTCAGCCCTAAGATTGAAAACGAAGCTAAGAAGAGGATGTGCTCGATGCGTTGGGATAGATCGAAACGAGTGTAGCTGGCGGGAGCGTGCACAGCCTTTTTTGAGTCCTGGGGAGCAGCTACAGTGGAGGGCTTATCCATACTAAGCCTCGGTGCCATTCGTTGGATTGGACGGTGGAGGCGATGTTTCCACATCCCCATTGGACGGAGTCTCGCCAGCCTGGTCGTCGTTATCGGATGCTTCGAAATCCAGCGACTGCTCAGTGACTGCTTCCACGGCAGGCGCTTCCATGACCTGTGAACCTTCGGCCTGAGTTTCTGCAAGCGATCCTTCCACGGTTGGCGTATCCATTGCCGGTGCTTCCTCGGCTTCTGTCAGCACCTGCGCAGCAGCTTGCTCTTTTCGCTTTCTCATGCGGTTGAGCGAAGTGCGGCTGATGTCCATAACCACTAACAAGGTCATGCCACCTACTGTCAATGGGATAAAGATCATGTAGAAAAGATTTACGTAATAAACCAGCGGATATTTTTCCGGCGAGGGGATGTAATGGGACATCCAGGCGGCGGTAAAGTTCGTGGTTGAGTCCGGGTGACAAGATTGACAGGTCACCAGCAGGTTTTCCTGCATCTGCAAGCCGACTTCCGGATCATCCGTACGGCCGATGTCGTGGATTCCGTGGCAATCGTAGCATACCGCTTTGTTCACTTCCGCATTGGGGGATTCTTTTTCGAAAATCGCCACCGTTGTGCCGTGGAAATCAGCCACATAGGTGTCGAATACGTCTGTTGAGATGCCGTATTTTTGCATCAGCGCTTCATCCGCATGACATTTACCGCACATCTGTGGCGATTGGAGGCGGAAAGCCGCCGTCCTGGGATCCTCGATGTTGTGCACTCCATGGCAATCGATGCAGGTCGGCACATCCGGGTTGCCATCGGTTAAAGCCGCGCCATGGACGCTTTCCTTGTATTTCTGGTAAATCGCGTTATGGCACAGGCCGCAGCGCTCAGGGATCCATACTTTCATCTCGGGCAACAATTCATGTGTTTCCGGGTCATTTAGACGGGGAATTTCGTGCGCGGTATGGCAATCACTGCAGGTGGCTCCGGCACGATTGCCGGATGCCCGTACAGATACATGGACGCCGTCTTGATTCAATTCGTACTGGCCGTTGTGGCAGCGCTGGCAAACTGCGTTCAGCATCAGGGTAGCATCACGCCGGTCAGCCGCCTGCCATCCCGGATGGGGGTACTCGCCGACATCGGCATGGCATTGTGCGCAGGCGATGCCCGTTTCGCCATGGACGGAGCTCTGGTGTAGCTCCGCCGGCACGTACAGGTCGAGCTCGTCTCCATTTCCCAAAGTAAAGGTCTGTCCTGGCTGTCCATGACAGCTCAAGCAATATTCATCGCTGATCGACAGGTTCGGTACAGGAGTACGGGTGGGTTCGGCTTGCACCTCCGCCGGTGTGGGCGTGGATGTGTCTTGCGACAACGGGGCGGCTGGGACGGTGGGGGCCAGCACCGCCAATGCGACCAAAGCTAAGATTATATTCCCGATCAAGAACCAGAGGACCGCCTTGCGACGCTGCATTAACGGCTTCCTCCTTTGTCCTCAGGGAAGATTGCATTTTCGCCGGTCAATCGCTCAAACTCTGCTGCGTGGTAGGTGCGCATTTCATCTTCGCTCAGCCGTCCGGTAAAGATACTCAGGTTCAGGCGTTCCAGGTGCACGTGAAAGAAGTGCCAAACCACAATGAAGATTGCCGCCACCACAGCTTCATTGCTGTGCGCCAATAAGGCTGCCGGGACAACTCCACCGGGAAGGAATCTGGTAACCGTCTCAGGGAACCATAGAATAAATCCAGTGATAACCAGTAAACCAATTCCCAGGAACAGGAACCAATAAGTGAATTTTTGCTCGAAGTTATATTTCCCATAAGCCGGTTTCTTGCGGGTTAAGAATAACAGATAGCGGATCATCCGCCAGGCATCGCGTACATCCTGCATGTTGGGCAGCAAGTCCCCCGGCAGGCGGCGGCGAATGATCAGGTAAATGGCTCGCCCGATGTGATACAGCAATTCAGCCGTCAACACCAGCGCGGTGATGTGGTGAATTTGCTGGATCTGGTATACCCGCTCAGGTGTGGAGAGAAGCCAGTGGCTCCACTCGGTGCCACGATATTTTTGTGGTAAGCCGGTGAGCAAGAGCACTAACACACATACGATCAGAACAGCATGCTCCCAGCGTTGTCCTAAGGTAAACCGTTTGTACGTGCGTTCGACGCGCACCGGAGCAGCAGCCGGGTCATTGTTGGGAGGCGTGACGCTCATGACAGGCTCCTCCTGACTCGGTCGACAATGGCGTGGAAAATTTGTAATATGACGTAAATGACAGAAAGCCACAAAACCAGCGGGGTAAACGAGTTATAAAACACTTCGGTGTAGTAAAGGATGGGCGTCCTCTGTGGATCAATCTTGTTGTGGCCTGTCCAGGCGTCGGTCCAGTTCGGTCCAACCCCTGGATGGCACTTCTGGCAGGTGGCTAACAGATTTTTCGGGTTTACTGTGGAATCCGGATCATCCGTTGAACGAATATTGTGGATTCCGTGACAGTCGGTGCACACGGCGCTCTCATGCCAGATGGTTGGCCATTGAGATTTATAAACTGCGATATCCACACCATGCCAGGAAAGATCATACAAATCATATACGTCTGCTGACAATCCGTATTTCGCCATCAGCTCAGAGTTCGCATGGCAGCCGGCGCACAGGTCAGGCGTCTCGACCCGAAACTGTGCTGTGCGCGGATCCTGGATGTTATGCACGCCGTGACAGTCGGTGCAAACCGGCACATCCGGGTTGTCCTCGCCCAGCAAGACTGAACCGTGGATGCTGTAGCTATATTCCTGGTTGATTTCGGTGTGACACTTCCCACATGTGATCGAGATTTGTGAGCGTGGCTGGTCGGGAGGGCGAACATCGTGCGCGCCGTGGCAGTCGGTGCAGACGGGAGCATCCAGGTTGCCTGCTTCAGCCACCTGTGCATGCATGCTATCTTGGGCCTTCTCATAATTGGCTGCATGGCACTTCTGACATGCCAGGTAGTAGGTGCGTGTCATCTCCCGGCGGGTCTTGAATTCCATCGGAGGGTGAGGGTACGTTTTGATCTCCGTATGGCAAGCCTCGCATTCAATGCCTGCCGGGCTGTGGACCGAACCCTCCAGGTCTTCTGACGAGACGTAGAGTGATACTTCCTCGCCGTCCGGCAGGGTCATTTTCAGGTCCGGGTTGCCATGGCAACTCAGGCAGTATTTTTCGGTCTCCTGGTGGGGTTCGTCAGCCTGGGCAAGCAGAGTCGGAGCGGAGGCCAGCGCAAAAGCTAAGGCCAGAGCCACGATCAGACAGCCTGATAGAGCGAGACTGGCCGACTGGATGCAGTTAGCTTTTCGCATGAGCCACTCCTCCTTCACCGTGATTGAGATGGTTGTTGTTCGTGGTATCGTTGTTCCAATCTGGCGGTGGTTTCGGAGGCTCGGCAATCACTCCCATGCGCTTGAGCAAATAGGATAAGCCTAACATTATTGCCAGCGGTATAATGCAGCGTAAGACAAAGAAAAGGCCGACGAGCAGGGGGTTCGTGTTACTGGCTTCTTCCATCTGCAGGCCCTCCACGGCGAATCGCCAATTGATCAATTCCTTGTGATAATTTTCCCACAGTATAACGCAGAATTTGGACAAGGTAAATGCAGTTTTATCGCCCAAGAGCGATAAAACTGCATTTACGATTGCAAAACTGAGGGCCTAAGCTGAGAAATTCATTCATGCGCCTCTTTTGTTCTGAAGAGGGGCAGGAATAATGCACCCAAGGTGAGCATGAGTAAAGCGTAGCCGATGATCCCCAGGCCAACACCCCATTCCGGCAGGTTCGGGAAATAAGTTCCGACCGGGCTGAGATATTGCGTGCCAGGCGAATAGTCCATCGGAACCGTCAAACCGGACACGGTAGTGTTCCAGCGATTGACGATGATGCCCATGGTGGCCAGCATCGCGCCTAATACCAGGTACAAGGGGCGGCGATTGAAACGTGGTGCAAGGAAGAAAATAGCCGGAACGATGATCCCTAACAGGATTTCCACCACCCAGAATGTGAAATTATACGGCGTGCTCTCTCGTAACAGGGTCAACGCCTCCATAACGGCTGCGCTGCCACCGTAATAAAGTACCGACAATGTGTCCCAGAATTTCAGGTAGCCGTAAACCAGGATAGCAATACCGCTGAAGCGGGCGATCGTAAACAGGATCTCGTGAGGGACCGTTCTCTTCCCGGTGATCCATTCCATAATGAAAGCTACAGCCATGGTCAAAGCAGGTCCAACTGCGATTGCCGAGAGGATGAACATGATCGGCATGCTGGGTTTGAACCAGATTGGGCGCGCCTTAACAATTCCATACGTAGCGCCCAGCGAGGATTGGTGCAGCAACGAGATCAACAGTCCAAGAACTGCCAGGGCTGGGGCGGCTTTGTGTAACGTGTTCGCCGTACTGCGAAACCACGGCCAGCGGTCGAAGAAGCGCGCCTCTGCGATCACCGGCAGGAATTCAAGCAGCATAATCGCCAGGTAGATGGTAATGCACCAGGTGATTTCCCACAGGACCGAGTGGATGTTCCAGTAAACCCACGGATGCCAAAAGCGGTCTGGACGTCCAATGTCCATAACTAAGGTAAGCAAAGCGCAGGTATACCCAATGAAACCGACGAACACAGCCAATCTGACGATCGGTTGGAAGCGCTTGATCCCAAATATGTAGACCACAGCCGAAAGTGTGAAGGCGCCTGCTCCCAGGGCAATCGCTGATAGATCGATTGTAATCCACAGGCCCCAGGGCACGGTGTCACTCATATTGGTAACCACCAGGCCATTCCAGAATACCAGGACTGCTGCTGCAATCCCGATGAAAAGTAAGACGCCCACCAGTCCGAACCAGGCCAGCAAGCCGGGAGTGAGTTTTACAGGTTTGGGTTCCATCGTTGCAGTGGCCATGATTACAACCCCTCCGCAGGAGGAATATACAAGACGCTCGGTTTCGTCCCGAGCTCTTCGCGCAATATGACAGTCGGGTTGTTCGCAATCAGCTTAGACACCTGAGAGTTGGGATCCTTAAGATCTCCAAAGGTTCGGGCATTCACTGGGCATACGTTGACACAGGCGGGGGTGGCCTCCGGGTCCTCTCCAGGCATTAGACCCTGCTTTAGACCGGCGTCGATGCGATGGATGCAAAAGGTACATTTTTCCACCACTCCGCGTGGACGCCGTTCCACTTCAGCGATCCCCCAGGTAGGGATGTAAGGATTCACGTCTGTCCGCTCTTCCCAATTGAATTTGCGTGCGTCATACGGGCAGGCAACTTCACAATAACGACATCCGATGCAGCGGTCATAATCCATTACAACCAGGCCGTCCTCGCGGTGATAGGTGGCATTAACCGGGCAGACCTCCACACACGGCGCATTTTGGCAATGGAGACAGGGCCGGCTGAAGAAAAATGGTTGCCCACCGGATGTTTTTTCTTCCACCACGATGTTCCAGGTCTTGTCGGTATTAACATCGTTCACGGCGGTACATGAGCGGATGCAGTATTCACATCCGATGCAGGTGTTCAGGTCAATTACCATGCCCCAATGATGCAGGCTGGTGGCCCCATGACCGCCAGGCTCTTGTTCCACGCTCAATTGCTCTTGTTTGAGCGAGGCAAATGGGGATAGTGGCCCGCTGGTGAGCAGCACCGCGGCAGCCGCAGAGCCGGCTGCCACACCCGCCAGGGTTAAGACGTCGCGGCGCGTGATATCGACGGTTACTTTGGTCTTTTTCTTCTTCTCACTCATCTTCATCTACCTCGACGATGCGGATGCGCCGACTTACCACCCAGGCGGCTGCACCACCAGTCACCAGGCCAATCACCGCGCCCTGGATCAAACCGGTAAACAGGCGTGACTGGCCGACGACCTCCAGGCTGGTAATCGTCTCTTCTTGTTCCTGGATTGTCTTTTCTAATTCATCGATATCGACATCGGGTGTAGGCAGTTCCATACCGCCTAATCTGACCAGCTCATCCCGTGTGTGGACGGTCTCCTGGTGGCAGCCAATACAAGCTTCCGAACCGACGGAAAAGGTATGCCCGGTAGGCACCAGCCCCCCAATCGGGTCGTCTTCACGGGGCGCGGTATACATATGGCAGTTGCTGCATTCAAGCCCCGAATTGGCGTGGGTGCTGTGTGTGAACGAGTCGCCCCGTTCTTTATGGCAATTGGTGCACAATCCTGTGATCGAATCGGCC
>MGNS01000099.1:42349-42497 GCA_001795165.1 Chloroflexi bacterium RBG_16_57_11
CTTTATGACAGGTACTACACAAGTCAGCGTCTGGCTCTATCGGCATCTGCTCGGCCGGGTGGTTCGGTTGGAATGGCCCATGGCAGGACTCGCAGGTGACGCCCTCTTCAGAGTATGTGCCGTCTTGAGGATTGAAGCCGGTGGTGTG
>MGNS01000099.1:42719-49643 GCA_001795165.1 Chloroflexi bacterium RBG_16_57_11
AAACATCAGGATAAAGGCCAGCCAGCTCCACTGCCTTCGATTTATCTTGGTTTTGATCATTTCGCTGTCTCCGTTCGTTAGGTCATTTACCCTAATGATCGATGGCTGAATTGGTTTCTCACCCCATCATTCTAAGGTGATTATATACACAGGAAAAGTGGGAAATGTCATTTTCTCGAGTGGATAGATGTAATATAAAAACTGCGCCAGGCGGTGCCGGCGCAGTTTTTCTAAAATAAAGTTTACCAGGTTGTGATTACGGCGTTGCAGGAGGAGAATGGTAGTCGGTGGCTGCCTCGATCAGTGTTGCGTCATCCATTGCCAACGGTGTATCGGGCACATGGCAGTGGCGGCAGGCTGAGTTCAGGCTGATCTGTGAGTTGGCATAGGTTACTTCATTACCGTTCGCGTCCTGAACGGTATAATATTGCTCGATCAGCGTTGGGTCGATCTACATCAGGTGTGTGCGGATATCACCCATGAACCTTGCCGGGTCAGCCCAGGCCGACTTGACGATTTTCGGCATATGACATTCCAAGCAAGGCAAGTTCATCGCCGCGTGTTTGGCGTTTTTCTGCTCCTTCGCTTTTTCGAAATGGCAGTTGATACATTGCGTGCGGGTTGTGGGAAGCTTGGCTTCCTCCAGCTGCTTTACCCCTTCGTGCGGGTTATGGCATAGGACACAATCCAAAGCCGCATGTTTTCCCTGGAATAGCTCCTCATACTGTTCGTGATGCTCGATAAAGCCATCTTTGGCATCCACCTGTTCTACCTCACCACGCCGGTGGCATTTACCGCACGCTTCTGCATCACGGTCGATCTTCATCTCAAAGCCCTGCGGGTTGCCCATGTGTAGACCCCCTGGGCCATGGCATGCTTCGCAGCGCACGCCCGGCTGTGCCCAGGTGCCTACAATCCCGGGCAGGTCATCCTGGTTGCCATTCGGGCCGTAGCCTGTGGTATGGCAAGCGCCGCAATCATAAGGCAATTTTTCTGTGCCAGACTTGTAGGTCACCCAATCGGCGTCTTTGTTTAAAGATGGATTGGCATAGTTCCACTGGTTCAGGTATTCCGTGTTGCCGGTTTTTCCTGGCTCGTCGGTGATGATATAGCCGTCTTTGTCCATAAAACGCGCTTTCCACCAATAACCACCGATCACATAGGAGATGTCCTCCCAAGTGTAACCTTGCGGCAGCTCGCTCAGCTTGCGGAATGGATACTCCGGTGGTTTACCGCCTTCGATCTTGTTCAATTTCCAGGGATGGCCCGATTGAATATACGTATCGTAGATTTCCCGGTGACAGCCGCCGCATGCAGCGTCGCCTACGTATTGCGCGCCCCCAGCTGCAGCGTCTTTCCCTGCCGGTCCGGGTGGTCCGTCGGCGCCTGGTGGGCCTTGTGGCCCTTCTGGCCCCGGAGGGCCAGCTGGTCCAACCTGGCCTTCGGCACCTTGTGCGCCGGTGCAGGCAACGAGTAGTACTACGACTGCCAAAAATATTCCCATTATGGCCAGTTTTTTCATGAAGCATTCTCCTTTCGAGGCGTAATCAACCGGCAAGTAAGTCTGTTTTTATCATTTGGATCCGTATGAACGCTTAGGATTCTATCACAAGAAATGAGAGACTGATGAGAAGGCTATCCGTCCTCCTAACCCCCATATATAGTCATTATCCCCCAATATTGATATTCTATCCCGGTAACAATTACCCAATAAAACCCATCGATAATCAACCAATTGATAAAGATTAGTATATAATTAATACGACAGGATTTTCACGACTGACTGTGCGTACCGTATTGGTAACTGATGAATATCACCCTGGTCTATTTTATTTATGGTCTGGCCTTCTTCAGCATGGGATTGGCTATGCTGTTGGAATCCGGCCGCTCGCCGCTGCTGGCTGAGGCGGCAGTGCTGTTGCCTTTAGCTGTGTTTGGTTTTATACACGGTAGCCATGAATGGCTGGAAATGTTCCTGGAGGAGAGTGAGGGGTTTACTACACAGAATACATTATGGCTCAGCTGGCTTCGGGTATTCATCCTGCTGATTTCCTTCGTCGCCCTTTTGATATTTTCCCTTCGTATGCTTCAGCTGGAGAAATACATCGGTGGTCAGCACCGCAATTATTGGATCATGGGTCTGGTAGGTTATTCACTTTTAATTTTCTTATTGACCACCATTGCATGGTCGCGCCAAAGCGACCTCTTGACCCATGTGGATGCCAGCTTGCGCTATTTTTTGGCGGTCCCTGCAGCGGCCCTCGCTGGAGTGGCTATGCAACTACGAGCGTCACGGGCGAGGCGCGAGGGCAATCCAAGACTGGGTCTGAGTTTTACTGGAGCAGCGGTAGGTTTCCTTATCTACGCCACCACCCAGATGGTAGTGCCTCCCGTGAACATGTTTCTGGGAAATACTCTGAATACCGCTAATTTCATTGGATTTGCCGGGATCCCAATCCAGGTCGTCCGGGCTGCGATGGCTGTCTTGATTACCGTCAGTTTGCTTCAGGGTATCCAGGCAGCTGAGGTCGAGCGTCAAAATCAGCTCCTGGCTGCGCAGCAAGCGCGGGTAGAGGCATTGGAGCAGGTACGGTTGGAGCTGATCAAGCGGGAGGCTATGCGCCAGGAGCTGTTGCGCCATATCGTCATCGCCCAGGAGGATGAGCGCGCCCGGATCGCACGTGAGCTGCACGACGAAACCTCACAGATCTTGACCGCGTTTAGCTTTCATCTGGCGGCATTACGCAACGCCGATCCCCGAAACCCTAAAATCACGGAGCAGCTGCAATACCTTCAAAGCTTAAGCCGCCAGATGTCCGAAGGGATTTATCGGCTGGTGCGCGATCTTCGCCCCGCGCAACTGGATGATCTAGGCCTTGTAGCGGCGCTGCAATACCTGGTGGAAGAAGTGCGCCATCGCCTGGATCTGAAAGTAGATTTTCAAATCGTTGGTGAGCGGCGTCGGTTAGACCCGTTGGCCGAGACCGTCCTCTTTCGAGTGGCACAGGAAGCGATAACCAATGTGGCGCGCCATGCAGGCGTCTTCGATGCTCAAATGGAGCTTGAATTCGAAGAGAACCAGCTTACCCTCCAGGTTACCGATCAAGGAACTGGTTTCGACGCCCGATCTTTTCCAAACCTGGGGTTGGGCTGGGGAGTGGCCGGCATGCACGAGCGGGCTGAGTCGATTGGAGGTCGTCTGATCCTGACCTCCACAGTTGGCTCGGGTACAAATGTGAAAATCATCGTTCCCATCGGTCCGAAAAATAACCAAACAAACGATACGCTCCACCAGATCATGAAACCTGAGGAGTTGATATGGAGACCATCCGCTTGATGCTCGTCGACGATCACGATGTGGTACGGACGGGATTGAAAACCTTTCTGGAAACCCAGGACGGCATGCAGGTGATTGCCGAGGCGGATAACGGTGCTGCTGCTATCCGATTGGCACAAGAGCTGTCCCCACAGGTGATTGTGATGGATATTTCCATGGCTGGTTTGGATGGCATGGAAGCTACACGGCAAATAAAAGCGGTCCGACCAGAGTGTAAAGTACTGGCGTTGACTGTCCATGCCGATGAGCAGTATTTCTTCCAAATGCTGGCCGCAGGTGCCGAAGGATATGTCACCAAAAAGGTTGCCGCCGAAGAGCTGGTGGAGGCGATCCGAGCCGTGGCGGCCGGAAATGTTTATTTACAGCCTGCGCTGGCTTCATGGCTGCTCAAAGACTATCGCCGTCTGCTCTCGCAGACCACCCATCGGCATCCTCTGGATGTGGAAAAGAACCAAACACCTGGATTGGAGAAACTTTCACGCCGTGAATTACAAGTATTGGAATGCGTTGCTCAAGGCATGACCAGCGTCCAGATTGGAGAAGCGCTGGAGATCAGCCCGAAGACGGTCGCCCGTCACCGTGAGCGCATCATGGGCAAGCTGAATATGCACTCCAGCGCCGAGCTGGTGCGATTTGCCATAAGAACTGGCCTGGTGGACATCAACTAAATTCCATCGCCAAGAGATCGTCAACAATGCTACTACAGCCTTGCGATCAAGAAAACGCAAGGCTGTATCCATTCTTTTTCAAGGTAGTCTTTCTCATGTTTTCTTTTTCAGCGTCTCAGGTTCTATTAATCTTACTGTGACAGAATTCCATAGCAACTAGTAAGATTGTTCAAAAAAGCGCAAGAAGGATCGTCATTGCGGAGGAAAACTTTATTATGGAGCAAACTGCCATTTCAGAGAGCAAATCAAATGGGCGGATAAAATTCATCATTGGCGGACTACTGATCGTTGCCGCGGTCGTCTATCTCATCATCTCGTCTACAAAGGCCAGCGCGCAGTATTTCCTGACCGTAGATGAGCTCATCAACAAAGGAAGCAGCGTACAAGGCCGCGATCTACGCCTCTCCGGTGCAGTCATTGGCGATTCGATCCAATATGATCCACAGACATTAAACCTGACTTTCACGATCGCCAGTATCCCAGGTAACAACAAGGAAATTGAGCAGCTCGGTGGGCTGGCTGAGGTCCTTCACCAGGCAGTGTCGGATCCCAACCGCCAACGAATTCAGGTGAGCTACAACGGCCCCAAACCCGACCTGCTGCGCAATGAAGCGCAAGCAATCATCACCGGTCAAATAGGCCAGGATGGCACGTTCCATGCTGATGAACTGCTTCTAAAATGTCCAACGAAGTATGAAGAGGCTGTGCCAGACCAGGCCGAAGGATCATCTTAATGTTAGCAAATTTCGGCTATGGCGCGCTGCTGGTTTCACTTCTTGTTTCTTTTTATGGGGTCTTTGCAGCAATCTATGGTGTGCGGAAAAATAAGCCAGCCTGGGTGGAAAGCGCCCGGTTGGCGATGTTGCTTACATTCCCCCTGATCACCATTGCTGCCTTAAGCTTGATCCTCTTATTGGTAAACGGCAACTACGAGCTGGAATATGTTTCCTCAGTGACGAGCAATAGCATGCCGTTGTATTTGCGCGTCACCGCACTCTGGGGTGGGCAGGCCGGTTCGCTGATCTTCTGGTCGTGGCTGATGTCTGCCTTTGCATCCGCAGTCACGCTGCGGAAATGGAAGCGTGATCGTGAGTTTCTCCCCTGGGTGATCGTCGTTTCCCTGGTTACCCTGGCTTTCTTCCTGATTTTGGTCATTTTCTTCGAAAATGCTTTCGAGCGCATCTGGCGGTTCCCCAGCGGTCAATTTGAAGTGGCTATGTTCCAACCCGCTGGTACGATATTGGCTACGATGCGTGATGGTCAAGGCTTGAACCCCCTTTTGCGCCACCCTGGCATGATCATCCACCCGCCAATGCTCTACCTGGGGTTTGTCGCCTTCGTTATCCCCTATGCCTTTGCCATCGCTGCGCTGGTGACCGGAAGAAACGATGATCGCTGGATCCGCATCACCCGCCGTTGGACACTGGTCGCCTGGCTATTCCTGTCGCTGGGCTTGCTCCTGGGGGGTCGCTGGGCATATGACGTGCTTGGTTGGGGTGGTTATTGGGGTTGGGATCCGGTTGAGATTGCGGCCTTTATGCCCTGGCTGACCGGCACGGCATTTCTTCATTCGGTGATGATCCAGGAAAAGCGCGGCATGCTGAAACACTGGAACATGGTGCTGATCATATTGACCTATTGTCTGGTGATCTTTGGCACCTTCCTCACCCGTTCGGGTGTGCTTTCCTCCGTGCATGCCTTTGCCCAGAGCGCCATTGGCCCACTGTTCTTTGGCTTTATCGGACTGACCTTCATCGTTTCATTAACTTTGCTCCTGCAGCGCTGGGACAGCCTCAAGTCGGAAGCTCACATGACTTCAATGCTGTCGCGCGAAGCGCTATTCTTATTGAACAATTTGCTTTTCTTGAGCATCCTGGTGGTCTGTTTCTGGGGTGTAATCTTTCCGTTGATCTCCGAGCTGTTTACCGGCCAGAAAGTAACCGTCGGGCCACCTTTTTATGAGCGCGCCACCTCACCGTTGTTTGCCGGTTTGCTGCTGCTGATGGGCGTGGCGCCGCTGGCTGCCTGGCGTCATTCCACCGCCAAGACCCTTGGCCGGGCGATGTGGAAGCCGTTTATTTTCTCTGTAGTGATTGGTATTGGCCTACCGATGGTCATGGGTGTAACCGAGTGGCCTGCGCTGCTCGGCTTTTGGCTGTGCGCTTTCGTTTTATCAGTCACATTGAACGAATTCTGGCGGGGAGCTTTAGCCCGCCATCGCCGCTCGAGTGAAAACCTTGGACTGGCTGTATGGCGACTGGCTGGACGAAATCGCCGCCGTTATGGGGGTTATATTATCCACCTGGGGGTCGTATTGATGGCGATTGGCATCATTGGTATCGAGCTGTTCCAGACTGAGACTCAAGGCACCGTCCCGCAGGGTGGCTCGATCACCCTGGGTGATTACACCGTCACTTACAAATCACTGGCGATTTTCGACACCGCGGATGGGCGCAACGTGGCGCGCGCCGTGCTGGATGTAGAAAAGAACGGCCAGCCGGTGGCACAGCTGCACCCACGGCGTGACTTCTATTTTGAATCGCAGCAGCAAATGACCATCCCGGGGGTACGCAGCACCATGGAAGACGACTTGTATGTTCTGCTGGTTGATTGGCTGCCGGCCACGTCCCAGGGAGCGTCGTTCAAGGTGTATCACAATCCGCTGGTGAATTGGCTGTGGCTGGGTGGGTTGGTATTTATCTTGGGCACATTAGTGGCTGCCTGGCCGGATAAAGATCCTGAGGAAGCCGTTGTCCCGGTCCGGCACAGCACCTATGCAGGCGCGGATGTTTAGCCTTGGGGGCTCGCTTGATTGTGTAGGGAAATAATGATGAGAACCGTCCGTCATCGAACAGGTCGAAAGATTGGATGGGTTGCCGTTTTGCTCTCGGGGGCGATGGCGCTGCTGTACCTTTCTAC
>MGNS01000099.1:49654-51411 GCA_001795165.1 Chloroflexi bacterium RBG_16_57_11
CGTATCCGCCCAAGAATCTACGCCCCGGCCGCCTGTCAGCGATGACCAGGTGAACGCCATCGCCAAGCAGATGTACTGTCCGGTGTGCGAGAACACTCCCCTGGACGTCTGCCCAACCCAGGCCTGTATCGAATGGCGTGAGCTGATCCGGGAGATGCTCGCCGAAGGCAAGACCGAGACAGAAATTAGGCAATATTTTGTAAGTCGTTTTGGAGATCGGGTTTTGGCTGCGCCGCCTGCGCGCGGGCTAAATTGGCTGGTGTATGTGATTCCACCCGTTGCAATCCTGGCAGGCGTCCTGATCCTGTTTAGTGCATTGCGAGCCTGGCGGCAAGCGCCGTCGGTGAATCCAGCCTCCAAAGAGCCAAGCACACAGGCGACCACGACAGAGAACGATGAGTATACTCAGCGCCTCGAAGAGGAACTGCGCAAGCTATAGGAGTCTGCTTAATGGTCGAAACACAAAAAGAAAATATTCCTGCCGCCACAGCGCGCCGCCCCCGATGGGGGCGCATTCTTGCCTGGACTGGCCTGTTTGCCTTGCTGGTTCTGGTGTTCTTTGGCCTTCTGAGGGCACAAAAAGGACAGTTCAAGATTGGTGAGCGCGCCCCTAATTTCACACTCACCAGCTTTGACGGCCAAACCTACGATCTTGCAGATCTACGTGGCAAAGTGGTTGTGATGAATCTATGGGCTTCATGGTGCAAGCCGTGTGAGCAGGAAGCGGCAGACCTTGAAGCTGCCTGGCGCCATTACCAGCCGCGCGGGGATGTGGTTTTTCTCGGTGTTGCCTGGACAGATACCGATAAAAAATCGCTCGAGTATCTCGATCGGTTTGATATCACCTACCCTAACGGCCCAGACCTGGGCACGCGTATAGCCCAGGCTTACCGGATCACCGGCGTGCCGGAAACGTACGTTATCGACCGCGAGGGTGTCTTGTCTTATGTCAAGTTTAGCCCGTTTCTGTCTGTCGATGAAATCATCGCTGTGGTCGATCCTGTTTTGGAGAAGTAACCCGACATGGATATTGGCTCGTTATTAATCATATTAGCGCTACTGGTGTTAGTTGGCTTGTTCATCAGCCGGCCTTTTTTCGATAAGGAGGCTGTCTCTAACGGCTTGACCGAACGCCAGGAGGATCATGAGCGTTCCGCTTTATTGGCTGAACGTGATCAGGTCCTGACCGCGCTGCAAGAGCTGGATTTCGATAACGAGCTGCGTAAAATACCCGAAGAAGATTATGCCCCACAACGGGCGCGCCTGCTCCAGCATGGCGCTGAGGTCCTACGCCGCCTGGATGCGTATCAACCCGAGGGAGCAGGGAGCACGGCTGAACAGCGCATCGAAGCTGCCATCGCTGCGCGCCGAGCGGCTGCGGTTTCAGGGTCGGCTGCCCCGGGGACTGCTACGCCGAATGGTCGCAAGCAGGCAGTGTCTGTGGCGTCGCCGGATGACGCTGTTGAAGCCATACTGGCGGATCGGCGCCGTGTGCGCCAGGAAAAAGCGGCTGGTTTTTGCCCGCAGTGTGGCGGGGCGGTGCAAAAATCGGATCGTTTTTGCCCGAAGTGTGGGGCAAAGACGGCATGAAATACAAATATTTCCTGTTCGCCTTCGCTCTTGCGTTCGTCCTGTCCGGCTGCAATTTTTCGCTTGCCGCTGATGTCACCCCACCGCCCGGCTATCAACCGCCTCCGGATGTGCAAGCCACCGGCCCGGCACCAGGCAGCCAGGTCTTTCCGGTCGTCCCCCCGGAT
>MGNS01000099.1:51493-51587 GCA_001795165.1 Chloroflexi bacterium RBG_16_57_11
CAATCCAGTCCCGCCATTGGGTAGCCCCGAAGTTGCGCGCGCTGCAACGCCGTCGGAATGGTTTACAATCGTCTCCCAGGGCAACCTGGAGCGG
>MGNS01000099.1:51613-53689 GCA_001795165.1 Chloroflexi bacterium RBG_16_57_11
CGATCACGAGCGTTGGGATGTGGTGGCTTATGCCCTGACTCTAAGTGGTTCGCCTGAAAACCTGTCTACCGGAGAAACGTTGTTCCAGCAGAATTGCGCCTCCTGCCATGGTGAAAGCGGTCAGGGCGATGGCCCTCAAGCTTCAGGCATGAGCGTAACGGATCTCACCAACCAGGAGCTCATGGCAGGCAAATCTGCGAATGATTTTTACCAGGCGATCAGCCAGGGCGTGGGGGACCAAATGCCCGCTTATGGTGAAAAACTTTCCGAAGCGGAGCGCTGGGCACTGACCGATTTTGCTCGTTCGCTCACCTTTGCTTCGACTATGGCTGAGGCAGCTACGCCAAAACCAGAACAAGCCACCGCGGTCAGCTCAGCCGGAGGCGTCACTTCCACACCCCCGATCAGCGAGACCCAATCCTTGGGGGCAGTGACCGGCTTTGTGATGAATGCTTCTGGCGGTCTCGCGCCTCCCGGGGCGGTTATCAACCTGCACGCCTTTGATCAGATGCAACTGGTCTACACTTCGACAACTACCCTGGAAGAAGATGGCTCCTATACGTTCGTTGACCTGGATATGCCTCCTGGCAGGGCGTTTTTGACAACCGTGGATTTTGGGGGGGTGATTTACGGCTCTGATCTGGCGATTGCCGAGGAAGGAAAAACCTCGCTGGAGCTGCCCTTAGAAATCTACGACTCAACGACCGATGCTTCATCGCTTTCGGTCGACCGGTTACACTATTTCCTCGAGTTCGTGGACGCCAACACCCTGCGCGTCCTGGAGCTTTACATCATCTCAAATCCGGGGGATAAAACCGTTGTCGCTGCCAAGCAGGGCGAGCCAGTTTTATCGTTCCAGCTGCCCCAGGATGCGACCAATCTCCAGTTTGAGGATGGCGCCTCCACTGAGCGATACATTCAAACTCCGGGTGGTTTTGGGGACACTGTGCCGGTCCGCCCTGGCTCTGGCAACTACCAGGTGCTGTACTCCTATGAACTGCCCTACAAGCGGAAGCTGGATCTTTCCCGCCCGATGACCTTGCCCGTCCAGGCCGTGGTGATCCTTGTGCCGGAGCAAAGCATCAAGATCAAAGGCGAAGGCATTCAGGACGCCGGTACACGCGATATCCAGGGTATACAGTATCATATGTATAATGGTCAGGCATTACAAATGGGTAATGACCTGAAATTCACGGTCACCGGAAAACCAGCAGCCGGCGCGACGGCGCTCACCACAAGCTCGTCAACCAACCTGCTCATTGGGGTGGGGGTTTTAGGCCTGGTCCTGGTAGTGGCAGGCGTCTGGATTTATCTGCGTAACCGACCTGAGGCGGAAGATGAGGAGGAAACGCCGGTTGCCAGTGCTGCGCCGGAAAGCGCTGAATCGATCATGGATGCGATCCTGGCATTAGATGATCTCTACCGGGATGGCAAGCTCCCCGAAGATGCCTACCTCCAGCGGCGAACCGAGCTAAAGAGGCGCCTGGAAGGGGTGTTGGGCAAGGACTAAACCCTATTGCCCACTTCTTGCCAGATATAACAACGAAAATATAATGATCCAGGTACGCAAGCTAGTAAAGCGGTTTGGCCTTAAGACGGTTCTGCTCGGGCTGGATTTCGAGGTCCAGGAAGGCGAGTTTGTCGCCTTGCTCGGTCCAAACGGGGCGGGCAAGACTACTTTCCTACGCATCCTGTCATCACTCTCACGACCGGGGCTTGGAGAGGTGCGTATTGCCGGTTATCGGCTTCCACACCAGGCCGCTGCCGTGCGCCGCATCCTGGGAGTGGTCTCGCACCAGCCTTTGCTCTATGGCGACCTGACCGCTGAAGAGAACCTGCAATTCTACGGTCGAATGTATGGTGTATCTCGTCTGGAACAGCGCGTGGCGGAGGTGTTAGAGATTGTCGGCCTGGCTACCCGACGGCGGGATCTGGTGCGCACTTTCTCCCGGGGCATGCAGCAGCGTCTGGCTATTGGCCGGGCGGTTCTACACGATCCGGAAGTCATGCTGTTCGACGAACCGCACACCGGCCTGGACCAGGATGCTTGCGTGATGCTGGATAACGTGCTGCGCG
>MGNS01000099.1:53740-55060 GCA_001795165.1 Chloroflexi bacterium RBG_16_57_11
GCGCTGCTGATCTGGCTTCCCGCTTTGATATCCTTTCACGCGGCCAGATTATTGCCTCGGCAGGCCGGAGCGAGATGGAGCCGGATCAACTGCTGGCGTTTTATCGACAGGCGATCAGCGCCGCCTGAGATTTATTGATGAGCGAAATCCCCGTCCTCCAAGAACCCTCCCAGGCGGTAGCTGACCGGAAACCTGCACCGCGACGAGCTGCCGGAATAGCGCACGCCGGGTTCCTGCGCGCTTTATGGGCGATCGTTTGGAAGGATCTGGCGGCTGAAATGCGCAGCCGCGAGCTGCTTTCAGCCATGCTGGTATTTGCCCTGCTTGTGATTATCATCTTCAACTTTGCCCTGGAGCTGGACGCCCGGACCCGCTACAGCGTGACCTCCGGCGTGTTGTGGGTCACTTTTGCCTTTGCCGGCACGCTCGGTCTAAATCGATCGATGTCAATGGAGAAAGACCGCGGCTGCTTGGATGGTTTGCTACTCGCCCCGGTGGATCGTAGTGCGATCTATTTCGGCAAGTCGGTGGGCAACCTGATCTTTATGCTCATTGTCGAAGCGATTGTGCTGCCGGTTTACAGCGTTTTATACAATGTGAACCTTTTCAACCCAGGGTTGATTCTGGTGATCCTGCTTGGTTCGATTGGCTACGTTGCCGTTGGGACGCTGCTCTCCAGTATGGCGGTGCAAACCCGCACACGCGATATTTTATTACCCATACTGCTCTTCCCGGTGATCATCCCGGCGTTGATCGCGGCAGTAAAAGCCAGCGCCGGCTTCCTGCAAGGCATTCCGATGGATGAGATTACGCCCTGGTTAAATTTGCTGATCGTGTATGACATTGTCTTCACTGCAGTGTCTTTCATGGTGTTCGACTATATTGTGGAGGAGTAAAAAGGCATGGAACCGAAGCCTCGGTTGCTTACTATTCTGGATTTTTTTACGATTTTTATCCTTCTGGCCGCTACCTGGATGGTGTTTTTCTACGCTCCGGTGGAAGCTGTGATGGGTTTGGTGCAGAAGGTGTTTTACTTCCATGTCGCTGCAGGTTGGGTAGGTATGCTCGGCTTCCTGGTTGCTGCCGTCACCGGTGGTATCTACCTCGTGAGGAGTAATCGCAAATGGGACATCGTCAGCCTGGCCTCGGTGGAAATCGGCATGGTGTTCGCCTTTATCAACGTAGTCACTGGCTCGATCTGGGCGCGCCCGATCTGGAATACCTGGTGGACCTGGGATCCGCGCTTGACCACCGCCACGATCATGCTGCTGATTTACGCCGCCTACCTGATGCTGCGCTCGGGTATCGAAGACCCTGACC
>MGNS01000099.1:55101-58665 GCA_001795165.1 Chloroflexi bacterium RBG_16_57_11
TTGAGCGTGCCGCTCACCTTCTTCTCGGCTCGTTTATTTCGCACCATTCACCCGGTGGTCATCGGCACCAACCAGCCTGGCGCAGAGGGAGCGTTCGACATGACCGCCGACATGCGCCTGGTTTTCTTTTTTAGCCTGTTCACGTTCACAATCATTTTCATAGATCTGCTCTGGCACCGTATCCGCCTGGGCCGTTTACAAGACAAAGTCGAGCAGCTCAAGCTCACTTATAACGCTTGATACACAAATGGAGGCGTGATGCTATTCCTACTACAAGAAGCCCCAGCCCAAACGGCTAACTATTTCGTTTCCGGTTATGTTGTGATTTTTGGTGTGATGGCGCTTTACCTGGCCAGCCTGATCATTCGCCAGCGCAATCTTAAGGCAGATCTGGAGACGATGCAGGAAATGCAGGACGGCAAGCAATGAACCCAGACTCACAGGAGCCATCGAAGCTGCTGGCATGGTCGGATTGCATGCCGCCAACACCACCCATCGGCACCGTGGTGGGTACCGCCTGCGGGGGGACGGTACAATTCGTGGCCACGACCCCGTGTGTTTATTATCGTGGCCAGCCGGTTTATTTTTGCCTGCCCATCTGTAAAGCCGGTCTGGAGTCTGATCCGCGCAATTCTTGCCTGGCGCTCAATACAGGCCGTTAGCTCGTGTGGAATGACAGTCTGGCGGCGAGATTGCGCAAGCTGACTGTTTTTCTGCCTGTCATTTATGCTGCGCTGACCGGCTTCACCCTTGCACAGCTGGCGCAAGGCTTGCCGTTTCAGGTTTGGCTGGTCATCCTTTGTCCGCTGGTTGGATTCGGCTTTTGCCTGGTGCACGCCGTGGAGCGGTTAGGTCTGCAGCGCGCGGTGTTCTTCTTGGGGCTGACCCTGGTGGTCAGCCTCTTCTTTGAATCATTAGGGGTGGCGACCGGCTGGATTTACGGCCCGTATCATTATATGGGAAATCGCCTGGGCCCACTTTTCCTGGGGCTGGTGCCATACCTGGTCCCGCTCACCTGGTTTGTGATGCTCTATCCCTCCTACGTGATTGCTGAACGCTGCACTCCGTTGCATTGGGGAGGAAAGCGGCGAGGGTTGGTCATCGCTGCCCTGGGTGGTCTGGCTATGGTCGCTTGGGACCTGGCGCTCGACCCGCTGATGGCGGCGCGGGGCCATTGGGTCTGGGAGACGCCGGGCGCCTATTTTGGCGTGCCGTTACAGAACTTTTGGGGCTGGTGGCTGACCGCCTTTGCAATCCTGATGCTCTACCTGAGAATCCGTGGAGATTGGGCGCAGGGTGAGGAAATGGGCATGTTATTCTTTGACCGCCTGGTAGTGCTCAGCTACCTGGTCACTGGCCTGGGAAGCGCTGGCGAGGCCTGGTTGCATGGCCTGAGCGGGCCAGCGCTGACCGGTGGAGCCGGACTGCTGCTCTGGTTTGTCCTGGGGTGGCGTGAGCGGCGGGCGACGGTTACGCTGTAATCTCCTCCAGGAAGCTCTGACCGACGAGAGGCGGCTCCAGCACGAAGGCCTGAGCAATCGTCGCGGCCACGTCACTGAACGCTCCCCGATCTCCGAGATGGACGCTAGGCCGCACTGGCGGTCCGAAAATCAACAGCGGGGCAAATTCACGGCTGTGGTCGGTGCTGGGGGTGGTGGGGTCGACCCCGTGATCGGCGACGAACAGGACGATATCGCCCATCCGCAAGCGCCGCTGGATCTCCGGCACGGCATCATCTACCACCTTCAGCGCAGCAGCGTAACCGGGTGCGTCGTTGCGGTGCCCGTAAAGCATATCAAACTCGATCAGGTTGACAAACAAGATGCCCTTGAAGTCATCCTCCAGAAATTCCAGCGTGGCAGCCAGGCTGGAGGCGTTGTTGGTGGTGTGGTTGGAACGCGTGATGCCTTGATGGGCGAAGATATCATCAATTTTGCCTACGGAGCAGACCTCAAGACCGGCGGCGACGGCTTTCTGGAGCATGGTCTGGGTCGGCGGCAGCAGGGGGTAATCCCGGCGGCGCGTGGTGCGGGTGAAGTTTTCCGGATTGCTGCCAAGGAATGGACGGGCGATCCCCCGGCCGACAGCGTGTTTGCCCTGCAACATCTCGCGCGCCTGCAGGCACATCCAATACTGCTGCTCGATAGGGATGACCTCCTCGTGGGCGGCAATCTGGAACACGCTATCCGCTGAAGTGTAAACAATCGGCTTGCCGGTGCGCATGTGCTCGACTCCCAGCTCCACGAGAATTTCGGTGCCTGAGGCCGGCTTATTTCCCAGGATATCTCGACCAACACGCCTGCGAAATTCATCGATGACTTCCGGCGGGAAGCCGTCTGGATAGGTCGGGAATGCGTTCTCCAGCCGGATGCCCATCAGCTCCCAGTGTCCGGATATGGTGTCTTTGCCGGCTGAGCGGGGCGTTAGACGGCCGAACGCGCCACCCGGATTTTTGACTTGCGGCACTCCCATCATTGGGGTGATATAACCCAGGCCGAGATCGCGCATGTTCGGCAGATCCAGACCGCCCAGGACTCGGGCCGTGTTGCCGAGAGAATTGCTGCCCACATCGCCATAATCGGCGGCGTCGGGAGCCTCACCTGCGCCAACGCCGTCCAGGACGATCACAATCATTCGTTGTATCGGTTTCATGCTGGTGTGTCCTCCTGATTCAATTATAATTGGCTTTGGATCTTAACCATTGTAATCCTGATTCGGCCAACGGTTGGTTAATTTGGCTGGGTCAGGCGGGCCTGGCATGACCTCATCCGGCTCGCCGAGGGTTATACTTTTCCTACGGAGTCCTTATGGCAAAGCTGTTCGGTACTGACGGTATCCGGGGCACAGTCGGTCAATGGCCGCTGGTGCCGGATTTTATCCTGCACCTCGGCCAGGCCGCCGGGGGCGTCATTCGCGGCGAGCGACGAGAGGCCACCGTGGTTATCGGCCGAGATACACGCCAATCCGGAGCAATGTTACAGGAAGCGCTGGACGCCGGGCTGATGTCCAGTGGGGTGCATGTCATCGACCTGGGCGTAGTGCCCACCCCTGGCGTCGCCTGGCTGGTACGACACCTGGATGCCGATGCCGGAGTAGTCATCTCCGCCTCGCATAACCCTGCCGACCAGAATGGGATCAAATTCTTCAACCGTGACGGGCGTAAGCTGCCTGACGAGCTGGAGGCCGCGATCGAAACCCGCCTGCCGGTTCGGGCGGATGAACCTTGCCGGGTTGTTCGGTTGCATGAACACATTGGTCATGTTCACACCGGCGAGATCTACCAGGAGATGTATCAGCGCAGCCTTTTGGCGGAGCATCCTGGTCTGAATCTGGATGGGATGAAGATCGTGATGGATTGCGCCAATGGCGCCGCCTCGTTCATCGCCCCTGAAGTGTTCAGCCGCCTGGGAGCGCAGGTGGTGGCGATCCATGCCACGCCCAATGGCCAGAACATCAATGTGGCTGCCGGGTCGGAGCACGTGCGCCGCTCATTAGAGGAAATCTACCTGCTCATCCAACACCACCAAGCCCGTTTTGGATTGGCTTTCGACGGCGATGCCGATC
>MGNS01000099.1:58671-59432 GCA_001795165.1 Chloroflexi bacterium RBG_16_57_11
TTTTCGTCGATGAACGCGGCAGTCTGATCGATGGCGACCATATGCTGGGCATGCTGGCGCGCTACTTCGATACTCGAGGCCGCCTGCTGGGACGGTCAGTGGTGACGACGGTCATGCGTAATAGCGGTCTCAAGGCTCATCTGGAAGCTGCCGGCATTCAAATGTACGAAACGCCGGTGGGCGATAAATACGTCGCCGACAAGATCTTCGAGCTGAGGGCGGAGCAAAGCCAGAAAGAGGCGGTGGGCGTAGGCGGCGAGCAGGCCGGGCATGTGCTGATTGTAGACCATGACCACCCAACCGGCGATGGATTGCGGACTGCGCTATTCGTGATCCGGGCGCTGCTCGAGTCAGGCGCAGCCTCGTTGGCGGAGTTCGGCGCGGCGGTGGGCAAGACGCCGCAGATCATCGCCTCGGCCTATGTGGGTCGCGGGCCGCGCCTGGAGCGGGTTGCCCTGGACCAGATCGTGGCTGCGGAGATGGCGCAAGAACCAGGGATCATCCGCTTCAATTTGCGTTATTCGGGCACCGAGCCGCAAATCCGGGCCATGCTCGAATCGGACGGCAGCCTGAACGAGGCGGCGTTGGCGCGGGTGGCGGTAGGCGTGTGTCGCCGGGCCCAGGAATACGCTGGTGTTGGTGCGGCGGAGATCGATATCCTCAATACCACGCGCGGGGGTGTGCTCCAGGTGGATGGCGGCTGAGGTTGCGACCTGGTTATGGAAGGTATGCGAGTAGTGACGACCTCAGTCGTCCATGCG
>MGNS01000099.1:59586-63047 GCA_001795165.1 Chloroflexi bacterium RBG_16_57_11
ATGCTGCGCGGTCCGTAATAGGCCTCTCCGAAGAAGCGGTATAGCCAGAACGCACCCAAACCGATCAGGATGAGCAAAAACAGGCTCAACATACCTGTCAGCACCAGCCCCTGGCCGGGCTGGCTCAAGCGCTCGGGGTTTCCGATGATCGTGTGAACGTCGCCGGTTAGCAGGTATGGCAGCAGGATATTCAACACCGCGCTGGTGGCGGCAAAGGAAAAAACCGCCGCTGCGCTGAGCAGGAGAGCGCTTTTCGGGCTCTTGGTCACCAGGCCTCCGGGTCCATCTCTCCACTGTATGCCTTCTGGACCGGACCGGTCATCGTGATGGCATAATCGGGAGCGATGGCGACCTGGATTGGCCCGCCCGGGTTGTGCACGGTGACCTGCGCATCCACCCATCCCAGACGGTGGGCGGCCGAGGCGGCCGCGCAGGAACTGCTGCCCGAGGCCAGCGTATAACCGGCGCCGCGCTCCCAGATGAAAATTTGAATCGCGTTGCGGGTAAGGACCTGTAGAAATTGAACGTTGGTGCGGTTCGGGAAGCGCGGCTCGACCTCAACCAGCGGCCCTAAGCGGCGTGCCAGGGCTTCGTTGACGGTATCGCACAAAACAACGCAATGCGGATTGCCCAGGGTGACCGCGCAGTAGCGGACTGCCTCCCCGTCGACGACCATCGTCTCGTCCAAAACTTCCCGCGGTGGACCGACCACGGGGATGCGCTGGCTGTCGAAGCTGGCCCGACCCATCTCCACCCGCACCAGGTGCCCGGCCTTCAGCACCTGCGAGCGGACTATTCCACCGGCGGTTAGCACGCTGAACGGCTGCGATTGCTCCCCCGGAGGAGCAACTGGATCCGGTTGCAGCCGGCCTCGGTCCCACAGGTAACGCGAGAAAATGCGCAGCCCGTTCCCGCTCTTCTCGGCTTCACTGCCGTCCGGGTTAAAGATGCGCAGGGCGAAATCAGCCTGGCCAGTGTGTAGCGGGCCCAGTAAGATGCCGTCGGAGCCGGCGCCGTAATGGCGGTCGCACACTCGCCGGATTTGCTCCAGGGTTAACGGGCCAGTCAAGTCAGCCGGGTCAATGACGATATAGTCGTTGCCCAGACCGTGGTATTTGACGAATTTCATGTTACACCTTCGTACTCAGACTCCAGGAGTCTGGAAGACCCCAGGGGTTTAGAGGATTATCATATTTCCAGGCCTTTCTGGCGGAACTCGGTACGTAGCTCCTGCGGGAGGAGGCGGCGCAGATTTTCGGCACGGTGGATGACATCCTGCAGCCAGTGGTCCTCCGGGAGCAGGGCGTAAGCCTGATCGCCGGTAAGCCAGTGCATCTCAGAGTGCTCTTCGCCGAAACTGACTTCACCCATGTTGGCCAGGGAGCAGCCAAAGATGACGCCGTTTAACTCGTTCTCGGGGTCTTCTACGCCGCGGTAGAAATGGGTTGTGCCGATGATGAACTCGATCTGCACCTCGGCGCCGATCTCCTCGCGCACCTCACGGTGCATGGCTTCGGTGAAGCTTTCACCCTGGTCGACACGCCCGGTGGGACATTCCCAGGCACCGGCGCCAAAGTCTTTGCTATCGGCGCGGCGCAGGAGCAGATATTTATCCGTGGCTGGATCCCAGATCAGGGCGGCAATGCCGCACAAAAAACGTCCGATTGGCAAGGTCGCCTCCCAAACAAAAATCCTGTCAGGCGGTTTGTCCCGCTGGACCGGCTGATTGAGCTTCGAGCTGGAAGGCTGCCGGGAGACCTGCTGCCCATGACCGGATGGCCGGCCAGTTTCTCCGCTCTCCGGCTGGAGCTCGCACGATCAACATGGCAAACAATACTGCCCACCACTTCAAACGGCCGTAATCCAGGCGGCCACCGAATACCCCGATGCTCACCGGTGTGACCGGGTGGGTCGCCTGAATAATAGGTCTTAGATAATTGGAAAGCCGGGCATAACGCTCTCTGAAGTTCAGGCGGCCTTCCTTTTCTGGCGGTTTGGGTAGTTTTTCATCCAGATAAATTGGCACGCCGCTCACGCTTGTTTCACCAGTTTTTGTCAGGCTCATCGCCATGACAAAGACAGCCAGTGGGATACGCCGAAAAGCCGCCCGGTGTTTCTTGAGAAAACCTGAAGCGGTGCGATGCCAGCCCATGATCATAGGCGCTCCGACCACCACGGCGTCATAAGCCTCGAGACTTTTGACCTCGCTGATCGGATGGATCTCAACCTGCAATCCGCTCCTGGCGATTTCTTCGCCGACTGCCTGGGCAACCTCCACGGTTGATCCGGTCATGGTGGCGTAGGTGATCAGGATTTTGGACATTTTATTAATTTCAACTCAATACAGTTTAGTTGATTTTGTGAAAACCCAAGGTCCGGAACATCACCCGCATCATGGCATGGCCGAAATCGGGGTTCAGGTACTGGTTCGGGCACGCGCCTGGTATCACCGTAATCCCGTTCTCATGGCACATGCGCACCGCATCCAGCGATACGCTGGTCATCCCGGATGCCAGGCCTGGCTTTGTGCCCATCATGCAGTGCATCCAGACGTGCTTGATACCCAGGTCCACGCATTGTTGGACGATCTCCTGAGTCACTTTGGGGTTGGTCAGAATGAAAACAGCATCTGGCTTCTCGGGTATCGACTTCAGCTCCGGATAACACGTCTCACCTTTGAAAGTAGAGATCCGTGGATTGACCGCGTAGACCTGATAGCCGGTCGCCTTGAACTTGTCATAAGCAAGGTTACAGCCCGTCTCACGCTTGTCAGAAACCCCTACGACTGCGATTTTCTTCTGCGCGAGGAAGTCTTTCACGAGATTGTCGAGTTTTGTCATCAGATTTCTCCTTAATGAGTAATCGGAACCATGTAGTTCCGATTAAGTTGAATCAAGCAGGCTACTCCAACATCATTCATCTCTTCACGCATTATACATACGATTCTCGCTGCGCAAAGTTGACAAACATCATGCTCTAAGAATTGCTGATTTCCACCTCTCCTCGGACCAGTGGCAGTCAATTGCTGGTTTCCTGTAAGGTAAAGAATTTCTGAGTTGTGCTATAGTAGACACAGAAAAACATCCGACAAAGGCAAAACCGGTGAAAGCCGGTGACGCAAAGCCATGGGTCTACCGTCACGCAAGTGACCACGATCGCCAGGCCGCCGAGATCACCGAATACGTTTTCGTATTGGTTCGGCCTGGCTTCTCAGAAGTCAGGTTTTTTTGTTCGGATGGCTGATCAACCTTGAGCACGTTCATCACACCCATGCAGTTTCGATGAGAGTCGAGGCTGCAACAAACAAAGGAGAAAAGCCATGTTTCGTAATATCAAAGTCCTTCTCGCCGTCCTCGTTCTGATCGGCATCGCCGCCAGTGCATACGCCTTTGCAGCGGCCAACGTCGTACCTGATACCGCCGCTGGTTATGCAGCCAGCGTGGTGCCCGGGTACACAGTCA
>MGNS01000099.1:63062-63208 GCA_001795165.1 Chloroflexi bacterium RBG_16_57_11
ACCTGGACTCCGCCAACCCCACCCTCGTAGATGCGATCACCTTTGACATCGCCCCCACCAGCGGCACGGTCGTCGCAGCAACCGTCAAGGTTCAGACGGCAGCGGCTGGCGCGTGGACCACATGCACGCTCGCAGCCGGTACTCCC
>MGNS01000099.1:63298-63527 GCA_001795165.1 Chloroflexi bacterium RBG_16_57_11
CGTAGTCATGAGGATGGCATCGAGTTTGGTAACAACTACTTGAAATTGATGAGGCCTGGGCCTGCCAGGCCTCATCTTCACATCTATACTCATTCGCAAGGTTCCTCGCTTTCATGCAATGAAGAAGTCCAGGCACGCCTCTGACATCATCGCCGATCTGATCCTGTTCACAGGTTTGATTGCCGTCTGGATCGCCTTCGCGCCGGCCAAACTTGGCGGTCCCGTGTCC
>MGNS01000100.1:0-12037 GCA_001795165.1 Chloroflexi bacterium RBG_16_57_11
ACGTGGAACTACGCCGATCCGAACCTCAACGAGATCTTGAACGGCGGGTTCCCGACCATCACCACCGTGGCGACCTCGGAGACGCTTGCTGTAACACCTCCTCCGACGCCTCCACTACCTCCCTCCGGCCTGACAGTCACGGCAGAGGCCGGCCCGCAGGTCAGCCTGGCCTGGGTGGATGGCTCCCTAGATGAGACCGGCTTCGTGGTCGAGCGGTCGACGGACGGCGGCGTCAACTTCTCCGTCCTGGCTACCCTGGGAGTCGACGCTATCAGCTATGTGGACCTGGCTATAACCGCTGGCAACACCTACGACTACCGGGTGGCAGCCTTCAACGCGGGTGGCCCTTCGGCTTACTCGAACACGGCCAGCGCAACAATCCCTGGGCCTCAACCGCCGAATGCTCCGGACCAGCTGGCAGCAACGTTTGAGCCTGGCCCTCCACCACTCATCAACCTGCAATGGCAGGATAACTCTCTCGACGAGACCGGCTTCGTGATCGAACGGTCGACGGATAGCCTCAACTTCTCCTTCCTGGCTAACGTCGTCGCCAACGTTGTGGCCTACGATGACCTGGCTGTGTTCGGTGGCATCACGTACACGTACCGGGTGGCGGCTTTCAACGCCAATGGCACCTCGGCCTACTCAGTCTCGGGTGCCGTGCTCGTACCTCCGGACGCAACGCCCCCGGCCGCGCCGTCGGGCCTGTTTGTGACCAACCTCACCCAAACAACCCTGACACTCAACTGGCAGGACAACTCCAACAACGAGACAGGCTTCACCATCCAGAGAGCGACCAATAGCGGCTTTACCCAAGCCTTGGTGACCTTCAATGTTGGGGCTGGTATAAACTCCTACAATGATAGCGGGCTCAGAAGGAACCGACAGTACTTCTACCGGGTACTTGCCTTCAACGGCTTCAACGGCGGAGCTGGCCCATTCCCGTGGTCGCCCACGTTGAACGTAACCACACCCAGATAGACCTAGTTTGAATTTGGGGGAGGGAGCATTCCCTCCCCCAAATTGAAAATCGCTATGTAGGTCCGTGAGGACCTGAAAAATACAATGATGATAACAACGGAGAGCCAGTTGTGTTGCCTGGCACAGAGCAAGAAAGTAGTACGAAATGAAGTATAAAAAGCTCGCGATCAGCCTTTTAGTTATTCTACTGGCTGCCAGTGTGGCTGGGGCTTCCGGCTTTGAGACCGGCGCCAACCGCCTCTCCCGCCCCGGCGGTCAAAAGCTGGCGCCTGCGTTGATCGACTGGCAACAGGCCAACAGCAACGGCTTTGGTGATCCGCTGGAGCTGGAGGTAAGCGCATTAGAAGCCTTCAACGGCTACCTGTATGCCGGAACCTACAACCTGGTTTCTCCCGGTCCGGTGCCGGTTTTCGATGGCACAAGGATCTACCGCTCCCCAGACGGGGTGACGTGGACCCCCGTTACAACACCGGGCTTCGCCAATCCACACGACTCCGCCGCGCCTGCCATCCTCGACTTCGTTGTTTTCGGCACACGGCTCTACGCCAGCACCGGCCGGGGAAACGCGGCCCAGATCTGGCGTGCTTCGAACGGCGTGAGCTGGGCGCCAATGGTTGCAGCAGGCTTTGGCGATGAAAATATCCATGATATCGCCGCCCTGGCCGTTTACAACAGCATGATCTACGCAGGCGCCAGCAGTCAGGTCAACGGCGCGCGGCTTTACAGCAGTGCCAGTGGGGATAGCAACACCTGGAATCCGGTTACGGCACCAGCCGCGACGATGGCTGGCGCCGGCGTCACCGGGTTTGCTACGTTCGGTGGCGCGCTGTACGCCGCAGTCGATTCCGAAGCGCCGGTGCAAATCTGGCGCACATCCGGCGGTGCCTGGGAGGTTGTTGTCAGCAACGGCTTCGGGGATACCAACACCACCTTGACCGGAGGTATGGCTGAGTTTGGCGGTTACCTGTATGTCGGCGCCGGTAATACGGTCAATGGCGCTAAGCTGTTTCGAACCAATGGCACGGGTTTCTCACCGGTCAGCGCATCTTTCACTGCAGATACGAACAACACGCAGGTTGAAATGGTGTCCGTGTTCGAAACTTATTTGTATGTCAGCGTGAAAAACACCGCGACCGGGCTCGAGGTCTGGCGTACGTCCGATCTTGTGACCTGGGAACAGGCCAATCTGGATGGCTTTGGTGATAGCAACAACACCAGTACAAATCGGAGTCATGCCAGCGCAAATTTCCTGAACCGATTCTATGTTGGAACGTCGAACGTCGCGGCTGGCGGTGAGTTATGGCGAACCGTCTCCCTAGCTCCAACGGATATTCTGCTGACGAATAATACGGTAAATGAAAATTCACCGGTCAATACGATCATTGGCGCGCTTTCAGCAGCCAGTCCCGATCCGGGTTCAACCTTTACATTCAGCCTGGCGTGTGCGGTGGCAGGCGCAGACGATGCATCCTTCAATATCCTTGGTTCAAACCTGCGGACTTCTACGATTTTTAATCGTGAAGCAAAGTCCATCTATAATATTTGCATCCGTGTCACGGATCAGGGCCTTCTGACATTTGACGAGAACTTCGTCATCACCGTGAATAATGTCAACGAAGCGCCGACGGGTTGTTCGCTTTCCAATAATACAGTAGATGAAAAACAACCGGTCAACACTGTAGTCGGCGCATTGAGCGCGACCGATCCGGATGCAGGTTCGACGTTCACGTTCAGCCTGGCGTGTGCAGTGGCAGGCGCGGACGATGCTTCCTTCAACATCCTTGGTTCGAACCTGCGGACTTCATCGGTTTTTAATTTTGCAACGAAGTCCACTTACAATATCTGCATCCGAGTCATGGATCAGGGCGGGTTGACTTACGACAAGAACTACGCCATCACTGTTAATGTTAACCAAACATCGACTTTGATTTATTTGCCGGTAGTAATTAGATGAGAAACTGTACCTTACGGTAAAAGGCACGTAATCCTGCGCCAGCCGTGATGTCAGCCGCAAGCAGGACAGGATCAGAATATACAAAGGAGGCAATATGTTGATGACAAAATTGAATCTTCTACCCTTCTTTGAATTTCACTACCAGAAGCGGCTTTAAAAATTAAAAAAGGGAGAAAGCCATGATTACTCGGAGAGATTTTTTAAAACTGAGCGGAACAGGCATACTTTCACTTTATGCTGCTACCCACGGTAAATTTATCCTGCGCGCCAGGGCGCAAATCCCTGGAGGAACACTCGACCCACTCACGGTGAACAAGTACCAGACGCCTCTATTAATCCCTCCCGTAATGCCACGAGCCGGGACAATCCCCGATCCGATGGGCAAGCCCATCGACTATTACGAGATTTCGATGCGCCAAATCACCCAGCAGATCCTGCCCGCCGGCTACCCGGCGACAACGGTGTGGGGCTACGGGGCGCTCAAGTCGGCCAGCAAGAAAGGTCTGCTGATCCACAACGCACCCTCGCTCACGATCGAGGCTGGTTGGAAACGGCCGGTGTGCGTCAAGTGGATCAACGAGCTGGTGGATGCTAATGGCAACTACCTGCCACACCTGCTGCCTGTTGATCCGACCCTGCACTGGGCCAATCCGCCCGGCGGGGTAGACGGTCGCGACTCGCGCCCTGACTTCAGTGAGACACCGGGTCCATACACTGGTCCAGTGCCCATCGTTTCGCACGTCCACGGCGCGGTGGGCGTGGGCGACGAAAGCGATGGCTATACCGAGGCCTGGTATCTGCCGGCGGCGAACGATATCCCGGACGGCTATGCCACCGAGGGCACCTGGTACAACTATTTCGCCGGCAAAGCCCAGGCCGGCTATGGACAAATCTGGGGACCTGGTTTTGCCACTTTCCAATATCCCAACCACAACCGGGCTTCGACAGTCTGGTATCACGACCACGCCCTGGGTATGACCCGCCTCAATGTGTATGCCGGTCCGGCCGGTTTCTACATCGTGCGTGGCGGACCATCCGGGGACAAAGCCGTGATGGACTCGCGCTTTGGCACGGTCGCCGTGCTGCCGGGTCCTGCTCCGATTGAGGGCGACAAGTTCCCACCCAACAAGACTTACTTCGAGATCCCGATCGCCATCCAGGACCGCTCATTCAATTCTGACGGCTCATTGTTCTATCCAAACACGCGCGAATTCTTCGATGAATTCGCTGGACCGTTCATCCCGGACAGCAACGTCTCGCCGATCTGGAACCCGGAGTTCTTCGGTAATATGATCATGGTCAACGGCAATACATGGCCTTTCCAGAAAGTCGAGCAGCGCCGCTATCGCTTCCGCTTCCTGAACGGCTGCCAGTCGCGCTTCCTGATCTTGGACTTCAGCCAGATCCCGGGCGTGGAAGTGTGGCAGATTGGCAACGAGGGCGGTTTCCTGGCCGCGCCAGTCAACCTCACCGCCGACCACGGCAACCACCTGCTCATGGGTCTGGCAGAACGGGCTGATATGATCGTTGACTTCACCAACGTGCCAGTGGGCGCGCATCTCCTGGCCAACATCGGGCCGGACGAGCCGTTCGGCGGCGGCGTACCCGGTGTGGATTTCCTTTCGGCCGATCCGGGCTCAACCGGGCAGATCATGGCCTTCAACGTTGTACCGGCGGTTGCCCCCGACCCCACCACACCGCCACAGTACCTGGTGCTGCCTCCTATCGTACCACTTCCGGTCGAGACGAATTCACGCCGGCTGGCATTGATCGAGTTGATGTCCAGTGTCCACGACGGGCCTTCTGAAGCCGTGCTGGGCAATGTGGATGCAGATGGCATGGCAATGCACAAGATGTGGGCCGACACGATCAGTGAGAACCCGGCTGTGGGCGATACGGAGGTGTGGGAGTTTTACAACTTCACCGCTGATGCTCACCCCATGCACGTCCACGAGGTTGTGTTCGAAGTCGTGGATCGTCAGGCATTGGTACTTGATCCCTTAACAGGTGAGCCTGTGCAGCCCGTCGTATTGGATGGAGCGCCGCGACCGGCTGAAGCCTGGGAAAGGGGCTTCAAGGATACAGTCATCGCTTATCCAGGTGAAGTAACCCGTATTCGGGCAAAGTTCGACAACTCAGGCACTTTCGTCTGGCACTGTCATATCGTGGAGCATGAAGATAACGAGATGATGCGGCCTTACCGTATCGGACCAATAGATCCAAACGCTCCGAGTTGAGCGGATAATGTTGTGTTAGCAGCCTCCGGTACCGGAATCTGACCGGCGCCGGAGGGAACCCGAAATGTAATTTATATATGACAATGTCCTTTATATAGGACAGATTTTCCGTTATTATGGAGGTCACGGATAAAGAAGACATAAAACAGCTAGTGTGATGAAGTACTCAAAAACAAGCCGTGAGACTACTCAGCGCCATCGCTCTCACTGAGATAAGACAAATATCCGGAATCCTGTTCGATAAAAATATTTTAGTATCAGAAGGAAATAGAGGAGGACAGAATGAAAAAAACTATCTTAGTTTTCACAATACTGGCTCTGGCAACCGGTCTTTTTCTGATCGGCTACAATTCTTCCGCCCTAGCACAGGAACCAGTTCCAGATCCTGACAGCCTTATTACACTCGGTAAAGCCATCTTTTTCGACTCCAACCTCTCCCTTCCGCCTGGGCAATCCTGCGCAACTTGCCACGATCCTGAGGCTGGCTTTGCTGACCCGAACCACCTGGCTGTATCTCAAGGAGCCGTCCCAGGCCGAGTTGGCAACCGCAATGCACAGAGCATCGCCTATGCCATGTTCAGCCCGGCACTCTATTATGATGATACCAACCTGAGTCCTGCCATCCCGGAAGGTCAATATAAGGGTGGATTATTCTGGGACGGGCGCGCCAATACATTGGAAGACCAGGCCAAGCAACCGTTTCTCAATCCTCTCGAGATGCACAATCCGAACAAAGAGACCGTGGTCAGCGCGGTGCGCAGGGCTGAATATGCCGATCTCTTCAAAGCGGTCTTCGGCACCTCAGCGCTTAAAAACGTGGAGCTTGCGTACGAAGATATCACCCTGGCTCTGGCAGCTTATATGCGCTCGCCGGAGGTCAGTCCCTTTACATCGAAATATGACTATTGGAAGAAAGGAGAAGCTCAATTCACAGAATCCGAGCTGAGAGGCTACATGTTGTTCCAACCTATGGGAAAAGGTCGCTGCGCAAACTGCCATGCAGAGGGAGCATTGGGGCTTTTCACGAACTTCGGCCACCAAAACCTGGGCACGCCACGTAATCCGGAGCTGCCATACTATAACTTGCCTCCAGCGTTCAATCCGGATGGAACGAGCTACATCGATCGGGGGATAGGAGATTTCCTGCACAGTGCGGGTTATCCAGAAGAAGTGGCAGCAAAAGAGGATGGCAAAGTCAAGATTCCATCACTGCGCAACTGCGCCGTTACCGCACCCTATACACACAACGGCTATCACCAGACGCTTCGCGAAGTCATCGAATTCAACAATACACGTGACCTGCCTGACGCAGGCTGGCCGGAGGCAGAGGTGCCGGAAACCGTCCACCGGCATCCGATGGCTATGCCAGGCACACTGGGTCGCCTCGGTCTGACGGACCAGGAGATCGACAATCTCGTGGCTTTTCTAAACACCTTGACCGACGGTTATCAGCCGTAATAGAACACAAGGTTGGGAAATCAAAGAACCAAGGAGGCTAAAATGAAAAAGACAATCACCATCTTGATCGGTTATTGTTTTGTGATTGGGCTGTTCTTGCTTGACTACCAGCCTTCCGCCTTGGCTCAGGAACCTGGCTCCGAGCCTGAATATCTGGTAGCCTTAGGGAAGGCCCTGTTCTACGACCCGAGCCTGTCGGCCAACGGCACCCAGTCGTGTGCGGCGTGCCACGCGCCGGAGGTCGGCTTCACCGGCCCGGATGCGCAGGTCAACGCGGGAGGCGCTGTTTACCCTGGCGCCCTTCCGAATCATTTCGGCAATCGAAAGCCGCCCGCCTCGGCGTACGCCGGCGACAGTACCGAGCTGTACTTTAACGAGACCGAAGGCGCCTGGTTCGGTGGTATGTTTTGGGATGGCCGGGCAACCGGCTGGACGCTACACGATCCACTTGCCGAGCAAGCCCAGGGGCCGTATTTGAACCCGCTGGAGCAGGCCATCGCCAACGCCCAGGTGCTGTGCGTCCGGGTCAAGCAAGCAGACTATACCGCCCTGTTCGAGCAAGTGTGGGGCGCCGGCTCGCTCAACTGCGCTAAGGATGTCGGCGGCGTTTATGAGAAGATCGGTCGCTCTGTGGCCGCCTACGAGCGAAGCACGGAAGTTAACCCGTTCAGCTCGAAGTTTGACCTGTTCTGGGACAACGCTGAAAATGCCGGCAAGGATGTGACTCAGATCAGGTGCGGTACCGGCGGCATGGGCGGCGGCGGTGGCATGGGTGGTGGGGCAATGGG
This sequence comes from Chloroflexi bacterium RBG_16_57_11, assembly GCA_001795165.1. Classification (GTDB taxonomy): domain Bacteria; phylum Chloroflexota; class Anaerolineae; order Anaerolineales; family UBA4823; genus RBG-16-57-11. The sequence continues at coordinate 7,419 of MGNS01000100.1, forward strand.
CTGCCCAGGTGGCGGCACGAGCCCATATCGCTGGACGGCTTACCGCAACCTGGGTCTTAACGACGCCGAGCTACAGGGCCTGGCTGTGTTCAACGACCGGGCTGACTGCTCTTCCTGCCATAGCCTCAAGCCCGGCCCTGACGGTTACCCGCTTTTCACCGATTTCGGCTACGACAACCTCGGCACCCCAAAGAACCCGGATAACCCGTTCTATTCGATGCCAGAAGCATGGAATCCAGATGGTGCCGACTATGTAGACTACGGCCTGGGCGGCTTCCTGAAGAAGGCCGGATATTCGCCGGAGGTGTACGAGCCGGAGCTGGGAAAAGTCAAGGTGCCCACCCTGCGCAATGTGGACCTGCGACCTTCGGAGGATTTTGTGAAGGCGTATGGGCACAACGGCTACTTCAAGTCCTTGGAGGATATCGTCTTCTTCTACCACTGGCGCGGCATGATGGACGGCGGCTTGTGCGGCGGTGGAGGCATAGGAGGCGGTGGTATGGGCGGCTGTGAAGGCATGGCGGATATGTTCCCGCCCCCGGAAGTGGACCAGAACCGCGCCGTGTTGAGCATGTTCCCGCGGCCGCAAGTTGACAATATCGTGGCGTTCCTGAAGACGCTTTCGGATGGTTATTTCCAAAGATAACCATCAACCAGCCTGGGAGGCGGAGCAATCTCCCCCCAGATCTAACCGAAAAAGAAAGAGGCAAAAAATGAATTCTCGAATCATCAGTCGACGTGAGTTTTTAAAAAGTGCGGGTGTCCTTACTACTGGCCTCCTGCTTGGCAGTGGCTTCGATAAATTGGGACGTGGCTTACCACTCATCAGGACCGCTCGCGCACAGATGGAGCCTTTTATGCCCGATGCGGAGGTTTCGATCACCGCGGCGCCAAAGACCGTCCAAATCCTTTCTGGCGCACAGACTAACGTCTGGAGCTATGAAGGGCAGCTGCTCAACGGAAGCGGCGTGACGGTCCAGAATCTGCCCGGCAACTACCTCGGTCCAATCCTACGGGTGAAAAGCGGAACAAAGGTGCGCATCTATTTCCACAACAATCTACCTGAAGACAGCGTCATCCATCCACACGGCTTACGCGTGCCCGAGCCCTGTGATGGCCATCCAATGCAGGCCATCGGGTCGGGCGAGACAAAAATATATGAATTCCAGGTGATCGACCGCGCCGGGCCGTACTGGTTTCACCCACACCCGCATATGCGCACCGCCGAACAGGTGGTGATGGGCCTGGCCGGTTTGTTCACCGTGTGGGATGAGCAAGAAGAGCTGGCTGTACCCGGCGCCAGCACAGGCGCAAATGACCTTCCGGTGATCATCCAGGACCGGGTCTTTGACAGCGCCAATCAGTTCCTTTACCAGCCGAACAACATGTGGGGTTATCTGGGCAACAAGATTTTAGTCAACGGGAAACCGAACACTGTCTTCTCTCTCGAACCCAGGGCGTATCGCCTGCGCTTCCTCAACGGTTCAAACGCCCGCACCTACAAGCTGGCCTGGAGTAACGGCATGCCGATGAAGGTCATCGGTACCGACGGCGGCCTGTTGCCGGCTATAGCCTCCAGGCCCTATGTGATGCTGATGCCGGGCGAGCGGGTCGATGTGTGGGCAGATTTCACCCAGCTGGCGCGCAAGCAGGTCATCCTGCGGAGCCTCTCCTTCGATCCCGGTATGGGCATGGGCGGTGGAGGCGGCGGTATGGGTGGAGGTGGCGGCGGAGGGGGCATGGGAACGTCCTTACCAATGGGCTCGCCTTTCGATATCCTGACGGTGAATGTTGGAAGGAGGGCTACTTCCAACCCGGTGCTTGGTCCGCTTCCCGCCCTTTCCGAGGTGTTCGACGCCAGCAACGTGCCCAACTTCGCCAGCCCGCGCCCGTTCACCCTGGATATGCGGCAAATGGTCTGGACGATCAACGGACGTGTCTTCGAGATGATGGAAGTGGCCGAAGACGAGATGGTCCACTGCCATGACACGATGGCCTGGGAATGGATCAACAATTCGCCCATCCCGCACCCAATGCATATGCACAACGTCCAGTTCCAGGTGGTTCAACGCTCAACTCCCGCCAGCAGCAGCTACGCCACTATCAACCAGGGGCTGGTCGATAGCGGCTGGAAGGATACGGTGTTGGTCTGGCCGGGCGAGCGTGTGAAGATCGCCATGACTTTTGCGCCTTACGAAGGGATGTACATGTATCACTGCCACATCCTGGAGCACGAAGACATGACCATGATGCGCAACTATATGATCATGGAACATGATATGGAGGGTATGTAACCCTGACCAACGGTCCCTAAAACCACGCAAGTGCCATGCGCGGGTGAACTCCATTTATCCGCCCGCGCATGGCATATTTCGCGCATTTAAAATTAAGCCAGCCTGGGACAGCGCACCCGATTGCCTATTGACTTTTTAACCAACTTATTGTAATATGTAGTCAGGCGACATATCGTCAATCTACCTATGATTGGGGTGATCTTTTAGAAAATTTTCCGACATACTCAAGTATTTAATCCGCGCACTTATTACTTCAGATGGGGAAAGATAGGACACTGGGTAGTTACACGAAATTTTTATGATTTTTTATATGGCTTAACTATGGAGGTGAGCCATGACACAATACACCCAACCCGACGAAAACGCTCCCACCCCAGTGGTGCAAAATCGCCCTTTTAGCGGTTGTCTGACGAAAATATCCCAGAATGCACTCACCATCCTGGTGGTATTGATCGTAGCCGGCGGGCTCTTCGCCCTGGCCAGGGCTGCAGTTTACAAAATCCGCCCGTATGAGCGCGGCCTGCACCTGCGCGGCGGGAAATTCATCAACGTTGACGAGCCCGGGTGGCATGTTAAGATCCCGTTTGTAGACACGGTCATCGGCGTGATGATCATCGAGCGCTCCGGAATGATCGAAAAGCTGGCCGGTATGACCGCCGACGATGTCACCATGGATATTTCACTGCTGTACACCTACCGGGTGGTGGATCCGGTCAAATACCAGCTCGAAGTGCTCGACCCGGATCGAATTGTGAACGGTTTCGTCCAGGGCGCGCTGAGGGACCTGGTCAACACGCGCAAGATGGATGATGTGCTCCACTTGCGGGCAGACTTCAACCAGGAATTGTATACTGACTTGCAGCAAAAACAGGAGCGCTACGGGATCGAGTTTATCCTGGTGCAAGTCCAGAACGCCTCGCCGCCCGAAGAGGTAGTCAACGCCATCAAAGATAAGATGGTGGCCGTTCAGATGCTGGAAAAGGCCACCTCCGACGCCGAACAACAGCGCACCCTGGCCGATAGTGACTTTTATTCCGCCCAAAAGAAAGCCGAAGGCGACGCCTACCAGATCACCAAAATAGCCGAGGCCGAAGCCCAGAGCATCAGCCTGAGCTCGCAAGCCAAGATCAAGGCCATGCAGGCCATCCTGGATGAACTGCAAGGCCTGGGCCCCCTGGCCGAGCAATACATCCAGGTGCTCATCGCACAGGAGCTGCGCGAGAACAGCAAGTGGATCATCAGCAACGGCGGGACGCTGCCGATCATCGATTTGAGTGAAACCACATCGCAGATCCAGCCAACGGAGAGCCTGCCAACACCAACTCCCTGACTGTGGTTTTCGTCCAATCTGTTTCCCGGGGCTTTCCATAAATAATTCATGGAAAGCCCTTTTTATGTTAAAGGGTGATATTAACGCATTCCCCTACTTGAATTCGAATGTAAATATTTATATAATATGGATACGTTACAGATTTGTAAGGCAGGCGGGGCATATGATCGTAATCAAAAAAAACCAGGCCATCCGGCTGGCCTCCGCATTCAAAAGCCTAACATTTCGGGACTCATGACAAAAGAGGGAGGTGAGACGCGCCACGATCCGCAGCGATAAATCTGACAGTCGATCGTTCAGCCATAAATCCATCAAAAAACGTAAAACGGAGAACCTGCAGATGAAAACTCAACCGCTTTTTATTTTGATCGCGCAGCTTGCGATCATCGTGGGCCTGATCGGGGCCTCCCCGGTCAGCGCGTCTCTCCAGCAGGTACCAGTTCTCCAATCCTTTGAGACGCCCACACCGAAATTTACCACAGGCATTGCTTTTGACGCCTCTGCACCCCTGCACGATCTGGCGGCTCAATATGCGGCATCGAAGGAGACAGCCTCCCAGACCACGCCACACCAGGATACAGATGAACTGCTTGAGGTGCGTCCCGAGCCCGGCCTGAAAGCTCAGGATCAGGGATATGCCGGCGATGGCGCCTTGCAGGACTCCCCGGGCTCAGGACCTGCCCTGCACGGCCTGACCGAAGCTGCCATCGATCCGCCGATCGTGAATTTCGAAGGTCTCAGCAACACGGACAACTTCAATCTGTTCGGCTTCCGCGTCAACCCTCCCTCCCCGTCCGGCGATGTCGGCCGAAACCACTATGTAGAAATGGTCAACCTGGCCTTCTCCGTGTATACGAAGCATGGTGGATTGCTGTTAGGACCGGTCCCAATCGGTGCCCTATGGCTAGGCTTTGTTATTTCGGATTGTACCGATCCCTCCGGCGACCCAATCGTGGTCTACGACCAACTCGAGGATCGCTGGCTGCTGACCCAGT
>MGNS01000100.1:12047-15598 GCA_001795165.1 Chloroflexi bacterium RBG_16_57_11
CAGCCCAACCTATTACGACTGCGTGGCGATCTCGCAGACCGGCGACCCGACCGGCGCGTACTACCGCTATGCGTTCACCTCTGGCGAGTTCTTCCCTGACTATCCCAAGTACGGTGTGTGGACAAATTCATATCTCCTGACCACACGTGATTTCGGCCCGGATACTGAGTACGGTATCAGCGTCTACGCGCTTGAGAAGAGCAGGATGTTGATCGGCGATCCGACAGCCCGGGTGGTGCAGTTTTTCCTGGATTCAGAGGTTATCCCGCTCTACCTGATGGGCGATGGTCTGCTGCCGCCGGATATCGATGGCCATCGCCGTCCAGCTGCTCACATGTTGCCCCTGATCGTGGGCACAATGGATGATGACAGCATCTACGGTGCGGCTTTCGACGCGCTGAACATCTGGGAAATGGACGTCGAGTGGGGCAGAGACTGGGCTTCGCTGTCGCTGGTGGCGCAGCTCCCGGTGGCCGAATTCGACTCCATCTTCCCCTGTGCGCCTACCACACGTGACTGCCTGCCTCAACCAGGTATTGCCGATCCCAACCAGTACCTCGACATCCTATCCTACCGGCAGCGACCAACACTGCGCCTGGCCTATCGCAACTTTGGCGGATTTGAGTCCTTTGTGACCAGCCAATCCGTTGAGGCCCACCCTGGCGTAGCCGGGATGCGCTGGTACGAGATCCGCCGCATAAATGGCGTTTATTCCCTTCACCAGCAAGGCACCTTTGCCCCCGGAGACGGCGTGCACCGCTGGATGGGCAGCCTCGCACAGGACCAGGTGGGCAACATCGCCCTGGGGTACAGCGTCGTCAACGGGACGGGTGTTTACCCTGGCATCCGCTACACCGGTCGCACGTCCACCGCCCCGCTGGGGCAGATGGACCTGGGTGAAGGCACAATCATCAACGGCACCGGCGTCCAGACGACGACCAACTCCCGCTGGGGAGACTATACCTCGATGAACATCGACCCGGTGGACGACTGCACCTTCTGGTATGTCAACGAGTATTATACTGCCGCCGGTCAGGCTTCGAGCACGGCCGGCTGGCAGACGCGCATCGCCAGCTTCAGGCTGCCCGAATGCAGCTATCGTACCTATCTACCGATGCTGGTGAAATAAGGACCGATCGTCCGACCATGATAAAATTCCTACTTGAAATTGGACTAATTTCCTAATATAATATAGATAACTTACAATTCTGTAGGTTACGCTTGGCGCACGTTGGCGGCGTTAAAACCATTAGAAACCAGGCAGGTGGCATCCTACACAGGCTCTGCAACCCCGGTTTTGAACAATAAAGGGAGGTGAAGTGCATCGGACTATTCTGCTAATCGTCTAACTCTCAGCAATCCCGTGGACCGTTTTTCAACTTTTGCCAAAAGGAGAACCTGCAGATGAAAGTCAAGAAAGTCTTTTCCGTGATCGTGCAGCTTGCAATCATCGTCGCGCTGATCGGCATCTTCCCGGCCAGCGCGGCGCCTCAGGAAGGAGTTAGCCAGGGCAACGGTAAAGCCTTTAAGGCTCCAGCGGCCAAATTCTCGAATGCAGTAGCCTTCGACAAAACCGCCCCGCTGCGTGATTTGGCGACCCAGCGCGCCCAATCTCAGGCAGCAGCACTGCAGCCGGCAGACGATGGGCTGGTTGACGTGCGCCCGGACCGCGGTCCGATGGTGGCGGACCAGGGCTACGCCGGTGATGGCGCGCTCCAGTCTAATGAGCTGCAATCAGCCCTGTCTGGCCCAACCGCCGCTGCCATCTCCGCCCCGCTTGTGAACTTCGAGGGCCTTAGCAATCTGGATAACTTCAATACATTCGGCTTTCGCGTCAACCCGCCCGACCCGAATGGTGATGTCGGGCCGAACCATTACGTGGAAATGATCAACCTGGTCTTCGCTGTCTACGACAAGCAGGGCAACCTGCTGCTAGGACCCGTGGATACGGGCACTTTGTGGGCCGACTTTCCGGTGGAGGACTGCACCGATCCCTCCGGCGACCCAATCGTGATTTACGACCAGCTCGAGGATCGCTGGCTGTTGACACAGTTCACCACGCGCGGGCCGGCATATTACGACTGTGTCGCTATCTCGCAGACCGGCGACCCGACCGGCGCCTACTACCGCTACGCTTTCATCACACAGCCCGATCCGGACCTGCCGGGCGGGACCTTTTTCCCCGACTATCCCAAGTATGGCGTGTGGACCGATTCGTACATTATGACCACGCGTGATTTCGGCGAGGTGGATGAGTACGGCATCAGCATCTACGCGCTGGAGAAGAACAAGATGCTGGCCGGCAACCCGAATGCCCGCGCGGTGCAGTTCTTTCTGGATTCGAATGATGTGCCGCTAGAATTGATCGGCGATGGCTTGCTCCCGCCGGATATCGATGGCACACGCCGGCCGATCGACCGCATCGCTGCGCCGATCGTTGGCACACAGGATGATGACTATGTGTATGGCGCGGCCTTCGACGCTCTGAATATCTGGGAGCTGTGGGTGCAATGGAACTCCAAACCCGATGCATGGGTGAAGTTTGCCGCCCAACTGCCCGTTGCAGAATTTGACTCCGCCTTCCCCTGCGGGCCGAGCCGCGGTTGCATTCCCCAACCCGGGATCACCAACCCCGACCAATACCTGGATATCCTGTCCTACCGGCAGCGCCCGACCTGGCGTCTGGCCTACCGCAACTTCGGCAAGTACGAAGCTATGGTGACCAACCAGTCGGTGGAAGCGCTTCCCGGCATCGCCGGCGTGCGCTGGTACGAGATCCGCCGCGTCAACAGTGCGTATTCACTCTACCAGCAAGGCACCTTCGCCCCTGGTGATGGCGTGCATCGTTGGATGGGCAGCGCAGCGATGGACAAGTTTGGCAATATCGCCCTGGGTTATAGCGTATCCAATGCGACAGATGTCTATCCTGGCATTCGTTACACCGGGCGGTCGTTCGACGCCCCGCTTGGACAAATGAACCTGGGCGAAGGCGTGATCATGAACGGCACCGGCGTGCAAACCACCACCAACTCCCGCTGGGGCGACTACACCTCGTTGAACATCGACCCGGTGGACGACTGCACCTTCTGGTACGTCAACGAGTACTACCAGGTCAGCGGCTTGCCGCTTCCGCTGCCGCCTCCGCCGTTGCCCCCACCCGGGACAACCGCCCCCTGGCAGACCCGCATCGCCAGCTTCCAGCTGCCCGGCTGCCAGTAAAATTACCATCCCCGATTGTCACAGGCTGGCGGTCTGCGACCGCTCGAGACCTGTGAGGTGATAAATAACGCCGGCTTCGCCCTCACGAAGCCGGCGTTATCGCGTGATTACAGCTGAGGAAAGAACCAGTATCAAGCCCAGGGTAGTAAAACCGATCAGGCCGGCGAGGATCGGGTCGATCTTGATCTGCGAAGCGAGGCTGGAGTTCGGCGGGGCGAAAGTGGCGGTGACCGCCTGGATCAGGGTGCGGGTCGGCCCGGGAGTGGGAGAGAGGCGGATCGCGATCGGGGTCAGGCCGAAGGTGGAGTAGGCGGCTGTTTCGGCGGGATCAG
>MGNS01000101.1:0-11563 GCA_001795165.1 Chloroflexi bacterium RBG_16_57_11
GTCTTCGATAGCCGAACTCGTTCGGACACTCAGACCGCCTGGGACTACGCGGATGCGTACACCTCCGGGTTGGCACAATTAGGCAGGCGCTCGCCCTTCAATCCGGCGATCAGGTTCTCGGCCGCCATCGTCGCCATCTTCTCGCGCGTCGTGCGGCTGGCGCTTGCTATGTGCGGGACTACGGTCAGGTTGTCCAGGTCTAACAGCGGGCTGTCGACGGAGATCGGCTCCGGATCGGTGACATCCAGCGCAGCCGCGAAGATGCGCCGCTGCTTGAGCGCCCGGTACAGAGCCTGCGGATCAACCACCGGCCCGCGGGAGGTATTAATCAACACCGCACTGGGCTTCATCAGCGCCAGGGCGTAGTCGTCGATCAGGTGGTGGGTCTCCTCAGTCAACGGCGTATGCAGCGAGACGAAATCGGCTTCGCCTAACAAGGTCTCGAAACCGACCGGCTTACCAGGCAAATACGGGTTTGGTGACTCCAACGATGGATCGTAGTACAGGATGCGCATCTCGAAACCGCTGGCGCGTTTCGCCAACGCCTGGCCGATACGCCCGTAACCGATGATGCCGAGCGTGGCGCCAAAGACATCGGTTCCAAGCAGCAAGGATGGCCCCCAGGTCTTCCAACGGCCATCGCGCACGAAGCGCTCCCCTTCCACCACCCGGCGGGCTGCCGCCAATATCAGGGCGAAAGCAAAATCAGCAGTCGCATTCGTAAGAATCCCGGGCGTGTTGCCCACTGGAATGCCGCGCCGCGTGGCAGCGGGCAGATCGATGTTATCGACCCCGACAGCATGGTTGCTGATCACCTTCAAGCCCGGCCCGGCGGCGTCCATCACTTCACCATCGATGCGGTCGGTGAGCAGACAGAGTAGACCTTCAATGCCGCGCACCCGCTCCAACAGGATCGCACGCGATGGCGGCAGCTCATCTGGCCAGACTTCTGCATCGCAGAAGTCGGTAACCATAGACTGCCCCTTTTCGGGGATCATACGGGTGACAAAAACTTTCGGCCAGATCGACAAGAAGCCCTCAAGGCGAGTTTTGACGATAATACAAGAAATTCATCTCTCGCAGACGCCTCCGCAGCATCACATCCAGGGCCTCCTCCCGTAAGCGCCAGGTCCAGTTGCCGCTGGGGTTGCCGGGGTAGTTCATGCGCGCCTGGTTGCCCAGGCTGAGCAGGTCTTGCATGGGGGCCAGCGCAAACACTGCCACCGATGACCAGATCGCCCGGATCAGATCCCAGGAGACATCATGTCCATCCCGAGCCAGGTAGCGGCGATAAAAATCTGCCTCTTGCTCGCCCACCCGCTCGTACCAGCCGCGCACGGTGTCGTTATCATGGGTGCCGGTATAAGCCACACAATGAACCGGGTAGTTATGCGGCAAAAACGGACCATCCGGTCCGCCGCCGAAGTCAACTCCAAAGCCAAACAGCAAGACCTTCATTCCTGGCAAATTAAAAGTTTCGCGTAATTCATCCACGTCCGGGGTGATCACCCCCAGGTCTTCAGCAATGATGGGCAGCTCACCCAGGCTGGACTGGATGGTGCGGAAGAAATCCACCCCCGGAGCTGACACCCATCGACCATACCGGGCGGTCCTGGCCCGACCGCGCACCTCCCAATAGGCGCAGAAGCCGCGAAAATGGTCGATACGCACGATGTCCACCTGCCGAAGTACGGCGCGGATGCGCTCCAGCCACCAGGCATAACCTGAAGCCTGGTGCACATCCCACCGGTACAACGGGTTACCCCATAGCTGCCCGGTGGCCGAATAGTAATCTGGCGGGACCCCGGCGACGACGGTTGGACGACCCTTCGCATCCAGGAAAAAAAGCTCTGGGTGGGCCCAAACATCCGCGCTATCATGGGCGACGAAGATGGGGATATCACCGATAATCTGGATGTGGCGCTTGCGAGCATATTTGTGCAGCGCGTCCCATTGGCGGGAAAAGATAAACTGGCGAAAGGCATGGCGGTTGACCGCTTCGGCATGTTGGCTGCGAGCGTCAGCCAACGCCTCAGGCTGGCGATCGCGCAATGGCGCCTTCCAGGAGGTCCAGGATGCGCCCTGGTGAGCCTCCTTAAGCGCCATGAAAAGCGCAAAATCCTCCAGCCAGCCGTGTTGATCCTGGCGCCAGGTATTAAATTCTTGCCGCAGACGGCGGCGTTTCGTGTGGGTGAAGCGCTGGAAAGCCAGGTCGAGCAGGCCCAGTTTCCAGGGAATCAGCAAGCCATAATCCACTTTGCCAGGCTGAAAATCAGGCAGGTCGGCCAGATCAGATTGGAGCAGAAGCCCATCATCAACCAGCCCATCCAGGCTGATCAGGTACGGATTTCCGGCGAACGATGAGAAACATTGATAAGGCGAATCGCCGTAACCGGTAGGCCCAAGTGGCAACACCTGCCACAATCTACAACCGGTCTCTGCCAGGAAATCGACCCAGGCGTGGGCGCCTAGGCCAATATCGCCAATCCCAAAAGGTCCCGGCAGGCTGGTAGGATGCAATAAAATCCCGGATGATCGTTGAAACTTCATACGTGCTTCACCATTTAGACATCAAAAGGCTCACGCTTGGTTTGCAGGTATGCGCCTTCGCGAACGGTGGTATCCACGAAATCACTTTCGATTACATCCGGCCCAATGATCACACCCTGCTCGATCACCATCCCCGGGCTGATTCGACTGCTTTTCCCGATCATAGTGATCGCCGGCTGCGGGCAGACCTTGCCGATACGCACCTTCTCACCGATGCGAACTTTCTTATCGATAATGGAATGCTCGACCACCACGCCGGGACCGATGATCGAGTCGGTAAGAATGACTGACTCATATACCACCGCGCCAGGTTGAACTCTGACACCGGGACCCAGCACGCTTCGCTCGACCCTTGCGCCCTTGGCGATCTCGCACCCATCGGTGATCATGCTATCCAGGACTGTGGAGCCGTTTTCAATCCATACCGGAGGACGTTCCTCCGTGCGCGTATGGACAATCCATGAGCGGTCGTTTAGATCGATGGGAGGCGGCGTAACCAGTAAGTCCATGTGGGCTTTCCAGTATGACTCCACCGTCCCTACATCCACCCAATAACCCTCAAACGGATAAGCAAAAACCCTTTTATCCTGAGCAACCAACCTCGGTAGAATATCCTTACCAAAATCATGCGATGAATCGGCGCGCATGTGATCATCCCACAAAGCCTGGTTGAGCAGGTCAGAATCAAACAGGTATACACCCATGTTCACCAGGTTCGAGGGTGGCTCTTTCGGCTTCTCGATGAAAGAGTGTATGCGCAACTGGTCATCTACTCCCAGGATGCCGAAACGTGAGGCTTCCTCCATCGGTACTCGAATTGCGGCGATGGTCAATTCGGATTTATGACCGAGGTGATAATCGATCATCGCTTTGTAGTCCATGCGATAGATGTGGTCACCGGAAAGGATCAGAACGAGATCGGGTGGGCCACGCTTGATGAACAGAAAGTTTTGTTGGACGGCGTCAGCGGTGCCCAGGTACCAATCCGAGCTACCGCGCGCCTTATATGGCATGTGGATACTCACTCCACCAGTGAAGTTGCGGTCCAAATCCCATGGAACGCCGGAGCCAATATGCTCGATTAGCGAGTGGGGGCGATATTGAGCCAGGATCATCACATCAAAAAGCCCCGAATTGACGCAGTTAGACAAAGTGAAGTCGATGATGCGATATTTTCCCGCAAAGGGTACAGCAGGCTTGGTGCGTTTGGCGGTCAGCACTCCCAGACGAGAACCCTCGCCACCGGCCAAGATTACAGCGCGTGTTTTCATCCGTGCCCTCCTTTCTGAAGTATGCTGGGCCTGCCTCCCCCGAACTGGCAAACCACGCGAGATACGTTCGGCTAGGGCTATCTGGGATCGGAATCGACCCAAAACCAGACAGCCTCTACTATGTCTATCCTTTCGATGAAAATATATTGGTGAAACAACCCCATTCTATCAACAAATTCTAACTCGTGACAGGTTCATTCTGACCTTGCCACATGGAGCAAGCAGAGATCCGGGCAAATTTACAATATTAATAGCCACATTTATGAAACATTCATGTCATATTACAATGAGAGCTTTGCAAAATGAGCCAATTATGGATTAAAATACTCATCACAACCTGGCAACATCGAGAACACGTATGAGCCTGAGCGCCCTTAGCATCCACGCTCATTTCTACCAACCTCCACGCGAAGATCCATGGACTGGCGAAATCCCGATCGAAAAGGGAAGCGCACCGTTCCCAAACTGGAATGAGCGCATCCACGCGGAATGCTACCTGCCAAATGCTGTACTGGGAAATTTCGCCAAAGTCAGCTTTAACATCGGTCCGACACTCTTCTCCTGGCTGGGAGAACACCACCCCGACACCATGCATCAGATCATCGCTCAAGATCGGGCGAATTACCAGCGCTATGGGGTTGGCAACGCCATGGCGCAGGCATACAATCACTCAATCTTGCCGCTTTCGGGGTATCAGGATAAGCTGACTCAGGTGTACTGGGGACTGGCAGAATTCGAGCATCGCTTCGGGCACAAAGCTGTGGGCCTCTGGCTTCCAGAAACCGCGGTGGATTACGAAACCCTGGAGATCTTGTCTCAGTTGGGCGTGGAGTACACTATCCTGGCTCCCTGGCAGTCAGAGCGCCAGGACATCGATCCTAGCGAGCCATATATCGTCCAACTCCCGCAGGCGCGAAACATCACGGTTTTCTTCTACCAAAGAGAGTTGAGCGGGCAAGTCAGCTTCGACGCAGGAGCGACGATCAACGCCGACCAGTTCGCAATGCAACTATTAAAGCCACAGCTTAACACAGCGAAGTCACGCCGGGGCGAGTCACAGATCCTGATGATCGCCTCAGACGGAGAGCTGTACGGGCATCATAAAAACCACCGTGATCGCTTCCTGGCTCGCCTGGTGGATGGGGCGTCCGAGGCGGCTGGCTTGTACACGACATTTCCATCTTTATGGCTACGGAACCATGCTCCGCGCCAGTTTACCCGCATTCGAGAACGCACTTCATGGAGCTGTCATCATGGCGTAATGCGCTGGAGCGGGGCTTGCGCTTGTACGCCCGGCAAGGCAGAGTGGAAAGCGCGGCTTCGCCAGGCATTCGATAACCTGGCAGGTGAGTTGGACGGGCTTTACCGGGAATTTGTTCGCCCGCTGGTGGGCGATCCGTGGCGATTACGCCAGCGCTATATCCACGTCATGTTGGGAGAAATGGGCATGCCAGCTCTCATCAGCGAGCAGACCGCCAACACTCTCAGCCGGGAACAGATGAAACGAGCGACGTTGTTGCTGGAAGCTCAGCGTGAACGGCAACGGATGTTCACGTCGTGTGGCTGGTTCTTCGAAGACTTTGATCGCATCGAGCCGAGGAATTGCGTCGCCTATGCAGCACAAGCGGTGCGCCTGGCGCGCCAGGCTACAGGCGTGGATCTGGCGCCTGGCGCAATCAAAGACCTGCGCCATGTGATCAGCCCATACACCAGGCTAAATGCGGCGCAGGTCTTCGAAAGCTACCTGGATAGACCCTGATCGATCATGGTACAGATAGCATATCCAGCTGGTAACCCGAGCGCTGCTCTGCCTTGTGCAGCAGCTGAACCACTGCATAAGCTGAGTTGATCACCGATACAAAGCTGCCGGGGAAAACAGTGGCGGGATCTGGGGTTGGCGTTGTTTCGTCTTTTTCTTCCTCAATATCCATCTTTGTGTCATTATCGGCCGGTCGGTGAGTGATGATTTCCGCGACGTAGCTCCACCAAACGAGCTCTTCAAAACATTCTTTGTTGAACCACTGCACCCCATCGTGTGTGTGAACCTGAAGAAAACGCCTGGCATCGTCATCCTTTGCCCAGAACTGGATGAGACGGCTTGCAAGCATGCTGGGAGCTTCTTCACTCAACCAGCCTGCCTGCCCGACCAGGAGGCGTAGCAACGGAATATTCCGCTCGACGGCGCCCGCCTCCACCTGCATTTGTTTCAACACAGCGACGATTTGCTTGCCAAGCAGCCATTCATCAATCCAGACGCGACTGAGTTCTGTGCTGTCTTCCTCCCCGCTGAGCCGGCCCAATGGTGTAATGAACAGACAGCCAAAGAACATTCCCCAAACCTCCGGAAGGTCTGCGTTCAGGGCTTTTCCGCCGGTTTGTGTTTTATCAAGAGGGCCATTGAAAAGGTAGTTCAAAGCCTGCCGGTATCTCGCCGGGGCTTTCGCCAGATCTTCCTTTAACATGGCAAGCGTGAGCAAGTTTTGCATTTGGCGCCGCACCTGCAAGGCCAGATCTTCAGGCGCTTGAGCCAACGGTTTTTCCACATCAACGCTCTGATCCGGCCAAAGTTGTTCCATAGCTGACTGCAAGACAGCCCGGTATTTTGCCTCGGTTTCCTCGAGAGCCAGGTGGAGATTAACCGATGAGAATGTGTCCGCCTCGGCCCGGTTCTGGATCAGCCAGGTGAACATGCCGGGATTGACCAGCTCGCGGAATGGGATCAGCAATGGCTCCAGGGCCATCTCCCGCAAGGCATAATCGATGCTTGGCACACCGGCTCCGTCCAACCTCGCTGCCAGCCTGGCGTAATTCTGCTCATGATCGTCCTGAACCTGGCGGAAATCCAGGAAAACCCGGCACTTGTAGGCGCCGAGCTCAATGAAGAGACCTTGCTGGACGAGCTCATGGCAATTGCGAATGTACTCCAATCCGCTGATGTGCTCTTTGAATATCACAAACCAGGCCGGATCATCCTGCAGACCCAGGCCTTTGCCCAACGTGCGGTTTTCGAGTACTTTTTCATCGCCCTCTCCGGTTTTCACTGCAAAGGCTGCCGAGGTGCGTATCCAGCCACGCGCCTGTGCGTACCGGTTGTGGTAGATAACCAGTGCACGCTCTAAACCATAACCGTTCGAGTAGGCGTAAACGTCTTCGTTTACAAATCCTTCCGGAGTGTAGAGATCGTAGAGCAGGAAATTTTGCGCCTCCCCAAACAGGTAGCGTCGGCGGAGCAATGGGAAGATCTCACGCTGGTGCCGCTCAACCAGCCCCGGGTCAGGGTCTTCATGCCACTTGGGGTAACGGAATTCCATGCCGTATTTCTCAACAAAGCCCTCCACCTGCCCGTGACCAAACATGGGCAAGCCAGGCAGGGTGGCCATCATGGCACAGATACCGAAGTATTTGTCACCTTTTCCAAACTGGTCGACGGCAGTGCGCTCATCGGGGTTGTTCATGAAGTTCACATAACGTTTAAGGATCTCGGTGTCGAATTCCAGGGTATTCTTGATCACCAAACGGTATTCCTGGTTTTTCTCATCGCGCATCATATTCATGAAGGCGCTATTGTAGACACGGTGCATCCCCAAAGTGCGCACAAAATAACCTTCCATCAGCCAGAAGGCTTCGGCCAACAGCAATGTATCCGGCGCTTCCTGAGCCACACGATCGACCACCATACGCCAGAACTCCTCGGGAAAAACCTCATCGAACTGGTCTTTGGTCAGGCCATGCTCGGCGCGGCTGGGGATATCGCCGCCGCTGCCCGGCTCAGGGAACCACAGACGGTGGTAGTGACGTTTCGCCAGGGTCATGGCTGCGTCGAAGCGGATGATCGGAAACTTACGGGCAACGTGCAGGATCGTCTGGATGACGGCTTCACGTACCTCCGGGATGAGGTAATTGAGCTGGGCGGTGTCATTCCATGGCATGGAGGTGCCGTCGTTACCGTGGTAAATGTAACGTGTGTCGCCGGTCCAATGGTCCACGCGCTTGAAGACCACCGCTGCATCCGTGTTGTCAAAGTAATGATCTTCCAGGTGAATACCCACCCGGTCATCCCAGGACAGATTGACCCCATTGAAGGTGTAAGCCGGGTATGGGCTATAAGTGAGCTGGACAAACCAATCGGGATGCTCGATCAACCAGCGTGAGTCGATGCCCATGTGGTTGGGCACCATATCCGACGCCAGACGAATGCCATAGCGCCAGGCGCGGTCGCGCAAGCTGCTGTAGGCCTCGTCGCCGCCCAAATCTGCAGCAATGTCATAGTAATACAGCGAATAGGCCGAGGCGACAGCTTCCTGGTTGCCGCGCAGCTGCTTGATCCTTTGTGAAGCCGGGCTACGCTCCCACAGGCCGATCAGCCACAAACCGGTGAAGCCCCAGCGTGCCAGCATTTCCAGCTCCTCGTCGGGGACTTGATCCAGGTGCGTGATTGCACGCTGATATTTTCGTGAGAGCTGATCGAGCCAGACATAGGTATTCTTGGCCAGCAACACCAATCTGGGCATCCAGTCCAGGTCGGCACTGAAGCGCTCCGGCTCCAAAAGATAATCTTCGCTCGTGAATTCGTAAACCACCGCCGGGCCGCCGCCCCCCGGCCCAAAGACAGGTTTCTCTTCTTCGCGGATCAGATCCAGGCTGGTAAGCAGGCGCGCCAGGACGAATGAGAGCATGCCGCTCCAGCGACGTCTGATGAAATCGAGCTGCGCAAAAAGCGAATCAGGGTGTGCCCGCGCCGGAGCACGCAAGACCTCGATCAGGCTCTGGCTCTCGGGGCCATAGCTGGGCTGGGTGTCGAAGAACTCAACCAATGAGCGGACCAATCGCGGATACACATGTTGGGATTCCAGGCTGGTATCGTCGAAAAGCTCCGCAAAGGGCTGGAAGGCAGGATTTTCATTCTCAAGCCACAGCATCAAGAGCTCTTCCAGTGCGATTTGACGATTGGATACCAGGCTGCCATCGAGGCGGCTCGAATCGCTCGCCAGATACTCGTCCGCATCGAGGTCTCCACGGTAGACCGGCAAGGGTGGAAACTCTTGCGTAAACTGGAGAAGAACCGCATCAACCTGTTCACGCCCCAGGGCCGCTTCCAGCCAGTCCAGGGCAGCCTGCATCACCCCCGGGTTTCGTGTCTGGCGATATTCCTCGATGACCTGATGAAGGATTTCGTCGATCAACCCCATTGCATTGATTTGACCGGCACGCACTGCCTGGTCGGGGTGAGCAACCAGGTCGCGCTGGGCATTCATAAACTGTGCGAACCGGCGAGCCGCCAGGAAGTTGGCGAAAATTACATTACCACTTGTTGTAAATGGAGCTTCGTCAAACTGATAGCGCTGCCGCGCCCGGCGAGAAACATGAAATTCCATCCGGTGAGGCAATTGCCTGGGTTGGTTTTGGGTCATTCAACGCTCCATAATGCATATTCTCTGCCTGGTCTCGAGGATGAGTCAGGCAGGCAATTGTTGCAAAAATTTCTCGGCAACCGATAAGTGAAACTTTGCCCCACATTGGGTGAACAGGTCGACAGCTCGCTGGAGGTCCTGGCGTGCCAGGGTTAGCTCATTGCTTGTTTGGCGAAAGATCGCTCGCTGGTGCAAAGCGCGACCCAGGCTGATACGCTCTTCCCGGTCTTCAAAACGCTTGATAGCCTTTTCGAAGCAGACTGCCGCATCTTCGTGATCGCCAAGATAAGCGCTGGCGAGGGCAACAATGTACCAGTACCAGGGCGAGTAATATTCTTCCTCATCCAATACGCTTCGATCCAACGACTCCAGCATACCCTGCAGATCCTGGCGGCGGTCCAGGCGGATTAATGCCAGGAAATATTGGCCCGTATGGCGGTCGCCCATGTCACTTTGTACCTGGAGGATCAAATCCAACAGCTCCTGCCAGCGCTCTTGCAAAGTGTATAAATTAACCCGCACGTCCACACCCCAGATCTGTAACTGTCCCTGGCCGGTAATCTGAGCGCGTTGGACGACGTAATCGGCGTCGCTCCAGGCGGCTTCGAATTCGCCCAGATCGGCGTAAATATTTGCGCGCGTCGAGCGGATCAGGGCCTCAAGCCGGAGATCGCCGGTGCGATCGACAATCTGTAAGCACTCATTGGCCGTTTGAAGCGCCTTCTCCAGGTCACCCAGTCCATAATAAGCATTCGCCAGACTGTGGATGCCCCAGGCCTGGCGAGCCAGAGAACCGATCTTTTCCCCGATCTGGCAATCCGCTTCGGCGTGTTGCAAGGCCAGGCGCCAGCGCCCGGTGGCGAGATAATCCTCGGCCAGGAACTCTTCGCCCAAGGCTACAGAGGCCAATATACCACTGCGCTCGCCATGGGCTATGCTCTGTCGAGCCCATTCCATGCTGGTTTCAAAATCACCGCTCTGCTGGTAGGCGCCGGCAAGATAGGCGTAAATCTCAACCAGTACCGTCGGTTCATCCAGCGGCTCGGCGATCTGGCGAGCCCGTTCCAGGTATTGAATAGCCATATCCCAGTCAGCGTGAAGATGATAATAGCGACCCAGGATAGCGTTCGCACGGGCCAGGTCGCGCGGATGGCTCTGCAAGTCGAGATCATCCAGCGCCGCCAGCAAATGGGCACGGCCGCGCTCATCGCCAATTTGCGCGTACACCGCGCCGAGCATAGTCTTCAGGCGCGACCTTTCGTTTGGCGATTGGACCAGTTGCAAAGCACGCTCAAAGGATTCGGTCGAAGCCTGGACCATGCCACGCTGCTCCTGTACCGAACCTAGGGTTTCATAAAGTTTCGCCAATTTATCGACATCCTGCAGCGTTTCAGCGCATTCGATGGCATGCTGGTAACCGTGCACTGCTTCATCCAGTGCAAATACCTTACTCGCCAGGTCGCCAGCCCGGATGGAATATTGCATCCCCTTGACCAGGTCGCCACCTTCGATAAAATGATGGGCCAGTGATTCGACTGCGGTGGAGCGGTTTTGCCCATCACCGCCTGAGATCGGCAAGAGACCGTTTGTCCCCGCAAGGCCATAAAGCTGTTCCAATCCTTCACCAATGCGCAAATGCAGCCGCCGGCGGCGGATCGGATTGAGCTCTTCATACAGGACCTCACGGATCTTGTCATGCGTAAATGCGAAGGTTTCGCCGCCTTCGATACGCAATAACTGGGCATTGCTGGCCTCATCCAGGGCGTCCAGCAAGTCGTTTTCCGCCGGTCCCGCAACGGTCACCAGCTCTGCAAACGTGAAACGCTTGCCCAGCACGGCCGCCGTATGGAGCATTTCGATTGAACCACTCCCTTGCCGGCTTAACCGCCGTCCGATGGCCTCTTTGATGCTCTGTGGGATGGTCAAATCGGTGATCTCTCGCCTTTGCCAACTACCCTCTTCCCAGTAAATTTGCCCTTGCTCGATCAGAGACTTGATTACTTCTTCGATAAAGAACGGATTCCCTTCCGTCTCGCGGTAGATCGCCTGCGTAAATTCATCTGATGGGCGCTCCTGGGTGAACAGGGAGGCAAGCAATTGCCCGACCTCTTCATAGTCCAGACGGTTTACCGAGATACGGATCGCCAATCGCTCTCGGTTCCACTCCACCAGCGAGCCGGCAAAGGCATGTTGGCGATCCAGCTCGACTTCACGATAGCAGGCCACCACCAGGAAGCGTTCCTGGCGCAGATGCCGTAACAGGTAATGCAACAGGGAGAGAGTGCCTTGATCAGACCAATGGATGTCATCAATAAACAGCAATAGCCCGGA
>MGNS01000101.1:11642-18622 GCA_001795165.1 Chloroflexi bacterium RBG_16_57_11
GGCCGAGCCGGCTCTCGATCTCCGGCGCCAGTTTGGCAATCTCTACCGCCTGGGTTTCCAGAGCGCTGCGTAATTCATCATCGCTATGGCAGCGCACCCATTCCCGCAACGCTTCTACGAACGGCAGGTACGGTGAGGCAGTTTCATACTCATAACTGCCACCCCGTAAAACTACCGCATTACTCAGGCGGGCGATGACGATCAATTCGTTGGCCAGGCGCGTTTTCCCGATGCCCGGCTCGCCGGAAATCAGGGCCAGTTGCGCACGACCGCCTAGTGCACTTCTCCACAGCCGGTGCAAGGTTTCCAGCTCGTCGCGGCGACCAACCAGCCGGCCGCGCGCCAGTTGCTCCAACAACGCATCCACATCTTTGACCTCGCGCAGCGGTGGTAGGACAGCAATTAGGGATTGGTCCTCGACCTCTGCCAGGGCCTGCAATACTTCTTGGGCGGTCTGGAAGCGACGGTCCGGCTCTTTTGCCAGCAACTTAAGGATCGCACCTTCGAGCACAGCCGGTAAATCGACACGGTAAGTGCTGGGCGGGACCACCGGCGCATGAATGTGCTGCGAAATGACCGCCAGGGGGTTGTCGGCGTTGAACGGCAGCCGCCCGCACACCAGCTCATAGAGTATTACTCCCAAGGCATAGAGATCCGCCCGCCCATCCACCGGCTGGTTCAGCGCCATCTCAGGCGCCATGTATAGCACTGTTCCGCTTACCGCGCCTTCGCTGGTTATCCGCGAGGTAAACGAGCGCGCCAGGCCAAAATCGGTCAGCTTGGCCAGCCCCTCCGGTGTGACCAACACATTCTCGGGCTTTAAATCGCGATGGATGATGCCGTTGACGTGGGCGTGCTCCAACGCTGCGCAGATTTGACGGGTAATTGAGAGAATCTCGCTTAGGCTCTCCGGGTGGAGCTCATAAAGCGAGGCACCCGCTACCAGCTCCATGACGATAAACGGCGATTTACCGGTTTGTCCTGCATCGTAAACGCTGACGATGTTGGAATGGTTAAGACGGGCGGCTGCACGCGCCTCATTCAACAACCGTGCCTGCCCTTCGCTGCCTAAACCGGTGCCTGTGAGCAGCTTGACAGCCACGGTACGCTCGAGTAGCGTGTCGTATCCGCGGTATACCGCACCCATACCGCCCTGCCCGATTACAGTGTCCAGACGGTAGCGATCATTAATTATTCGGCCAGCTTCTGGTTGATTTACAGTTGCCATCGGCCAAAACTCAGTAATGAACTCCGACGATAAAAAAATCCGAATGCTTAAGTGCTGCGACGGACGATCATCAGTGTGATATCGTCGAAACCCGGTGCGCCGCCGGTGAAATCCTGGATCGCGCTCTCGAGCGCAATGCCAATCTGCTGCGCCGTTTCTTCGCGATGTGCCAGCACCAGGTTCTCCAGGTGATGCATACCGAAGCTATCCCCTTCCGGGTTGAGCGCATCGGTTATGCCATCCGTATAGAGCACCAGGAAATCCCCGGGGTTGAGCGCAAGGCTTCGATATTCGTAAGGGGTGTCGATTTCGACGCCTAGAGCCATACCCGTGCGACCCAAACGGCTCATTGCACCCTGACCGGGACGGTCGCCCCGCTGGTAGAACAACGCCGGATTGTGACCGGCGTTCACATAAGCCACTCGTCCCGCTTGAAGGTCCAGAAGGGCATAAAACAAGGTGATGAACATGCCACTGGTCGAATCCTGGCAGATCAAGCGGTTGGCCCTCTGGATACTTTCAGCCGGCGACAGATTTGGATCCAGGCTGGCTCTTACGATGCTACGGGACAGGGCCATGAACAACGCCGCCGGCATGCCTTTGTCCGAGACATCCGCCACCACCAAACCCAACTGCCCATTTTGGCTTGGTATAAAATCATAATAATCACCGGCTACCTGGCGAGCCGGCAGCCAGCGAGCCGCGAACTCCCAGCCCGGCGTTTCAGGGACCTCGGATGGCAGCAGGCTGAGCTGCACCTGGCGCGCCATTTGCAGCTCACGCTCCAGGCGACCTTTCTCCACCGCTAACTTATAAAGGCGGGCGTTCTCGATCGCGATCGAAGCACTGGAGGCAATCGAGTTGAGCAAATCCAGGTCCTCTTGACTGAAGATACCCGCCTGGATGCGATTATCCACATAAATCGTGCCAAGTATGCGATCCTGGATGTGCAGTGGTACGCAAAGGACCGATCGCAGGCCGAGCAGCTTGACGCTCTGGCGCATACTGAAACGCGGATCGACCTGGGCGTCGCCGGTAAGCACTGGCTGGCCCTGGCGCGCCACCCCGTGCACCACACTGAGTGAAATTTGGAACATGGGTTCCTGGATGGTGTTCTGATCCATACCACGGGCGGCGCGGAATGCCAGCTCACCTAAGTCATCAAAGAGCATCAAAAAACCACGCTCAGCCCGGGTGGCGACAATCACTTCGTCCATCACCCGGTTGAGAACCTCGTCCAGATCCAACGAAGAGTTGAAGGTTTGTGAGAGCTGATACAACAACGTCAAACGCTCGCTGGAATGCAGCGAGCCTGGAGGGATCATGCCAGAAGATTGCGGAGGCAGGGAGGAATAAGACATGCGACCTCTTAATTTTAACTGTACCTGCATCGATAACGCTTGCAGGCACCTCCGTTCAATCTCCATTATCCCATAGAGATGAACTTCGGTAAAGCCTTGACCATGGGCAATGAATTTGCCCCACAGCTCTCACGAATTGCCCCCTTAATGCTAACCGTTATCTGATAACCACAAACCATTGAGCACTACAAGCCAGTGGCTCCCCGCTACCTTTTCATCTCGGCAGCGAAAGATAAACCCTTAGCGTCGAGAGCGCGGTGCAATTGATCCATAGCCTTTGATCCAATGCCATGTAATTGCCTGACCTCGGCTTCACTTAAAGCGGTCAACTGCTCGAGGCGAAATATGCCAGCCCCGGTCAGGGCCCGCCTTGCCGGCTGGGCCAGCTCAGCCGGCAGATCGCTCTCCACCTGATCGGATAGGTTGCTGGTGGCTGGTTGTGAAGTTGCTATCTTCATCCGGTTATCCTTCTGTCAGGCTGGCCACGATTTTTGCGACTCGACGGTCGCGCGTCTCCTGGGCTTTTGCCGTCTCAACCTGGCGTACATATTCCTTGCGCATTGTGTACGATAGAGCATCGAAGGCAGCAATGGCACCCGGCTTTTCCGCCAGCGCTGCAGCCAAGTCAGCCGGAACCTCAACCGTCCGAGGCTCCAGATCGAGCTCGAGCGTCACCTCCACCTGATCGCCGGCTTTGACGCCAGCCGCCTCCCGGTGTTCGGCGCTCAACGGCAGCATGTACACATCACCGTACGCCGCAACGGTAGTGCGATAAGTGTATCCTGAGAGACTAACCTTGACAGGAGGCCTTTTCTTTGTACTCAGCGCCGCGACGGCCTCAGGCGGAACCGGCAGACCGGTAGCGTTCACCTGATCATTTTTCACAACGGTGGTTGTGAAGGTAGTTTTCATCGCTCATCTCCATGATTCGAATTTTTTCCGGGCCAAGTCATTTCTCATTTTCTACCACCTGGTAACACAAAAGAACATTGCTGGAACGAAAAGGCATTACCTTAGTCTCGACGAAACCTCTTGGCTGCGCGTGTCTTCGCCCTAACGTTTTCTTCGTTTCGATTCTTCGGCACTGCGCCAGTCTCAAGCAAGGCAAGCATCCGGCTTGAGATCCGGGCAATATCATCCACCGCGGCGTAGAAAGCTGCCTCATTCACGCGGGAGGGTTTGTTGAATCCGCTGATTTTACGGACGAACTGCAACGACGCTTCCCGGATTTCTTCCTCAGTTACCGGCGGCTCGTAGTTGAATAACGGTTTGATGTTTCGACACATAACACTCTACCTCCAACCCAAGATTTCGTCCTCAGCGCTGATCAGATTGATTGGACTTCACCAAACGGAGCACTCTGTCAAGCCTCAGCCATTGGCGTGTCGAGAAACGTTGTCAGGATCGGCAGCGATAAATCGGCGTGAGACACCAATGACACGTGCGTTGTGCCCGGCAGCACAGCCAGCTGAGACTTCAGCAAGCCGGCTATATCCCCGGACACCGCTGCCCGATAGTCGAAACACCTCTACCGCGTGCTCAGGCCGGACGATATCAGAATGATCGAAGATGAAATTACCCGATAAATAATACGATACTTGCCATAATATGTCAACTTCTCAATATCTAAGACCGTTACTATCATCCCAGACAGCGAACCTGGATCAATTTCTCAGATTGGCTTTTTCTCATGATCGGTTTCAGTTATAATATTTGTCGTATTGGGGGGAGAGCGCGCAGCAAAATGCCAGCATTGTAGGGTTTCGAAACCAGCGCTTCCTCCTATACGCCTGGCTAAAATGCAGTTTTGCGGCTTCGCCAGAGAGCTAAGAGTTAATCACTTATCTGAGCGCTTCGCGCCGGACAGACGAAACAGCTTGATCCCTGGGCTAAAGGCGTTCTATTAACTCGACAGTCAGAGGCTGCGATGAAGAAACAAATTCCTAAAGATAGGCGCTTACGAGCATTTGTGATAGACCGTAAGACCGGTCAACCCCTTCTCAATATTCCAATTTTGGTAAATGCGGAGTTGAAGAGGGGTAAACAAGTCCCCCTGGGGGTATTAGTATCAGATCACGCCGGATTTGTATCTTTTGATCTGGAACCACTCAGGGAAGCGTATGAAGATGTTGAGCATATCTGGATATGCCGGCTGGGGGATGAAGGCAATAAAATTGACGCACTCGATATCTACCAACTTGCTCCTGGCTTAAGGGGCGTTCCCATCCTCGCCGATCCCCTGCCCAAATGTCAATATTTATCGCGGAATGAATGGCTGGCCGAACAGGGTATTGATCCTTACAAGGTCTTTTATTCTTTCCGCTCAGTCGTTACCAACCCAAGCGCGCGCGTAGGCGAAGGCGGATGCGAGATTTTGTTGCCAAGCAACTCAGCAACCCATATATTCCGATTCAGACAAGTCATACGGACAATTGGGTCATATGAGAATATTATTCAGCCAATGGAAACCGCCGATGGGAGTACAATCGTTGATTTACCTGAAGGGATGCGCTTAGCGCGCGGTTATGTCTATGAATACAAAGTAACCTGGTATCCCCTGGGGCACTCGCTCGGCCAATTGCTCTACAGTCTTCCCCTTGCCCCATGTGAGTCGGTTAACTTAGCCGTGATTGACTGGTCACGCAGAGATGAAGGTGCGCGCTTCGAAGATACAACGTGCAGTGAAAGGCTCATCCACAACCAGAGACGCGACCGGATGATCGAAGAGACCGTCAAGGCCAGCTTAACGGAATGGCAAGGGGGCGGGTCTTTTATGGCCGGGCACGCAGGCGCCGGGTCATTCGATCTTGGTGGAATTTTATCCCTTGGCGCTGCTGATGCAATGGGGGGCAGTTATTCGTCCTCAGGCGGTGAGCGCGAGCTGGCAGCCACGAATGTCCAGAGGCTATCCGATAATATCGAGCAAAAGAGCACAGCAATCAGAAACCTGCGGAGCACCGTGATCACACAAATATCTCAGCAGGAACACGAGAGCATTGAAACTCGTACTGTGACCAATCACAACCACTGCCACGCATTGACTGTTCTTTACTATGAGGTGCTCCGGCACTATCGTGTCATAACCGAATGTGTGAGCAGACAAAGAGTTTATTTTGTTGATTATGATGTAAGAAGATTCGACCGAAAGATCGCATTCTGCCAGCGTACAATATTAGAACGTGTGCTTCTCGACCCCAGGTTACGTGATTGTTTTGACCCCATCGAGAGACTGCTTTATTGCACGCCTGAACGACTCCTGGCCGAGGTCGAAGCTGGTGATCGTGCAGAACAGCCGTTTATCGAGGAACTCCTTATTTCCATCACAACTGAAGATGGCACAGACGGAGATGTCGTGTTTTTGCTAGATTTGGCAGATGGCAGTGTTTTGACAAATGACATGGGTCATACTGGATTCGATGATGAAGGAGATAGGCATAGAGAGACGTGGAAACCTGAGGGCGAGATTCGTCCCACAGCGATCAAGCGAGTTGGTTTCAGAGTAAAACTTGATTTTGCTGAAGGAGAATGGCGGGCGAGAAAACTGCGAGTAAGGTACAAGTTATCCGGTGAAGAAGAAACCTATATTTTGTACGACAAAGAAGGTAAGGAAAACTTCAAGCCCTTGGAAGATGATGGCGACGAATGGTGGGATACTGTGGAAGTCCAGCCAAATGGGCAGCTCGACCAAGCCGAAGCGCGCCTGCGTGAAAGAGTAAAATCTGATCAGTGTTGTGCGGATCGGTTGGTCAGTCACCTCAACTGTCATAAGGTATATTACTGGAATGTAATCTGGCTGTTCGAAGACCCCAACGAACGAGCGTATCGCTTGAGTACCGAGAGTCCTTACAAGGAAGCTCGGCTATTGGGATATATTGAGAACCGCCCTGTCGGCGCATTTGGCGACGACATAGCATTCCCTGAACTTGGCAGCAAGCCAGAGCCTGCTACAGACGAAAACGGTGACCCGATCGACCCAGTTATCAATTTTGTTGCCCTCCCCGTCCACGGCGTTTTTGCTGAAGCGCAGCTCGGACATTGCAACGCCTGCGAAGAACGGGATATTACACGATTCTGGGATTGGTCTGAGTCGCCCTGCCCCGAAAGGGCACCAGAGATCGCCCCCATCGTGGCCGGGTCTCGGGCCCAGGAGTTAAACTTACAGCCATCAACGATGCCGAGCCCGGTTGTCAATATCGTCAATCCACCTGCAGCTCCTGATCCGACAGGGCTTGTGGCAGCGATGGACCTGCTTGCAACTTCCAATATCTTTCGTGATATGTCTGGACTGAAAGAACTCTCCGACCTCCTTCAAAAGCTCTCGGAGGGCGCAGTCAACCTTGCTCAAGCCCGGACAAAAGCCCAACAGATCTTGGGCCAACAGCAACAAGGCG
>MGNS01000101.1:18645-19844 GCA_001795165.1 Chloroflexi bacterium RBG_16_57_11
AGAACAGCATGACCAAAACCAGGTTACCCGTAACGCTGGGCAGCATGGAGAACTCACAGAAGAAGAAGTGAGGGAACGCGTAAGCAACACGACCCAGCCTCGTCGTACACTCCCACCTCAGGTTGATCAGCAACCGGAAGACAATGGACAACAGCCAGTGCCGATAGATTTGCGCACTGTCGAAATTCGCCTGCGTGGGTTTGTGCCGTCTGAAATTTGGGAACCTAGCCTTGGTTTTCCCATCGGAATGCCAGCTCAATTGCTCCTGCTTGTGCTGCGTTTCAATGGCGACAATCGTTTCTTTAGCGCCGACCAAGGTACGAGTCGTGTAGATCTACCAGTCCGCCTCCAGTTGAATGCAAATGACATGTCGATCGTCAACTTCGATGAAGGTCGCCGCGGTTCGTTTGGCATCGCTGAAGTTTATTTTGCTACCGATACGGAAGATATTCCCGGTATGCCCGAATGGGCTGAAAGCAAGAATGCCGATGCGAGCCCAATCGGAAGTCTGGTAGGGCGATTGGAAGCGACCCCAGAAAACTTGCAAGCAACCGCGAACAGTGAAGATGGAAGTATTAGTGTCAGGTTGAGGGTGATAAACGCTCGAGCGTACTTCCCGTTTAGTGAAAATTTCATCGCAATACTGCCAGATTTCGATGTGGATATCCCTACACTTGGTTCTGTCAACGGAAAGGATTACCTCCGATTTCTCCTGGACGCAGGGCTTCCAGGTTTAGATGCAGACATTCGGATCAGAATCGCCAAGCGTGAGGATGGCGAGCTTGAATATCAGGTCAGTGGCTCGCATGATGGTTTTCCTGCCTGGGAGCTCTACGTCAATGGCGACGAGGCGATGATCCCCTTTAATCCAGACACTGATGATGCACCCAGTAGCTTGCAGCCTCCCTTGGATCAGGGCGTTTTTGTCGCCACGAAAGTGATCAGGCGTATCGAATAGGTCAATATCATTACGGTTTTTTGTCGAAAGATGAGGAGGAAGATCCAGACAGAAGTAATGACAAGGTATAATCAAGGCAGCCCAAAGATTGCCAAATGTCCTTCCTTTTGTAAGGCATTCTGCGATGACGCACACACTGCTCATATCACCTCATCTACTGGCGGCGCACCTTGACGATCCAAACTGGATCGTTTTCGATTGCCGTTTTTTGCTCTCGCAGCCAGACGAGAAGGAGGCCGAT
>MGNS01000101.1:19937-55725 GCA_001795165.1 Chloroflexi bacterium RBG_16_57_11
TCCTGAAGAAACGGCGCGCCGCTTCGGGAGAATGGGCATCGGCCCAGGGTTGCAGGTGGTCGCTTATGACGACCAGGGGGGCTCGCTCGCTGCGGTGCGATTGTGGTGGATGTTGCGCTGGCTGGGCCACGAGGCGGCCGCGGTTTTGGACGGTGGGTGGAAAGCCTGGCTCAATGAGGATCGGCCAGTTCGTACCGGCAGGGAAACACGCCCGTTACAGACGTTTATCGCCCGGCCAGGTGAAGAGATGTATGTTACTTCCGATGAAATAGAAAAGTTGCGCAAGAGCCCGGATCACCGGGTGATCGACGTTAGGGCTGCAGAGCGTTATCGTGGCGAAGTCGAGCCGATCGATCCGGTCGCCGGTCACATTCCTGGGGCTTTGAACGCGCCGTACTCGAACAACCTAAACGACGAAGGCAAGTTTCGAACACCTCAAGAGCTTCGAGAATATTACACAAAGCTATTGGGCGATACGCCAGCCGAACGAGTCATCTTCTACTGCGGGTCAGGCGTCACATCAATCCACAGCCTGCTGGCGATGCACATCGCCGGGATGGGCGAAGCCAGGCTGTACGCCGGCTCGTGGAGCGAATGGATCGCCAGCCGCCAGCGGCCGGTCGCGGTTGGTGTTGAGCCGGGGTAATCTCGTTTTCCTTAGGGGACAAAATCATAAACCGGTGGGACCCCCGTGGTGGTGTCCAGCAGCAATGCACCTGCTTCAAGGTCACGTAACATCAGGTCAAAAGTCTCACCCCGCTGGATGATGTAGATGAATTGAGTTGGACTGAGCCATTGTACGTTGCTCACACCGGAGTTGTCGCCATCTAACGGTTGCGGCGGGCCATCCAGGCTTCCTGACCATGCCTCCTGGTTATCCCCCAGGGTGTAGATAAAACGCTGGCTATCTGGAGACCAGCTTTCAAAGTGCATCAGCGGGCCAGTAGCGTAAACCCACTCACCTTTACCGTCATAAGTCGTCAAGAGCAAATCACGGCGATTTTCACTTGGTTGACCGGTTTCGCGCATAAAAGCCAGCCGATCCAGGTCGGGAGAATAGCGTACCGGCTGGTCAAAAAACGGCACAGCCAGCACTGCGCCCTCCTGGAGCGGGTCGCCGCCTTCGGTGGGAATTTTCCAAAGTACGGTAGGCTGCGCAGGCTGGGCCAGTGATTCCACCGGGGGGATGGCAAGGCGCAAGAATGCGCCATCAGCCGACCAATACGGCATGGCATAATAGCGGTATTCGCTGTAGGTGAGCACCAGATCATACTGCAGTACGGGACGGTAATTGCTGCCATCGGCGTTGGTCAAGATCACCATATCCGGCCTGGAGATTGCGATCTGGCTGCCATTGGGCGAATAGACAAACTCTCCTCCCCATCCCGCCAGGAACAGGTTGGTGATCACACCGCTATCAGCGTCCACCAGGTTCAGGTCATCCAGCAGGCTCAGACCTGGTCCGTTGAATACTTGTTGGGTGTTGAAAGCCAGGCTGCGCGTTCCAGGTATCCAGGCGAAATGGTAAGGATTGATGGCCACAGCGCTCGGATCGCGCACGCCACCGCCGATCGTATCCAGATCTGTGATGCTGACCAGGCGGCGCTCATTCGTGCCGTCCAGGTCGATCGCCCAAAGCTCGGTGTGAAATTCGCCTGCCGGGCGAAGAAATGCAATCGTCCGGCCATCCGGTGAGAGACTGGGATTGTAGGCATCGCCGCTGGAGGTAAGCTGCTGGGTGTTTCCTTCTTGCCAAAGCCACAGGTTCCCATCTTTCGTGTAGACCACTTGCAAAGCGCCGGCTTCTGGGGTTGCAAGCCCGGGTTCCTGGGTTGTGGTCGGCTCCGCCGATGCCACTGGATAGGCCGACGGTTCTACCATTTGGCTCACCGTGGGAAGCTCCGGCTGGACGACGGGGGTTTCCTTAGCCCCGGTGTAGCGTGTCAAATTACACGCCCAGCCCAGGCAAATCACAAGCACAGCTATCATCAATATGCGAATACGAAATGAAGAGGGCATCATAGCTCCAAAAAACGCGACTCATCCAGTTTTTTTCGTAAGCGCTCTTCTTCACTCTCCTTAGAGGTCATTTCCTCGCCTTCGCCGTCCAGCTCCGCAGCTTCCGCTGCGCGCAGGATTGAGAGCGGTTGGGCGGCAAGGATGCTCCACTTGCCGCAGAACGGGCAGCGCTCGAGCTTTCCCACGGCATTCTCCCAGTCGTTATCCTTCTACAGACGCCCGGCACCATACCCTGGTTCCCGGGTTATTGTGTCAAAATCGGTACTGGAACCTTCCATACCTATCAGCGACCAGACCTCCTGTAAACGGAGCTGTAAGGTGTTACTTCCAACGGGTTAGGATTGTCTCACGCTCGAAGATCTGCGTGGACAGGAAGATCAAGATGATGTCGATGAGCAACAGAAATGCAGTACCGACCAGGATCAAATTACGGTTCAACACGAACAGGCCGGCCATCTGGCCAAAGAATATCGCCAAAAGCGGGACGATCAACAACGCGGTAAGTTGTTCGGCGACGCGTGGGTCGGTGACGCGCGAAGAGACGATCACGCTAAAGTTGACCGACACGAGAGCCAGCAACGGGCCAACCAGAAAGACCGCTGCCAGCCAGCGGATATCTACTATGGCGCTGTACATTGCCGGGTTACTGATCATGAGTCGCGCCCCCAGCGCAAAGATGCCAAAGGCGGCGTATGTCGCCAGCATCGCGGGCAGAAGTGCCGCCAGACCCTTTGCCACCAGCAGTTGAAGCGTAGTGATTGGTGTAGCCAGGAGCGGCTCCAGGGTGCGGCTGGTTTTCTCCCCCACGATCGAATAGGCCGAAATGGAGGCGGGGATTGCCAGCGGCAAGATCATGAACATGAGCATGAATTGGCTGACCATGTATACCTGGAAGCATTCGCCGCCGCTCATATCCGGTGCGCATAAAGCGTTCACCTGTTCTGGCATTTCGGCTGATTGCATCACCGCGTTGTCGCCGCGCATGGTAAACAGGATTACCAGTGGAATTGCTGTGAGCAATAAAGGCAGAAAGACCACCGAGAACAACACCATGCGGTTCTTGAAAACTTCGGCCCATTCTTTTTTGAGGATCGTAATGATTTTATTCATGGTCGCACGTATGAAAAAAAACAGCTAACCGTTCTTAACCAGGCGCAGGTAGACATCCTCCAGCGAGTGACGCAGCTCGCCAACGAACTGGATATCTGCTCCCGCGCCGACCAGCAGCCGCACAATCTCCGGGTTGTGCGCTTCCGGATCGTCCACCGTTACAAGCAAGCGCTGGTCCACGGACTGCGCATCATCGACATAGGGCAAAGCGGATACCAATTCGACCAACCCTGTATCAACGGCTCGAAGATGAAAAACGACCTTACGCCCAAAGACCTGGCGGCGCAACCGCTCGGGGGAGTCAACCACCAGAAGACGGGTCTTGAACACACCGATACGATCACACAACCGGTCAGCTTCATCCAGGTTATGGGTGCAGAGAAAGATCGTGCGGCCCTCTCGCCGTAGTTCAGCAATGAAATCGCGCACCAGATGGGCGGATTCGGGGTCCAGCGCGGCGGTCGGCTCGTCCAGGAACAGGATCGGCGGCTCGTGTAGCAGGGCGCGGGCGATGGCCAGCTTTTGCTTCATGCCTTTGGAAAAAGTTGCTGTGGGCTCAAAGCGCCGGTCCCACAAGCCAAGCATGCGCAGGTATTTCTCCACCTGACCGTGTACATCCTTGACTTCGTACAGCCTGGCGAAAATGCGCAGGTTATATTCAGCGCTCAGGTTGTCGTATAACCCCGGTGTCTCGGTTAGCACACCCACTGTGCGCCGAATTTGAGTATCCTGCTGCCCAACCGTATAGCCATTCACCACCGCCCGCCCGCGTGTGGGGGCGATCAGGCTGGTGAGCATGCGCACAGTGGTGGTCTTCCCGGCGCCATTGGGGCCAAGGAAGCCAAACACCTCTCCCTGGCTAACCTGTAGGTCAAGCCCATCCACTGCAATCGTAGAATCGAAATGTTTGGATAAATCTTCTGCAAGAATCATGAATTTCTCAGATGTCGTTTCCTTTCTTCTCCACAGGAGTGCAAGATCATTTTCATGCCATACTTTTGATTATCTTGCAGCACATGACGAATATAATCCGGGTGATTGACCAACAGGCCTGGGAAGAACATGAAACGAAAAGATATGATGTCACCGTACTGGCCGGTTGCTGAAAGCAAAAAGGCCAGCGAGTCCCGGCGGATCTCTCGCACGTTGCCAAAAATGGGGTTCCTGGGTAGGCCGGGAGGATACTCTCGTTTGA
Organism: Chloroflexi bacterium RBG_16_57_11; assembly: GCA_001795165.1. Classification (GTDB taxonomy): domain Bacteria; phylum Chloroflexota; class Anaerolineae; order Anaerolineales; family UBA4823; genus RBG-16-57-11. The sequence continues at coordinate 24,262 of MGNS01000101.1, forward strand.
CGATCATGCGGTCTAGTATACCCGATTCTGAATCACGGGTTTAGATGATAGAATCTGGAGGTATGACCGCCTCGACCATGCCCAATGTTTCTGATAACAATCCGTCGAGTGTCTTACTTGAGGTCATCCAGAAACATTACGCCAGCCTGTATCGCCTGGCTCTCGCCAGCCTGGATGATACACAGGCGGCGCGAAAAGCGACAGCGATCGCCTTCGCCGGATTCTGGCTGGAGGAAACCCGCCCCCCCGGGGCCGTCCCGGATCAACGACTGTACGAACTGGCCTTAAGAAACTTCCATAAGAAGGAATCCGGCCATCTGCCCGTACCGGTTGAGTTCGCCAATATCGAGCCGGACTCAAGCTGGATGCTCGAGCCTGCGATTGTCAAGTTCAACCAGGCAGTGGACCGGCTGGGGATCATCGAGCACCATTTGCTGGTGTTGGTGTATGTTTTGGGATGGCGACCAGATCAGGCCGGTGAGTTATTGGGGGTAAGCCAGAAAGCGGCTGTGTCACAGCTCTCGCTGTTCCACAGCCGTCTGTGTCCGCTGCTCGAGAAGGCCCCCGAGAGCGCCATCCCATCCGCAGGAGACCTGCCGGAGCTGCCTAAAGAGCTGGGGGCATCCGCCGATCGGCGTGCGGCAGCCATCCTGCAAGCCCGTTGGCCGGCCCCAGAGTTGACTGAAGCTGAGATCGATGAGCTAAGCAGACAGATCGAGATGCTGGCGGAGAGCATGCGCCAGCAACGAGTGACATCGACACCGTATCGCCGCTTAACCGTCGGGCTGGTTGCGGCTGCGGTGCTCCTGCTGTGTCTGACAGCCGGGCTGGGAGCCTGGCTGCTCAACGCCCAGGGATTGAGCACAGGGCCACAGAGAACGCCAACTGCAACTGCCCATGGGGCTTCGACTGCCTTCCCGCAAGTCACACTGCTTTCGCCGTTGACCCGCCGCTCCAGCGACGAAGACATCCGCCAGCGTTGGGTGGAAAGCCCCAGCTTGTGGCATAGCCTGAGCGCGGACGTCCAGACCTGGCGCTATGGACCGCTCAGTTATTATGGCCTGCCTCGCTCCTACCGGGACCAGGCCTGGATCTTACAACCTGACCAAAGTATCGTTCTGAATGGGCTGTTGGGAGAGCCACCAGGGCAGTCTTATCTGATCGCGCAAGATCGTGTTTTCCGGCGCAGCGCCGCGGAAGATGAAAGCCATAGCGAGCCATGGGACGGCTCATTGGAATCCCTGCTGCCAGGCGAGCCATTGAGATCGATGATCTTCCCGACCACCTCGCGCTGGGCAAGCCAACCCGGCGAATTCCGCCCAGTGCAGACAACCAGTCTGGCCGGGCGAGAGGCAGTGGTTTTCGATTGGACCAATCCCGGAGGGCAACGGGAAGCGCGCCTGTGGCTGGACGCCCAAACCGGGATCATCCTGCGAGCGCAAATCTTTGCTGATCGGGATGATCAAACCCTGATCGACGATTGCATGCTTACGAGCCTCGCTTTGGAGCGCAGTCAGCCACCTCCAGGTCTGGTCACCGGTGCTCGCTTGGGAAGGGCACAACCGGCCTCCGGCGACCCGGCCTTCTCAGCCCTACCGCCCACACCTACCCCTGCAGCTGTGCCTGTAGATCGCCCCAGCACGCCCATCAATTCTGCACCGCCCGGTTTTAATCCCACAGGAAGCGCTCTGACTTTCCACTTCACCCGAGATCCACAGGTAGCCAACGCAACAACAGATACTGCCGCCCAGCCGGCGGAGCTAATTGCAGATGGCTACAACCTGGGAAAAACTTTGTTTGGTCTACCATGGACGTTACGCTGCGACCGCTCACCAGACGGGCAACGATTGGCTTTCAATACAGCCAGCGATGGCGCCACGCCCGCGGATGACTCGGTACGCTGGTTCAATCTGAGCAAACCCCAGGCGATCTACCAGCCGCTGCCCGATCTGGAGGCCGTTTCTTTTGCTTTCTCACCCGATAGCCGTCGCCTGGCTGTTGCAGGACAGGGTGGTGATTATCGCGACAGCGGAGTTTACCTGGTCGATCTCGGCACCGGAGAGAGCCGCCTATTGTTGGCCGTTGACCAGGCTCACAGCCTGGTGTGGAGCCCGGACGGTGAATTCCTGGCGTTGATTGGAATACCCGAAGGTCAGGAAACCGAATCGATCCTGGTCCTGCACGTGCGCACCAGCCAGCTCGCTTATCAAAGCCCGCCAGGAGCCATAGACCAGACTCCAGCCGATTCGCCGATCACTGCCTGGGGAACCCCTTTCCCCGTCGAGATGGGCGGAATGGATGACTGTGCAGCACCACCCCAACCATAATGCCCAAATATTAAAACCTATCTGATGTATAGTTAACATTATATTTGGAGAGTTATAGTATAATTTTTGGCTGGCTAAATCAATGCCCGAGTCATGATGATGGTAACGCCGGGGCTCCCCCGGTGTTGTTTTATGTAATCTTATCGATCATCCTACTTACCACATCCTTCACCGGGTGTTTTCAGAAAGGCATTTCAATGGAAAAAGATGAATATCTGGATTTATATCATCAAATGGTCTTGATCCGCCTGGTCGAGGAGGCAGCCGCGCAGCTTTACCAGCAAGGAAAGATCGGCGGCTTTCTTCACTTATATATCGGCCAGGAAGCGGTTAGTACCGGATTGATTTCAGCGCGCAAGCCTCAGGACCGGGTGATTACGGCCTACCGCGATCACGGGGTGGCGATTAATTGTGGCCTGCCTGCCAACCAGGTGATCGCGGAGCTCTTAGGCAAGGCTACCGGCGTCTCGAAGGGCAAAGGCGGCTCGATGCACATGGCCGACGTCAGCAAGAATTACTGGGGAGGCCACGCCATCGTCGGCGCGCACATGCCGATCGCAACCGGGTTGGCGCTCGGCGACCAGTATCAAAAGAATGACGCTGTGACGATCTGCATGTTCGGTGATGGCGCCAGCAACATCGGCTATTTTCATGAAGCGCTAAACCTGTCAAAGGTATGGAAGCTGCCAATGGTATGGGTGTGCGAAAACAACCAGTATGGGATGGGAACGGCTGTCGACCGAGCCTCTGCGGTTTCTGAAATCCGCCAAAAGGCAGAAGGGTATTGTATCCCCAACGAGTGCGTGGATGGCATGGATGTGCTCAAGGTACGTCAGGCTGCCGAGGAGGCGATCGCTTTTGTTCGCTCCGGCAATGGCCCCTTTTTCCTGGAAATCGAGACCTATCGCTTCCGCGGGCACTCGATGGGCGATCCAGAGCGCTACCGTAAGCCTGAGGAAGTGCGCAAATGGCAGGAAAACGACCCGATCGGCATCTACCACCGGACGCTGGTCGACCAGGGCCTCGCCAGTGAAGCTGAGCTGGATCATCTAGAGGAGAAGGCGGAAGCCGAGACTGCCGCTGCGGTACAGTTTGCCGAGAATAGCCCGGAGCCCGAACCCGAAGCCCTGTTCGAGCACATCTATGTAGAGGGATAACAGCATGGCTAAGATAACAATGCGCGAAGCGATCTCACAGGCATTGTGGGAGGAAATGGAACGCGACTCGAGTGTGTTCATTTTAGGAGAAGAAGTAGGCGTGTGGGGGGGCACCTATGCGGTGACCAAAGGTTTTTATGACCATTTCGGCGGTGAACGCGTGCGAGACACCCCGATCGCCGAAGCGGCGATCGTTGGCGCAGCCATCGGCGCAGCGATGACCGGCCTGCGCCCCGTGGCCGAGCTCATGACGATCAATTTCGCCTTTTCAGCAATGGATCATATCGTCAACGAGGCCGCCAAGCTTCATTACATGTTTGGCGGGCAGTTCCTCCTTCCATTGGTGATCCGGACGGTGGGCGGCGGCGGACGGCAGCTCGGTGCAACCCACTCCCAGACACCGGATGCCATTTTCGCCCACTTCCCAGGTCTGAAGGTGGTCGCTCCAGGGACTCCCGAAGACGCCAAGGGCTTGCTCAAATCAGCCATTCGCACACAGGATCCGGTTCTGTTCATTGAACACGCTACCCTATACCAGACGCGCGGCGAGGTGCCGGATGGCGATTACACTACACCGATCGGGCGATCAAAGGTTCAGCGACCGGGGCGGGACGTCACCCTGGTCACATATAGCAAGATGCTGGAAATCTCGAACAAGGCCGCCGACCAGTTGTCCAAAGAAGGCATCGAGGTCGAGATTGTCGATCTGCGCTCCTTGCGCCCGCTGGACATGGGGCCGGTATTGGAATCTTTCAAGCGCACAAATCGGGCAGTAATCGTTGAAGAGGGTTGGCGTTCCTTCGGGGTCGGCTCTGAAATCGCCTCCCGGCTGTATGAAGAAGCCTTCGATTATGTGGATGCTCCAATCCAGCGTGTGGCACAGAAGGAGGTACCCCTGCCGTATAACCGGACCCTGGAGCAAATGGCTTTACCGCAGGTGGAGGATGTCATCCGGGCGGTCAAGGAGGTGGTGTAATGGCTGAAATCGTCACCATGCCCAAGTTGGGCTTTGATATGGCGGAAGGCACGCTGGTACGCTGGGTCATCCAAGAGGGCGAGCCAGTGCAGAAAGGCGCGGTGCTGGCAGAGATAGAGACAGATAAGGCAACCGTCGAGGTGGAGTCGGCCTTCGATGGGATCATCGCCAAACATCTGGTCCCCGCCGGAGAAATCGTTCCGGTGAATACACCCATCGCAGTGGTGGCCGCTCCGGGAGAAAGCGTGGAGAGCGCTGCCGCAGCAGCGCCACAGGCGGAAGGCACTCCGGCAGCCCCAACACCTGCCACGCCGGAGCCAACCACTCAGCCGGCCAAAGAACCCGAGCCGTCTGCCCCCGCAGAGCAAGGTCAGCTCCCCGGAGGGGTCAAAGCTTCGCCGGTGGCGCGGCGCATGGCTGAAGAGACGCGCATCAACCTTCAGGCTGTACCGGGCACAGGACCAGGTGGTCGAATTGTCAAACGCGATGTAGAAAACTACCTGGCTGCGCCCGCAGCCAAAGCTGTTCCGGTTACTGAAGCTGCCGCGGCCGCAGCTCCCGCTCCCATTGCGACAAAACCTACGCCAGCGCCCATCCCGCTGGCGCCGCTGGCTTCCGCGCCGACGCCTGCCGATGAGATCGTGCCGTTGAAACGCTTGCGGGCGGCGATCGGCAAGCGCATGCTGGAAGCCAAGCAACAGGTGCCGCATTTCTATGTCACCCATGAGTATGACGTTGCGGCGCTGCTCGACCTGCGTAAACAGGTCAATGCCCTGCTACCCGATGAAGAGAAAATATCGGTCAATGATTTCGTCCTCAAAGCGACCGCATTGGCGTTGCGCCAGTTCCCCAACCTGAATGCCTCGCTGCAAGGTGACCAGATCGTGCGCCATGGCGCGGTCAACATTGGTGTGGCGGTCGCAGTCGAAGGCGGCCTGCTGACGGTGGTCTGCCGGGAGGCCGACCGAAAGCCACTGCGACAAATTGCGGTGGAGGTTCGCACGATGGCAGCCCGCGCCCGTGGGGGAAAAGTACGCCCTGAGGACATCGAAGGCTCAACCTTCTCGGTCTCCAACCTGGGCATGTTCGACGTCGAACAATTCTCCGCCATCATCAACCCGCCAGAAGCCGCCATCCTGGCGGTGAGCTCGGCGCGAGAAATCCCGGTGGTCAAAGAGGGGCAGATCCAGCCGGGCTGGAGGATGAAAGCCACCATCTCCGTCGATCACCGTGTCAGTGACGGCGCCGAGGCGGCGCGCTTCATGCAGGCGCTGACCGCTTACATCGAGCAGCCGTTACGGTTGTTGGTTTAGCTGAATCGTCGTACAATAAAGTAGCTGACAACCCAGGCTTGAAACGCCAATGCCCGCGCATTTGCATTGGCGTTATCTGCTTGTTTTTCTAAGAAACGAGGGTCTATGACGGACGAGCCAAACCAATTGCCGCCATCCAGCGAGGAAGGAACTCCCCAATCCAGAGCCTCCTTACTGGCGCGCCTAGCAGTGGGTGCGATTTCCTTCGGTCTGGATCTGCTTGACACTCAGGTCGCCAGCACTTCTTCTTCTCCGAGTGAAGAGGGCGCTCAAAGCCAGTTGATAGCAATCATGCCGGTTGAAGAGGAAGGCCAGCCATCCGACGCCCTCATGCGCCCTGGATCGGTTTCGATCCGCGCCTCTCAGGTCAGCGTTCCTACTCCAAGCGCTCCGCCTCGCGCTCGATCGCAGGCGGATGTCGATATGCAAAACACCCTGGTCGGTATGCTGATCGCATCAGCCAAGGGTGTAGATGGCGTGACCCGCCGGTTGGACCGGATGACCCGCCTGGCAGGCCAAATGATCGATCCACTTGTTTCCCCTGTGGTCGACAGCAAAGCCTTCCGTCCATTCCGCCAATCCTGGGAGGGAATGGTCGCGCGCGGCCAGGAAGAAGTCGACAACTGGAGGCGCCTTGGTGAGGAAGAAACCGCCCGCGGCCAGGAGCTATTACAAGATGTGACCATGTCTACGGTAAATGCTACGATTGATTACATCACCGTCCAGCCCGAAGTCACGGAACTTGTTACTCACCAAACAACTACGATAACATCTGAATTACTCACCGTATTCCGTGGATTGCTTTTCAACCTGGATTTCATTTTCGAAGGCCTTCTACGCCGCTTCCTGCACATGACCCCTCGCCGCGAGATACCCAGCCCATCGCGCGAGATCCGCGAGCGCGGAGTGACAGGCTTTATCCAAATACAGGGAAAACCGGATATCGATGCCCCCGGTAGCTGGGCAGGATACTATGCAGGCTTCGCCAGCCGCACAACCAGCCTGGCGATCGATTTGACCCTCCTGGCGATCGTGATGACCTTCGTGGCTTTTTTCACTCAGCAAGTATTGGATATCATGCGCTCAGGACTCAGCCTGTTACCTTTCAATTTTCCATTGAAGCAGCTTATTTCAGGTCTAGAACCAGGTTCGAATTTTGTATTCTCCTCGATTTTGTACTATAGCGTATTCGTTCTGTATCACACAATTTGTTGGTGCATTGCAGGCGCCACAATCGGGGATTTTGTGGCCGGCATACGTCTCGTCACCTTACAGGCAGATTTGCTTAATCCGTTGCGCGCCTTTCTGCGGGTCACCATCGGATATTCTTTGTCCTTCCTACTGTTCGGCTTTGGCTTCCTGATGGTGCTCTGGACGCCAAGACGACGCGGCTTGCACGATAATTTATTTAAGACCGTCAAGGTCTACTCCTGGAACGCTCATCCCTCAGATCGGTTGCTCAAACGCCTGGCCGAACAAAATATCCCTGAGGAAAATTCAAACTCGAAGGCCGGCGAATAAATTCCTCCGGTTTTTGACCTCGAGCGCCAGGCTAAGTAGTCCGGCATCTGGATACATCCTATCTGCATCCCGAAAAATGATCGCCGTCATCGATAAAACTCGCTATGCCAAGTTTTGAATACGACCAACGTTATCTGCAAGCAGGCATCGAGCAACTGGAGGCGTATCTTCTTGCCAGGGATCTGTACTGGCCGATTGGGATCAATCCGCCGAAGGGCGAACCGCCTTATGCACAGCTCACCCCGGGAGGCTTACTGCTTGCACGTCAGCGGTTAGAGTCGACCGTCGAAACCCCGACCCAGCAAGCCGATTTAGCCCGCCTGAGGCAGCGCCTAGAGGCAGTGTGCAGGCAATGGCGCACCGCCTGGGGCAATAAAGCCCGTCAGGATTTCCACGCCCGGCTGAAGTTATGGCGAGATTTTCTCGAAGAATATCGCGAAAAACCTTCTGCACATTTCGATCGCTACGGCTATGAAGTTGGGCGGCGCGTCCAGCTTCACTTGCTCGCAGGAGAAGCCATCGATCTCCCGCCGGCCGAGCTTGAAGCCGTCAATGGCCTGGACAAACTCTTGAGGGCGATCTTCCGACCCGGCTCATTTATTTGGGAAGCTATCCTGATTTCGAGTTTTCCGTCACAGACCTACTGGTATCTGTACGGAGCATTGAAGGAAGAATCGATCGAGGCGTCGTTGTGAGATTACCTCGCTGGTCGGTGGCGCCAGCCGACGTCATCGGCGCGCAACGAAAAAACTTCCGTTACGTACAGATCGACGCCATCGCCATCGGGCTTACCAGTGCGGCGGCCCCATTCCTACCTGTTTTCCTGGCCCGTTTGGGCGCTACCAATTTCCAAATCGGCCTTTTGACTGCTCTGCCTGGCTTTACCGGCTTGCTATTAGCGGTCTTCATCGGTCGTTTCCTCCAGAACAGGCGCAACATTGTGCCCTGGTTCAGCGCTTCCCGCTTGCTGGTTGTATCTGCCTATGCTGCTACAGGCCTTGCCCCCTTTATTGTTCCCGAAGACTATCTGATCGTGACGATCCTGGCAATCTGGGCACTGGCGACCATCCCGCAAACCTCGCTGGCAGTCTGCTTTTCGGTGGTGATGAATGCAGTCGCGGGCCCGGAACACCGCTTTGACTTGATGAGTCGCCGCTGGTCCATCCTGGACCTGACAAACGCAGTCATGGTCGCCATCGCCGGTCAGGTGCTCGAGCTTTTCAATTTCCCAATGAATTACCAGGTGGTCTTTACTAGCCTTTCCATTGGTGGCTTGCTCAGCTATTATTTCTCCAGCCGCATCGCCCTACCGGATAGCCAGCCTCCGCCTGCCTTGCCTGGGCGGACAATCGGCCAGCGCGTTAGGGAATACTTTCGACTCGTGCTGTCTCAACATGATTTTATCAACTTTTCTGTCAGGCGTTTTGTCTTCCAGTGCGGAATGCTGCTGGCAACCCCATTGATACCTATCTACTATGTGCGAGAAGTTCAGGCCAGTGATGCCTGGATCGGCTATTTTAGCACCGCCCAAACGGCCACTTTGTTGGTGGGGTACTTCTTATGGCCGAAGCAATCCCAACGCCGGGGCTCACGCTTTGTCCTGCTGTGCTCCACGCTCGGCCTGAGCCTCTATCCCGCACTGGTCGCCTCGACTCAAACCGAAATTCTACTTGTTTTACTCGCCGGCCTGGCTGGTGTGTTCCAGGCCGGCCTGGAGCTGGTCTTCTTCGACGAGCTGATGAAGACCGTCCCGGTTGAATATAGCGCTACCTTTGTCTCGTTGGCGCAAAGCATGACCTATTTGGCAACCATTATTGCACCCCTTGCAGGATCCTGGCTTTCTGATCATATCGGGCTGACGGGCGCTCTGCTCATAAGCACGTTGGTCCGACTACTCGGATTTGCTTTGTTCACGGCACCCGGACTGGTTCGTGGCCGTCGTGGCGCGGCACGATTAATTCATACACAATAACCGGGAAGGTTATCCATGACTAAAAAAACACGCAGCGAGATGGAAGATGAGTTTTCCAAGGCAATGATTCGTTTTGAAAAGGATTATTTCGGCCGGGGATCCGTGGAAGCACGTACTTATATCCTCCATGATATGATCCTGGTGCGTTTACGCGGAATCCTAACCCCTGCGGAACAGACGTTGGCAGAAAGCCGAGAGGGGATGTTGATGGTGAAAGACACGCGCCGCCAGCTCTTCGAAACCGCCCGGCCGCACCTGGTCGAGATGGTGCGCCAGATCACCGGCGCCCGCATGATCAGCCTGCATTCGGATATGAGCACAAGCTCAGGTGAGCGAATCGTGGTGCTTATCGTCGACACCAATTTGAGTAATCCAGGATAGGACTCCTGTCTGTATCTCGCCTCCGGTAATGACCGCTCATTGGATGCATCATAACCTCTATCCAGAAAGCCGGTTGCTGGCAAGAAATTTACTTGTAAGAATCATATAAGAATCCTGTACAATATATTGACACCGCGCAATCCTTTTGGTATAAATTAATGTAATATACTTGGCTGATTGGGAAAATAGCGCAGGCTCTGGCTTCTGTTGATCGATAAGAAGCCAGCATGGGTTCACAAAGCGGTGGACCTTGCTGGCGTTTCAAGTTCGTAAGCTAGATTTATTCTTTAGCGGTGTTCGATCAAGCATATGAGTACCAAAGGTGTGAACGATGAACGCAAATATTAAACTAGGACGGATTTGGGGTATCCCAATCGGTTTACACGCGAGCTGGTTTATTGTTTTTGGTCTGGTGCTACTTTCATTGAGCACAAGCTACTTCCCTGACCAATATCCGCAGCTCTCCTCTGGATCGCATGTTATCCTGGCAGCCATCACAACAACCCTACTCTTCGGGTCCGTGCTACTCCACGAGTTAGGGCACGCCTTAATCGCCCTGCGTAATCGCATCCCGGTAAAGGGCATCACACTGTTCATCTTCGGCGGTGTCGCACAGATCATCCGAGAGCCGGAAACTCCAGGAGCTGAGTTTCGCATTGCCATCGCCGGTCCCCTGGTAAGCCTGGGATTGGCCGGGCTATTCGGGGGGCTTTTCCTGATCAACCAAAACCTACCGTTCCTGGCAGCTCCCAGCGAGTATTTGATGCGGTTGAACTTTATGCTGGTATTGTTCAACATGATCCCTGGTTTTCCATTGGATGGCGGGCGTGTATTGCGCTCGATCCTGTGGAGAATTACCGGCAACCAAAGCCAGGCTACTCGTATCGCCTCGCTTGGTGGGCAGGTAGTCGCCTTTGGGTTTCTCGGCCTGGGGATTTTAAGCCTGTTCACCGGGCAATTCACGAACGGTCTTTGGCTGATCTTTATCGGCTGGTTTTTGCAAAACGCCGCTGCATCGGCCAACCAGCAGACACGTGTACAGCAAAGGCTGCGCGGCGTCATCGTAGAACAAGCTATGAACCGTGATCTGGGAATTGTCGCCCCGTTAACCCCGCTCAGCCAGGTAGTTGATCAAAGGGTACTGCAAAACGGCGAAGCTGCCTTTTTCGTGACCGAGTATGATGGGCGAACCGCCGGGCTCATCACCTTGCAGGACATCACCCGAATACCGCAGACACAGTGGCGCTATATGACGGTGGGCCAGGTGATGACGCCGATCCATCGCCTCCTGCAAGTGGACGCTGGGGCGGAGTTAATGGCTGCCTTACAAATGATGGAAGAAAAAGACGCTCACCATGCGGCCGTGGTGCGGGACAACGACACGGTTGGATTGCTGTCACGAGAGCAAGTCATGCGCTACCTGCGATTGCGCGCCGAGCTCGGCGTATAATTCTGTCCGCCGTGCTGGTTTCTATCGTACGACCTTTGGATTGAGCCAGTCCTGACTGAATTTTTGATCATGGAATATCTGGCGACTCGACGAATGTTGATGCCGCCAGATTGCAAATTAATAAGAGGAGGCATAAGCTTTTGACCCCATTCCTCCAGCTTTCCTTGGCACTTGCGATCTTGATTGCAGCTGCCAAAGCCGGCGGTTACCTTAGCTACCGGCTTGGGCAGCCCTCGGTCTTGGGAGAGTTGTTAGTCGGCATCCTATTGGGCCCTACGCTGGTCGATATCCTCCACATCCCCTACTTCACCGATCCACACCTGCCCGAAGTAATCCATCAAATGGCAGAGGTAGGTGTACTGCTGCTTATGTTTCTCGTCGGTTTGGAGCTGCACATTTCCGATCTGGCCAAGACGGGCAAAGTGGCGGCTCTCGCCGGTATACTGGGTGTGATCCTGCCCCTGATCATGGGTTTTGGAACAGGTAAAGTCTTCGATTTACCCAACACCGCAGCAATATTCTTAGGCCTGATCCTAGCGGCCACCAGCGTCAGCATCTCTGCCCAGACTCTGATGGAGCTAAATGTCCTGCGCAGTCGGGTAGGCATCAGCCTGTTGGGGGCTGCGGTGTTCGATGATATTTTGGTCGTGCTGGGCCTGTCACTGTTCACCGCCTTGGTGGTAACCGAATCGCCGGGAGGTTTGGCCACTGTGCTGGGTGTCCTCGGGCGCATGGCGCTGTATCTCGGCCTGGCAGCCGCATCGGGGTGGGTGGCGCTGCCCAAGGCCAGCCGGCGGATTAGCAAACTGCCGGTCAGCCAGGGATTGATCGCTTTTACAATTGTAACCCTCCTGCTATACGGCTGGGCGGCAGAGGAGCTAGGGGGCATGGCCGCCATCACTGGAGCTTTCTTGGCAGGCCTGTTGTTTGCACGCAGCCCGGTCAAGCAGCGCATCGAAAGTGGCATTACTGCCTTGGCTTATGGGTTGTTTGTACCCATCTTTTTCATCAACGTCGGCCTGACGGCGGATCTGCGCGAATTACTGGGCGACACTTTTTGGCTGTTCGCCATCCTGGCAGTTGTAGCTATGCTTGGCAAAATCATCGGCGCTGGTGCAGGGGCGTTTCTTGGTGGGCTTAGCCGCCAGGAATCTTTACAAGTTGGCATTGGCATGATGTCACGCGGCGAGGTAGGGTTGATTGTCGCAACCGTAGGTGTTGCCCAGGGGTTGATCGACGAGGTGGTCTTTGCGGTAGTGGTTGGCGTGGTGATTATAACGACCTTGTTGACGCCGCCGCTCCTGCGAGCTTCTTTTGCAAATTCGAAATCATCAGCAGACAGGTCCAAACCAGAAAACAAATCAGCGGCCGAAGGAGAGCTAGAATGAGCTACCTGGTGGTTTTGATTGTCGATGATCCAGACGATTGTGCAGGAATCTTGGATGCCTGGAGCGAGATAGGCGTCAGTGGCGCCACCATCCTGGACAGCACCGGAATGGGACGTTTAAAAAAAGCCGGTCTGATGGATGACTTTCCGCTTTTACCGCGGCTGGAGGATTTCTTAGAGGTGCGAGAAGAGCCGCATCGCACGATTCTGTCAGTTGTCGAGAATGAGGCACTCGTGGACAGGATGGCATCCATCGCCCAGCACATCATTGGCGATCTGGATGAGCCGCATACGGGCTTTTTATTCGTAGTACCCGTGCTGAAGGCTTACGGTCTGGGACGGAAATAATGCAATAAAAAATGGGAGTGGTGAGCAACGCGCACCACTCCCATCAGGATTTTTCTAGGCTATGACCGGTACCTGCGGCAGGCTGGCCATCGCCTCACGCACCGCTTCAACGGGATAATCGTAATCCACCAGTTTTCCATCGAAGTAAGCCTGGTAAGAAGCCATATCGAAGTTACCGTGGCCGGAAAGGTTGAACAGGATCACGCGCCGCTCACCCTTCTGCTTGGCGTCCAGCGCCTCGTCGATCGCAGCGCGGATGGCATGATTGCTTTCCGGAGCCGGTATGATCCCCTCGGCGCGAGCAAACTGCACCCCGGCTTCGAAGGTGGCTAATTGGGGCACCGCTCTGGCCTCCAGATATCCGGCGTCGTATAACGCGCTGAGGCTGGGAGCCATGCCATGGTACCGTAAACCGCCAGCATGGATGGGAGGTGGGACAAATGCATGTCCCAAGGTGTGCATCTTCACAATCGGAGCCATCATGGCGGTGTCGCCATAGTCAAAGGTGTATACACCTTTGGTCAGCGAGGGAGTGGCAGTGGGCTCCACGGCTAGCAGGCGGGTTTTCATGCCCTCCAGAAGGTTTCTCCGCAGGAAAGGATAGGCTATGCCCGAGAAATTCGACCCGCCGCCTGCGCAGCCGATCACCACGTCCGGGTATTCACCCGCCATGTCCATCTGCTTGAGGGCTTCTTCGCCGATCACCGACTGGTGCAACAGCACATGGTTGAGCACCGAACCCAGGCTGTATTTTTTCGCTCCGCCTGATGTGGCGGCGATCTCCACCGCCTCAGAGATGGCAATACCGAGCGAGCCCGGGGTCTCAGGGTCATCCTCCAGCACGGAACGACCAAAATGGGTATGCTTGGTGGGGCTGGGGAACACCTTCGCGCCGTAAGTCTCCATCATCAGGCGGCGGTAAGGCTTTTGATGATAGGATACCTTGACCATATAAACTTCGATATCCAGATCGAAGAAGTTACCCGCCAGGGCCAGCGCTGAACCCCATTGTCCGGCGCCAGTTTCGGTGGTCAGCGCCTTTGTTCCGGCGATTTTGTTATAGAACGCCTGCGGGATGGCTGTGTTTGGCTTGTGGCTGCCGGCGGGTGAAACCCCCTCATTCTTATAATAGATGTGCGCCGGGGTGTCCAGCATCTTTTCCAGCCGGCGGGCGCGGATCAGCGGCGTCGGCCGGTAGAGCTTATAAATCTCGCGCACTTCCTCTGGGATCTCGATAAAGCGCTCGGTGCTGATCTCCTGCAAGATCAAATCCATCGGGAAAAGCACCGAGAGGAAATCAGGCGTCACAGGCTCCTTGGTGCCCGGATGCAGCACCGGAGCTGGCGGCACCGGGTTGTCGGCGTTTACGTTGTACCAAAACTTGGGCAGGTCAGCCTCACCGAGTAAAAAGCGTGTTTCGGAAGAATTCTTGGTGGTCATGGGTCTCTCCTTTAGATAAAACATCATTATGTTGGATGAATTTGCGAGCTGCGCTTCGATGTTTCAGGGGAAACAAAAACGCGCTCGCCCGTATTGGGGACGAACGCGCTGTCCGTGGTGCCACCCCGGTTAGGCTGGCTGCCCTACCAAACAAAACCCCTGCCGGTGTTGCGACAGGGGGGAAGAGGCCAGCCTCACTCGTTGCGGGTACGTGCGATTGCTCGCGAATACCCTTTACCCAGATAACGGTGGCAATTCCGGCACAGGCTAATCGGCAATCAGCTTTTCGCCCTGCGACTCCGAGGTCCATTCAACGCCAGCGTGCGTACGGGCTTGCACCGGTTCCCGCTCTCTGGAACGCCAATTTCGGCGCCTACTCGTCCTCTTCACAGTCTTTATAGATGTAATTGTGTTGGATTATATGAAAAAGAGAGGATTTGTCAAGGGCAACAGTCAAATCTTAACGATCTTCGACATGGATCGTGATTTCCATATCCCGGAGGATGCCCTTAAACAGATCGGGGTTGCCGTCTCCATCATAATCCGCTGCATCCGTGACAGGATGGTCGACTTTATTTATAAAACGGAGCGTATGATCGCCTGCCTCCAGGTAACCGTAGTCATACGACCAATCTGCTCTCCAGATCATTTCGGGAGTCTTACCCATACAAGCAGTAGCAGATGGTCCGGCAGGAACTTGGAATATCGGCCCCCAATATTGAGAGACTTCGCCCTTCGATCCAAATAGTGATCCGCCATCCAGGATGAATTCCAGGTAACTCGCGGTCAAGTAGCTCTGGACATTGCCATGGTGGCAAGCGCCCCATCCAGATGCAAACACAATCCACTGGTCGGATTAGACAGTCTGGCTGGAGTCCCAACGATTTGGATAAATCACTATGATGTCCTGGCCGTCTTGGGCCGATGCCACCGACGATACCATGACAAAGCTTAATAAAACCAAAATCGCGATCATCGTAATTTTCTTCATCGCATCCCTCCGCTGCGAACTAAATTTCTCAAAAAACCGTCCCAAAATTAGTTGTAAGAAATGTGGTTGGTCTCAATTCGTTTTTGGTAGCACCTCCTGAATAAGGTATAGCATAATTGCATGCTGTAGTCAATCGATTTCTCGCGATTTTACGGTCACCACCCTCCCGTGCGAGACAGGTTATCCCCAGACATTAAACTGGCTTGCACTACCTTTGCAAGACTTGATAAGTAGATCCATACTCGTTCATTTCATCCGTCCCTTGCTCGCTACGCTCGATCCCCACCCACGCTGTTGCATTAAAGGGAGGGAAGAACACATCACACCCCGCCCGGGTGTGCACGGTGGTCAGGTAGATGCGATCTGCCAACGGCAGCGCCTGGTCGAAAATTTCTCCCCCACCGCCGATGAAGGTTTCCTGCTCGCCTGCCCCTCGCGCAACATCCAATGCCGCCTGTAGTGAGTTCACCACAATGCATTCCGGACAATCTTTTGGTTGGTATGAAGTGTTGCGGGTAATGATGATCATCTTGCGTCCCGGCAACGGGCGGCCGATCGATTCCCAGGTCTTACGCCCCACGATCAGGTGATGACCCATCGTCAGCGCTTTGAAGCGTTGCAGGTCAGCCCTGAGATGCCACGGGATCTTACCATCTCTGCCGATGCCCCGTTCTTCATCCATAGCAACAATGAGAGAAATTAGCACGGCTAAGACTGTCCTCCACTCATCCGTTTCAGCCGGGATCGTTAGTCCCGGCTACAGCGACAGAATTGGCTGCAACACAGCAGCTCAGATGGATACCGCGGCCTTAATGTGCGGGTGGGCTTGATAATTCAGCAGCTCAAAATCCTCGAACTGGAAGCTAAAGATAGACCGGACCTCCGGGTTAAGCCTGATCTGTGGTAAAGGGTACGGCTGGCGCGTGAGCTGCAAACGGGCCTGGTCCAGGTGATTGCGGTACAGGTGTACGTCACCAAAGGTGTGGACGAATTCGCCCGGCTGCAGGTCGCACACCTGCGCCATCATGTGAGTCAGCAAGGCGTAAGAGGCGATGTTGAATGGAACACCCAAGAACACATCTGCTGAACGCTGGTAAAGCTGGCAGGAGAGACGACCACCGGCGACATAGAACTGGAACAGCGCGTGGCATGGGGGCAATGCCATGGAATCCACCTCACCGGGATTCCAGGCGCTGACGATCAGGCGGCGTGAGTTGGGATTCCGTTGGATCTGCTCGACCACTTGTGCAATCTGGTCTACAATGCGCCCATCGGCAGTATGCCAGGATCGCCACTGGCTGCCATAAACCGGACCGAGCTCGCCTCTTTCATCCGCCCACTCATCCCAGATGTGGACGCCGTGTTCCTGCAGGTAGCGAACATTGGTTCCGCCCCTCAAGAACCACAGCAACTCATAAATGATCGATTTCAGATGCAGCTTTTTGGTGGTCAGCAGTGGAAAGCCATCCTGTAGATCAAAGCGCATCTGATAGCCAAAAACAGAAAGCGTCCCCGTGCCTGTGCGGTCCCCTTTTCGTGCGCCATGCTCCAAAATGTGTTGTAGCAAATCCAGATACTGCCTCATCGTCGCTTGCCTCGGCTTTATTTTACTCGAAGTATCTTCTTTGCCTTCGAAATGTCGGCCTGGATTTGCTTGACCAGGGCTTGAATATTGGGGAAACGTTGTTCATCACGCAGCCGTGCAATAAATCGGAGCGTCAGGTCTTTGCCATACAGGTCGCCTGAATAGTCCAGCAAATGCGCTTCAAGGCGCGGCAGGGCTTCCTGTTTCTCGAAGGTTGGGCGGACTCCGATGTTTGCAACCGCCCGCCGGGTTTGCCCATCCACGCAAGCCAGACAGGCATATACGCCGCTCTTAGGCAGTAAACGCTCCGGCCATACCTCGAGGTTCGCCGTTGGGATGCCGATCGTCCGCCCACGTCCGTCTCCGGCCACAACTTCCCCGTGCACCTGAAAATGCCGTCCGAGCAGTGCTTTAGCCAACTGTATATTCCCTTCCATCAAAACGGACCGGATACGGCTGGAAGACACCACCTGACCTTGATGCAGAATTGGGCGCATTACGTGAATGGAATAGCTTAATTCTTTACCCAGATTTTGCAGGAAAGGTAGATCGCCCTCCCTCCCACGCCCAAGGGCAAAGTCATGCCCGATGCATAAATGGCGCAGTCCCAAATGGTCGTAAAGCGCCTGTACAAATGAGCGCGCCGTTTGGCTGGCAAGCGTTTTATCGAACCTGAGTGTGATCACGTGATCCACACCCTGCTGACCCAAAAGAACTGCCCGCTCCTCCGGGGAGGTCAGATAAAACGGCCCAGATCGACCGCGCAGAACGATCGATGGATGAGGGAAAAAAGTCAGGACAACCGCGGGAGCGCCCGCTGCATGCGCTCCGGTAACCAGCTTGCGCAATATGGCCTGGTGACCTCTATGAACACCATCGAATGATCCAATCGTCAGCCATACGCCTTGCAGATGCAAGCCTTTCAGCGAGGTGTGATGCAGCATAGGGGTCCAGGAGCATTTAAGATTGGAAGAATACTTTACGTGGCTGCCACTCCTGGGTGGCGGCATCGACTTCCAACAATGCGACCAAATCGCCTTGTTGTGAGACGCCGCGCGCTAGACCACTATCTTCTGGCCCGGCCGGGATACGATGTCCGTGGCGAATCAGCTCAACCTGATCAGCGTCCAATTCAACCATCGGCCAATCGGCCAGCGCCTCGGCAGCAGGGATCAAATTTCGGTACCAGGTACCGGCCTCAAAGGATTCCTGCAATCGACGTAAAGGAACTGCATCTCTTAAGGTGAAGCGCCCGCTTTTGGTGCGCCGTAGCCCAACCAGGTGCGCGCCGGTGCCCAATTCTTTACCGAGATCATTCGCCAGCGACCGAACATATGTACCGGAGGAGCAGTAGACGTCGATCACTGCCTCCGGAGGTGCCCATTCCAGGATATCCAGGCTGAACACCTTAATGATGCGTGGCGCCAGGTCAACCTCTTCACCCTCGCGGGCCATATCGTAAGCTCTCCGGCCTTGCACTTTAACAGCCGAATAAGGCGGTGGTACCTGTTCAATCTCACCAATAAAACGCTGCAAAACTTCATCGAACCGCTCTTCGGTTATTTCATCCACATCTACCGTCGGGCTACCGGTGACGGAGCCTTCCGAGTCATAGGTATCGGTCGAGGCCCCCAGGCGGATGGTTGCCTGGTAGCGCTTGTCCGACGCGGAGACGTATTCGCTCAGACGTACTGCCGGTCCAATCAGGACGACTAAAACGCCCGAAGCGCGCGGATCAAGCGTGCCAGTATGCCCGGCTCGACGGATGCCAGTCCCACGACGGATGATTTGCACCACGTCGTGCGAGGTGAGACCGATCGGTTTATCTACCACCAGAACACCCGAGACAACATTTTTAACATCATCCTTGTCGTGGTCGGGTTCACCTCTCCTGTTGGTAGAATTAAAAGATGAGTCCCTTGGTTCAAACATGTTGTCCTCCATTCAACAATGAGCGAGTCATTTCCAGGATGGTTGCCTGTACTTCTTGCAGGCTACCCTGGATTTCCGCGCCGGCAGCTGCGGTGTGTCCCCCACCGCCCAGACGAACAGCGATTTTGGAGACATCGAAACCTGGCTGTGCACGCCAGCTGATTTTCACTCGACCATTGGGTTGCTCAACAAATATGATTGTTATGTCTGCGTCTTGTACCGTGCTTAATATATTAATTAAATCGGCGTCGTCACGACCTGGATACCTGGAAGTCTTGCGGTCATCCAGGGTCAGTGTCGTCCATAGCAAGCGCCCATTTCGCTCCAACCTTGACAGACCAGCACCCCAGAGCCGCATCGCTTCATAAGAGCGGTCAACCAATGCACGGCGATAGATTGTGGCGATATCTGCGCCCCATTCCATCAGATCTGCCGCCATCCGTAGGGTAGACGGTTTTACATTCGAAGTGCGAAAACCGATCGTGTCCGTGACCAGACCGGTCAGCAGGGCTTCGGCAATCGTTGGTGTGATCGTTAACCCCCAGATCGAAAGAAGATCGGCTATGATCTCCGCGGTTGCAACTGCTTGAACATCTACGAGATTCAAGTCAGCAAAGTTCAAATTCGTCGGGTGATGGTCAAGGTTGATGTCCACCGGTCCATGGTTTACCAAAACCGAACCCACCCGCTCGAGATCAGAACAATCTACCAGACACACCAGGTCAAATTCACCTTCGGCCTGTCGCCGGATCTCGGCAATGCCATCCAGGTGGCGGCATGAGGGTGGCACACCATCCTCGCTGATCATCTGTACTTGTTTTTCGCGCGAGTGGAGCGCCAGGCCTAAGCCGAGCAAAGATCCAATCGCATCACCGTCCGGACGAAGATGGCAAGCTAACAAAATCCGCTGTGCTGATTCGAATTTTTCAATCACCTGCCTGAACAGGCCGTCATCCAGAGGCATTTCCCTTATCCCCTAAACTCTGTGTGGTTGCAGGCGGCTCCACACCCTCACTTTGAGTTTCTACATGGAGTGAGGCAATCAATTGCTCGATTCGTTCGGCGCGTTCAAACGTCGGATCCCAGCGGAAGCGGAGACGTGGAAAGACACGCAACTCGACGCGTCGGGAAAGCTCACGGCGTAAGAACCCCTGGGCATGCTGAAAGCCTTCCTGGATTTCTTTCCAGCGCTCACCGCCTTCGAGCGCCGAGACGTATACATCAGCATAGGCCAGCTCACGATCTACTTTGACATCTGTGATCGAGATACCTTCGAGCCTCGGGTCAGATACCTCCTGCAGCAGCATTTCAGAAAGCTCTTCCCGTATACGATCGTTAATGCGCTGCAAGCGTAATTTTGAAACCAACTCTACTCCTCAATTTTTTCTCGCCTTAGCCCTTAAGCCACGCTAACCTTTTCAACAACGTAGCACTCCAGCCGGTCACCCACCTGGATATTATCGAAGCCCTTCAATCCAATACCGCACTCGAAGCCAGCACGCACTTCGCGGACGTCTTCCTGAAGGTGCTTCAAAGAGCTAATGGAGCCTTCATGTACCGGCAAACCATTGCGAAGCACACGCATACGTGCGTTACGTCGAATCTCACCATCGATCACACGGCAGCCAGCAATGTTGCCGACTTTCGATATGTGAAATACTGCTCGCACATCGGCGTGCCCAATGATTGTTACTTTTTCTTCTGGTTCTAACATGCCCTTAAGGGCTTTTTCCACATCTTCCGTCAGACGGTAAATGATATCATAGATTCGGATCGAAACGCCCTCGGCTTCGGCAAGTCGTCGCGCGGCGGAATCAGGCTGCACATTAAATCCAATTACGATCGCCTTGGAAGCAGCCGCCAGCATCACATCATTCTCACCGATGTTTCCCGTCTCGGCGTGGAGAATGTTCACTTTGATATCGCCTTTATTGAAATCATTCAACGACGATACGATCGGCTCTAACGAGCCTTGCACATCGGCCTTGACGATCAGACGCAGCTCACGGATCTCTCCTGCCTGGAACCGATCGAACAACTGCTCGAGGGTGACCGCGCTCCTGACAACCGAGGTCTTCGATCCCTTCGCCGCCTGGCGCTCACCGATCACCTCACGCGCTACCTTTTCCGTTTCGACTACCTGGAAGATGTCGCCTGCCTGTGGCACGTCATTCAGACCCATCACCGAGACCGGGGATGAAGGGCCGGCTTTGTGCAGCTTGCGCCCGCGATGGTCGAACATCGCCCGCAAGCGGCCGTGCGCCATCCCCGCCACAACCACATCGCCCACCTTCAAGGTGCCATTTTGGATCAGCAGAGTAGCCAGCACACCTTTTGCACGATCGCGTTCTGCCTCGATCACCGTACCAATCACTTTTCCCTTCGGATTGGCCTGAATATCCATGTTGTCCGCAATCAGCAGGATGGCTTCCAGCAAGTCTTCGATTCCTATACGACGCTTGGCAGAAATTGGCACAACAATCGTATCGCCATCCCAATCATCCGGCACCAGCCCCACCTCTGCTAACTGTTGCTTGACGCGATCACGGTCGGCATTTGGCTTATCGATTTTATTTAATGCTACGATGATCGGGACGCGCGCCGCTTTGGCATGCGCAATCGCTTCTCTCGTCTGTGGCATAACCCCATCATCCGCTGCCACCACCAGCACCACAATATCCGCACCCTGCGCGCCACGAGCGCGCATGGCGGTGAAAGCCGCGTGCCCGGGTGTATCCAGAAAAGTGATCGTCCGGCCTTTCAATTCGACCTGGTACGCGCCAATATGTTGGGTAATGCCGCCCGCCTCTCCCTCTGCCACGTTCGCATGGCGGATTGCATCCAACAGGGTTGTCTTGCCATGATCGACATGACCCAAGATGGTTACGACCGGTGAACGGACAACCAGGTCCTTTGGGTCTTCAACGGCGATGGCACGCCGCCACATAGGAATCTCACCTGTTTCTTCCTCTGCCCTCTCAGGGGTTTCCAACGCGGCTTCATAGCCCATTTCCGCCGCGACGATAGCCGCAGTATCGAAATCGATCTGCTGATTAATATTGGCCATCACACCATTTGCCATCAAGCTTTTGATGATATCAATCGGGCTGGATTGGATAGCTTGCGCCAGATCACGTACTGTAATCGTAGGGGGAAGTATGATGTTATTGACGCGACGCCCATTATCGCTCATAGGGCACCTCCTAAACTCTTGAATGACCGTCCGGCCCTAACGAGCGACTCGGGTGAACTGAATACGACTATACGCTCATAACAGGGCGGACAATTCGGCAGCTTGCCGCTCAGCATCTTGCCGCATAGCAATATGCCATCTCGAAGGGTGGGCAAAATCGCTGCCCTCCTTCGTCAACCACGCGTGGTAAGCAAGATCCAGGATGAACCGCTCCGGTGGAAAGCCAGGTGATCCCATCTGGCTATCCAATATGCCGCGCTTGATCTTGCACAGGCTCATCTTCCGGTAATGAATCCATATAAGCCAACAATAATTTGCGATCCTCTTCTGTCAGCTCAGTTTTTAGCGCATGAGATAGTGCGCCTTTTAAGCCGCGGTCCCAGCAGGAGCGTTGGTTGTGTAAATAAGCACCACGACCAGCCATCTTGCCTGAAGGGTCAACCAGGATGACATCCCCGGTGCGTACGATGCGGATCATTGACCGTTTTGGCAGCACCTCTCGGCAACCTACGCAGGTGCGCTGGGGCACATGTTTTCTACGTACCGTCTTCTTCTTTGGCACTAAATCTCCCTGAAACAGGAAAGATCAGGCTTCCCAAGAGGTTTCGTCCCATTCGCCACCGCGCTTGCGTTTCTTCTTGACTACCATTGCGTTACGATCGGGATCGAATTCCATCTCGACAAACTTCTTCTTCTTTTTCTTCTTCTTCTTATCGTCTTCATCTTCGAGATCCTCTTCATCCGAGGTCTCGTAGGTCAAGACATCTGGGCGCAGAGCGAACAACTGGTCGAAAGTGCTGGGTTCTTCTTCCTCAGCTCCCTCACCCGCAGGAGCAGCAACTGCTTCCATCGCTACAGCCTCTTCTATTTCAGGCTCTTCAACCACGACCGGCTCGACCTCCGGCGCAGTTACTTCTTCAAGCGGCACCTCGATCTCGACCTTAGCTTCAGCCACAACCGGCGTAACCTGGACGGGCTCTTCAGCCGGCAGTGCCTCTACCGCTGCGACTTCTTCCGGAAGAGCCTCAACCTCCGCCGGCGCTAACTGAGCCTCCAACCGGTCCAGAGAGGTCTGTAATTCTTGCATGGCTTTTGGACCCATTCCGCTCAACTTCCAGATCGAATCGGGGTCGAGTTTCATTTGAAGCATTAAATCGCCAACGGTCTGTAAGCCAGTTTCACTGATCACTGCGTAGACGCGATCAGAGACATCGAACTTTTCCAGGGGGATTTCAAATGCCGCCGCAGGGATGCTTTCCCTGGCCTGCACGACCCGCTCGTCCTCCACCTGCTCTTCATCCTTACGCTGGCGGATTACCCCGCGCTCAACCCGGTCTACAAACTGGGTCAGCAGGTAGTACTCTTCAGGTGTGACGGGGCGACCCTCGGCTTTCTTCGCCAGGATTGCCTCAACCTGCGGAAGCACATCCGCTTCGTGGCCAGAAAGCTCGACAAATTCCGGATCTTGCAAAAGTTTATCGCGAGCATCACTGGCTGCCTCGGGCAGGCTCTTGATATCGATGCGCCAGGCAGTCAGCTTGGCTGCCAGGCGGGCGTTTTGACCGTCGCGACCGATCGCCAGGCTGAGCTGATCTTCAGGCACGACTACGGTGGCAGTCTTGGCGCCCTTGGCAGCGTCATTCAAGAAGACACCCGAAACACGCGCCGGGCTTAGCGCCTTGGCGATATAAACAGATGGGTCGGCGCTCCATTCGATGACGTCGATTTTCTCATCATTTAGCTCGCGTACGATCGCCTGGATGCGCACACCACGGATGCCAACACACGCCCCGACCGGATCCACTCCAGCCTGAAGCGCGGCCACAGCTACTTTCGAGCGTTGACCTGGCTCACGTGCTATCGAGCGGATCTCCACCATGCCATGATAGATTTCCGGCACTTCGTTTTCAAGCAGGCGGCGTAAAAAATTTCGGTGAGCGCGTGAAAGGATAATCTGCGGACCGCGTGGCGTGGGCTTGACTTCCAATAGCAAAGCACGCACCCGGTCGTGTACGCGGAACCGTTCGCCAGGGATCATTTGCGTGCGCGGCATCGAGCCTTCGGCCTTCATTTCCAAGCCGAGGGTAACACCCTGGGCGTTAACTGCCTGCACCAAACCAGAGATAATTTCCCCTACCTGCTTACCGAAGTGATTAAACTGTGCGTCACGCTCAGCTTCTCGGATGCGTTGCTGGATCACCTGGCGCGCTGTTTGCGCGGCCACACGGCCAAAGTTCTTGGGGGTTGTTTCTACAACCACCATGCTGCCGATGGCGGCTTCTTCATCGACCTTAACCGCATCCATCAGGGCGACCTCAGTACGCTCATCTTCGACCGAATCAACCACTTCTTTCTCGGCGTAGATGGTAACCTTGCCTGTTTCAGAATCGATGATCGCATCCACACGCTGCGCGTTCGAAGCATTGACGTGACGACGGTAAGCAGAAGCCAACGCAGCCTGTAGCGCGTCGATCACCACATCCTTCGGTAGCCCCTTTTCTTCAATCACTTCGTTAAAGGCTAAGACGAACTCGTTCTTCATTCCTGATAATTCTCCGCCTGGAGTAATACTTGTCACACGATGCGTTTATATTGCCAATTGTGACGAATAACCTGGGTAACAAGCAGAAAAGTGGGGGATGCCCACTTTTCGTCAATGCCAGTAGCGTTGTGCGCTAACGACAACGTGATTATTTTATCATAGAAGCAATAGGAATGCAATATAGGCAGCCTTGATCTAACAAATTATTAATACCTGTTCAGGTGTTTTTCCATACGCCAGGCGGGCTCATGCACCTCACGGCGATTTCCCTGATCGTCAAGATAAGACCAGCGACCAGGCTCAGCAGCTACCACCTGGTAGCCATAACGTTCATAGAATCGTCTTGCATCCGGATTATCACGCCCCACGTTCAGCGTAACGAATTGGAAAGCACGCCCGGTCAGATCCCGCTCAACCGTCTGGAGGATGTGCCCGCCGACACCCTGGCTGCGATATTTTGGCCGGACGCGAAATCCATAAATATAGGCTCGAGAGACGCCATCTGCCAGCTCCTTGCGCGCGCTGTCAAGCTGGACAAAGACTTGACCGATGACGCCTTCGTTTTCCAGGTCACCCACCCATAATACAGCCTTACCCTGGCACGCGCTATGATAAATATCTCGGTACAGACGTCTGAAGTGCCGGTATTCGCCATCCCATTCAAGGGCTGGTAGATCATTCTGGATGACCTGTCGCACCAGCAATAGGTATAACCGTCCGGCGCCTGCTATAGATAGCGATGGGGGCACAAAAGTATGGTCGGTCACAAAGTGCTCGCTTCGGTGTGGACGATTTCTTTGCTTCGCAGGAGTTCATCTAACAGCGCAAATTCTTCTTCCTGCGAATGCACCTGATCATCCAGCCATGCGCCGCGCAAGGCGTTCAAAATCTGGCGGTAATGTGGGCCGGGTGACACACCACGTTTTTTCAACAAATGCCCGTCGGTGAAGGGCTGCATTTTTTGCCAGCGGGCGACAAAACTCTGGATTATGTTACGCAACTTTACATCGGAGGTAGCCAGGTAGAGGGCGTAGCATGCCAATGGCGGCACATCTTCCAGACGCTCGGTGATCAGGCTTGGCCGTGCTGACGCCAGACTATGCCGGTCACGCCATAGTGCGCAGGCTGCCAGGATGACTCGTGCCAGTTGCACAGGAAGCTTCAGGCGTCGCGCCACCCCATCCGCTTGTTCAGGCGCCAGCTCGATCAGCCAAAGAGTGTAACCAAGCTCCCTTCGTAGCGTGGTTGGGTCAACGCTAACCCCCCAATACACCTCAGGCTGAAGATTATCCAGTAATTCCAGGCGGGCATATAACCAATCGTCCCATGTCAGGCTGGCATGAATTGCAGCCAACAAATCCAGACTATGTAACCGGCTGATTACCTGCGGGGCGATGCTGGAGGTCAGGATTTGGTTCAGCTCATGGCGGATACGATCTCCGGATAGACGCTCGATTAACGAGCGCGCCTCAAGAAGTAATTGCATCGTTCGCTGCTCGATCCGAAAGGCGAAGCGTTGCTCGAAACGCGCAGCACGTAGAATTCGCGTTGGGTCATCGACAAACGACAACGAATGTAGCACACGCACTAACCCGGCCCGCAGATCCGAAAGCCCACCCCAATAATCATGTAGCTCGCCATAATGGCGCCCATCCAGGCGTAGGGCGAGGGTATTGATTGTGAAGTCGCGGCGGTGCAGATCTAGCTTGATGCTTCCGCGCTCGACGGTTGGCAACGCAGTCGGATGAGTATAAAATTCGGTGCGAGCAGAAACTAGATCAACGCTTTGAAGACCTTCCACTTTGATCTTGCCCGGATTTTCCCCATTTCGTTCGGCCAGACGCCATTTCGCCGTCCCGAAGCGAGAGTGTCCCGTCACCCGGCCGCCATACCGTTCCGCCAGGGCGCGCGCCAAGGCAATCGCGTCGCCTTCGACGACCAGGTCGAAATCCAAACTAGGTCGCTCGAGCAACAAGTCGCGCACGAAGCCTCCCACGATATATAAGGCAGCACGCTGTTCGTACGCCACCGTTGCAATGATCTTCAACAAGACCAATCGATCGGCAGGCAGGGCGGTCTCCAGACGGGCTGTCAGGTTGAGGCGACCCGGGGTCATCGGCTCAGGCGCCAGGTTCTTAAGCAGGTCAGTCCGGGTAACGATCCCCACGATTTCCCCACTCTGGGGTTCCACAACAGGAATTTGCCCCCAACCGGTTTCGGTCACCAGGCGCTGGACATGTTCGATCGCATCATCCGGCGCGACGGTATAACCGCCCACTTCCATCACACGGGAGACCGGGTAATTTAGCTTATGCGAGATTGTGCGATCCACCGCCCTGCGGGTGATCAACCCAACGACCTTACCATGGTCGACCACCGGGTAACCCTCATAGCCATAAAGGCGCATGCGTCGATGGGCTTCCTCGACGGGTGTATCGGGACGCAAAACTTGCGGGCCACGCGACATGATTTGCGCAACAGTAACCGCCGGATGAACGTACTCAGGTAACGTTTCGAGCAATTCGGCCAGAACGCTTTCCAGGTCGCGGCCGCGGATCAGGCAGGCCGCAGCCCGCTCGTGCCCCCCTCCGCCAAAGCGCGCCGCGACCGCGGCGACATCGATATGATCGCTCGTCGACCGGGCGATAAATTGAACCCCACCCCGGGTGGTAACCAGGACAAAAATTGCATCCGGATCCAGCAGGTCGCGCAGCTTGTGGGTGATGGAGGATAGCTCTTCATCCATGTGCTGGGCGTGTCCCGTTGTGACCACGATCCTGTGCCCCTGAATGTGGTGGGTTTGTGCGGAAGTACGCAGGTGGTCGTATAACGCTTGCTGGGCTTGAGAGAGTGGGTGGTTGAGGAAATCCGCTGCAATATTCAGGCTTGCCCCTTGCTCAAGGAGAAAAGATGCAGCACGCAAATCGCGCGGTGTCGTGCGTGTGTAGGTCAAAGAACCGGTGTCTTCATATATCCCTAATAACATCAAGGTGGCATGGATCGGATTGAGCAGTCCGTTGTGCTCCTGCAATTCTTCCACGAGCAATGTCGTGGTGGCGCCGATATCATGTGTAGTCACCGACCATTCAGCCGGTAAACTCTCGCGCACAGGATGGTGATCGATTACCTTTATCTCGGTCTCGCGGGTCATACCACGCACACTTACCATCGATTGTGTGTCTACCAGCAGGACTTTCTCGACCGGTTCGGCGGGCAAGTCGCGGGGATCGACAAACGGCAGCTCGGCGCCGTACAGAGCCAGAAAAGCGCGCACGTTACGATTTAGACGCCTCGGCAGAACGGGTATAGCCGTCTCGAGCAGCAGGTGTGCACCTAATAGCGAGCCCAGGGCGTCGAAATCCGCTTGCTCGTGTGTGAGGATGATCTCCATCAGGTTATTATACGTCAGAATAAGTTGCTTCGAAAAAGTGAAGCAACCGGTAAATCAAGCTTTGGGTTATATTTTAATGGGAACTGCCACATCCACCCAAGTATGGGATAATATCATGCATGAAAGAGCAATCTTCAGATTCTTTGGATCTTGAATATCTTTGGGAGGCCTTGCTGTCTCGCCGGTCTGGACAAGTGCAAGTGGCTTTCAACTCGTTAGATGAGGAACGAAAAGCCGCGGTCTACAGCCACCTGCAGCGCATGGCCAGCGAGCCGGGTTGGCATCCAGAGCAGCGTTTATCGGCTCAAGCTGCGTTGGATGCGCTGAAAAATGAGGCATAATCCAGTGGATATTCAAGAGCTCACACAGGCCATGCACGATTTCGTGCGCTCGCAAGGCTGGTACGATGAGAAAAGCCTCCGTCCGCAAACGCTACGCAACCTGGCGATCTCCCTTAGCCTGGAAGCAAACGAAGTTCTGGAACATTTCCAATGGGATGAGCGATTGAATAATCCTGAAGGATTCGCTGATGAGCTGGCAGATGTGGGGTTATATCTATTGCAAATCGCCAGTCTATCAGACATCGACCTGGAGCAGGCCATCCTGAACAAGCTGCAAAAAAACTACACCCGCAGGTGGGACGAAGATAATTTGAAATAAAATGATCAAAAATGTCACTGTGTTCGGCGGCTCACGGCCGGACGATCAAGGTTACGCCCAGGCACTGGAGTTAGGTAAATTGCTGGGAGAGGCCGGGTTTGCGGTTTTGACCGGCGGGTACATCGGCACGATGGAAGCCGTCTCGCGCGGCGCGGCTGAGGCGGGAGGCCAAGTCATTGGTGTCACCTGCGATGAAATTGAAGCCTGGCGTCCAACCAGCCCAAACCCATGGGTGATGGAAGAGCGACGCTATCCAACTTTACGCCAGCGGATCTCTGCCCTGATCGACGGTGGCCAGGCAGCGATCGCATTGCCTGGCGGGCCTGGAACGCTGACAGAGATCATGGAAATGTGGAACCTCCTGCTGATCGAGGTGATCTCACCGCGCCCGCTGATCCTGGTTGGCGATGGCTGGCGGGCGACGATCGAACAATTCTTCCGCTCATTCGACAGCTACATACCTGAGGAACAGCGTCGCTGGATAATTTTCGCCGACAGCGTACAGCAGGCTGTGGAGATGCTTACCCGGGGATAAATTAGATGCTGCGCATTTCTCTGCTTGGCGCCTTTCAGGTCGAACGCGATGGTGAGCTGCTGTCCGGGGACGAGTGGCGCGGCCGGCAGATGCGCACCATTCTAAAAATCCTGGCACACCGCGTTGGCGAAGTAATCCCCGCTGATCAATTCATCGAATTACTCTGGCCGGATGAGGACCCCACGGCTGCGTCATCCGCCAGCACTTGGGTCAGACCAGTGGCAAGGTCTAGCCCTAAGCTCATCGGTTCAAATCGATAACAGTTGGACAATCATTATCGAATCAGAATTCTTACTTTCTTTCCACCTCTGTTTTGAGCTTGCTTCAGCGTATCGAGTAGAGCCTGAAAGGCGGGTCGTGTATTTTCAGCTACATACCAATGCGTATCTTCACCCATCTGGGGCAAGAGGCGAACAACCTCTTCGACTGCCGGGAGCATTTCAACGATCGGCGTCCACGTCTTTTCTCGATCTTCCAACCTCTTCTTAAATTCCGCTTCGCTAAGCCTACCAATGATACGGCCCCATTCTGCTATGAACCGGTCATATTCATCGGGCGAGTAGAGCATGTCTTCACCGTAATAAATCTCCGTGAGGACCCGAAGATTGACACTGGATTGTTCTTCTAACCGTGAAAACCATCGCAGTTTTGGAGATCCTTCGCTGTGTGTAATTGCACTCGAATAAGGCTCTAAAAATGAAATTAGAGGCTTCCCTACATTGATGCCATTTTCTCTATCTATTGATAGCGATTCGCCATTGTCTACTTCGAGAAAAGCGAAAAAACCCATGCTTGAACCCTTTCGTTGCCATTTGGTTACAAATATGATATTAAGGATATATTCTGCCTCCCTCCTTAACAAGATATACCTGGTCAGTCAAAGTAATCCATGTCGTTTCTAGCAAGAAAGTTCGAGAAGGGTGAAGCCGAGCTTCTCCAATTACTCCGGTCAATGTTGCCCTATCGATCGCTCCACCCGACCACTTGACTTCAATATACCTTATCGTACCCATATTTGTTACCATCAAATCATACCCTTCGGACGTGGAATTCACTTCTTCCAGCTTACCCTGGTTATAATAATATATCGCTCGTTCCGATTCGAATTTTCTACCCATAATAAAATTGTAAATTTTTGCACTTTCAAGCTGGCTTATTAATCCCGGAATACCTGGAATGTAACTTATATATTCCAAGTCGTTCTTAATCTGCGATATTTCTCTCCCTGGATTATACGCACCTAATTCTGAGAAGTAGAAAATGTGCTTAGGTTCAGGTGTTTCAGGTGGTTTGGTTGGATTTTGGGTTCCGGAGAAGGCTGTTTTTGTGGGTCTGGTTGAACAGGCCGTGTATATAACCATTCAATCCAATTACAGGTTTGGGTTACTTCCTCAGCAACTTCGGGCGCATGTTGTGCCACAAGGACGGCGGTGAGTGAGGCGCCACCAAAGATCGCCAAACAGGCGAGGACGCCTGCCGCTTCGCCAGCAGGGATCGGACCATCTATAAGCGCCAAGGTGGCGAATAATGTCAAGCAGGCCTCTATCGGACCTTCACCAGTGGGGTCTGTATATCGAACCGGGTTCGAGTAGGCGTAATTCCACTGGTTTTGTGAAACCGGCCTGAAAATATCCCCCTCCCACACGTCCTTCGTCAGGAAACGGGCTTGGGAAGGCGAATACCACCTTGCTCTTAGATAAATTAACCCTTGACTTGTATACTCCCCCGTGAACCCATAGCTGCTCACCCCGCTCCCCGCACTGCTCATCACCACCCCATACGGCTGGTAATCCTTTGCCAGCGTCACCTCGCCGTCTTGATCCGCCAACTGCCTCACACTACCCAGCGCATCCCCCAGGAAATACTCCGCTCCGCCTGCGTCGTGCTGTGCGATCCGCCCTACGCCATACAGGTAAGTGTCTTGCCCATCCTGCAAGACCTGGGTCAGCCCACCCGCCATGTCTACTGTATAATCCGTCGTCACACCGTCCACCGTCTGCCTCAGCCTGTCTCCAAGCCCATTATACGTGAAACTGGCCGTGGTTTGCTGGCTGCTGGCTGTGATCAATTGGTTGGCGGTATTATAAGCGTACGTGTACACCCCATCGCTTTGCAGGTTGCCGTTATCATCCCAGATGTAATTCACCCCATCCACGTTGGTCAGCCGGTTGGCGTCGTCGTATTGATAAGTGTTCGTCCCCGACGGCATCTCCTGCGTCAAGCGATTGCCGACCGCATCATAAGTGTAGTGGAAATATGGCTCGTTGCTATAATTTGCTTCCCTCAGCCGGTTGAGCGGGTCGTAGGTGTAAGTGATCGTGATCGTCTCCCCCTCGGTCAACTCCATGGGAGCCGGTTGATCT
>MGNS01000101.1:55739-55938 GCA_001795165.1 Chloroflexi bacterium RBG_16_57_11
AGCCAGGTTCATCGCCAGCCCGCGCTTCCCGGTGCCCGTGCTCTCCTCTCCACCAGCCGCCACGGCTGTTTCCACTTCCAGGCCGAACAGCGCCCGCAAGAACGTCGCCGCCCGCTGGAAGAAGCCTGGCTCTTGCGCCACCTGGAAAGATTCCTGCCCGGCGTTCCCTTGCAGCTCCCCGATGTATGCGTTGCGCCGC
>MGNS01000102.1:0-14368 GCA_001795165.1 Chloroflexi bacterium RBG_16_57_11
TTTATACTTAATTTTACCGGGCATCGCTCAGGTGCGACGCACTGTTCACAGGTGCAACGCACAGGCGAACTTTGTTCGCACGAAAGTGCGTCGCACCTGTCATTGTGAGATAGGGTTGCCATAACAATGAACCCGGAGCGAGCTATTCAGTTTGTCAGAAGCCAGGGCAATGCTATCGAACAGGCCCGGCTGAGGGTTATCCTGGCAAATGAGCCGCCCACTCCGGCGGTCGTCGCTGGGCTGTTCGCCGGCCAGCGGTCGGATGGCGGCTGGCCGGCGTTCTGGGCGCAGGACTACAGCTCGCTGGACGCCACCTGCTTCCGGCTGGCCCAGTAAGAAACTTCCCCCCATTTTTGACATGCACGTGAGTGCTCCTCCGCCAGTTGATTTTCTCCAAAAGAATGCTATACTGAAATCAAGGAAAACCGTCGCTTACTATTGGTGGCATCGTTCGCGGTGATCGAAACCGATTTATAGACGGGAGACTTCCATGGTCGAATGCATCCGTCGCCACACCTGGTCAAGCTGGATTCTGCCAGCGATCTTCGCGGGGGGATTCATCATAGTTGCCTTGGCATGCAGGCAGCTTTCACCAGTGGTCGTAACGGTCGTACCGATAACCGTGGAACCCAGGCTGGTAACCGTCGAAGTCCCTTACGAGGTCACCCGAATGATTACCAAAAAGCAAAGGATAACCCAGGAGGTGACGCGGCAAACCGTGGTCGAGATCATCCAAACCGTCGAAGTGACCCGCCTGGTGCCGGTTACACTCACCCCATTTCCGCCATCGCCGTTACCTTTACCGACCACAACGCCTTCGCCTACCACCCAGTTGTCCCAGGGAAATCGCCTGAATGTTCCGCGCACGCTTCACACGGCCACAATCCTGGCCGACGGCCGTGTGTTGATCATCGGTGGCTACACGGCTCCAAATACGGATACCGCCAGCATCGAGATTTACAACCCCACTGACCGTACTTTTCGCCTGAGCGGATCGCTGCGTGATGCGCGCCACGATCACAGCGCGACCCATCTACTGGATGGGCGCGTGCTGGTCATTGCAGGCTATGCGGGCTATTGGTTGAGCAACGCCGAGCTCTACGACCCATCCGCAAACGTTACAACACGGACGCTTCCAATCTATTCCCATGGCGTCGAGCATACCGCCACCCGGCTTAATGACGGACGGGTGCTCGTTATCGCAGGTGCCACCCGCTCGGGATCACCCGGACCAGATGACCGTGTGGAAAACTTCGATCCGCGTACGAATAACTGGCAAAGAGCCGCCCCGCATGTAGACATTGAAGGCAGTCATACGGCGACAGTTCTCACCGATGGGCGTGTCCTGGTGGCAGGTGGAAACGCCGATCCATCGATTTATAACCCTAGCAACGATACCTGGCAACCGGCCGGGGAATTATTCACCGATCGTTGGGAGCCGATGGCGGTGCAGCTATTCGATGGGCGGGTGCTCTTAGCCGGCGGCAGGCTACGCACTGAGGAGCGAGTCATCCAAAGCGTAGAAATCTATGATCCTGCCAATGACACCTGGCGACAGGCTGCCTCAACCAGTCAGCCTCACTACCGTGGCACAATGACCCTCTTATCCGATGGGCGGGTGCTGGTAGCCGGTGGCAGCAGGCTGCTGGACAACGCCTGAAACGATCCATCGGCGATTCTGAACAGCGTGGAAATCTACGATCCGATCAGCAATACCTGGAATAATGTAGCCACCCTCCAACAGGCACGTGCCGAGCACACAGCAACCTTACTGCAAAACGGGCGGGTGTTAATAACCGGCGGGGTCGGCCCGGGCAACGTGATCCTGGATAGCATCGAAATCATAGCACCACCTGCCCGATAAAACGATTGGGGATCTCAAGCCAAATGAATGTGTGAAATTAATCATTAATTTCCTTTTATACTTTATACTGTATGATTTAGTATCAGCGGAGAGTTAGTAAATTCTACGAATTCGGGAAAAACAAATTTTGATTGTGGTTTAGGAGGAAATGCCTTATGACACCAACCAGCATTCTTCTCATTCGAACCTGTGCCATAATTACCTTTTTATTTACATTCTTTTCACCCTTGGCCGACAGCCCAACCGCAGGTCGCCTCAATGTTTCTCCACCATTACCGATGTCCTCCCCCGCGCAGGGCGTAGGGGTCACGACCATCGAAACCTCCCACGATTATGATGCGAATCAACAGCCAGTCGCCGACACGATCATTTATCTGCCGATCGTTATGGATTACTTTTACTCATACAGCGGCACAATCACCGATAATGGGATTCCCGTCCCGGATCAGACGGTTGACTTGCGATTTTTTGATGGGTCGTCCTGGTCGACATTTGATACGCAGGTAACAAACCCCACCGGTACATACTACTTTACGAACCTGCCAATACTAGACAGCGGCCAGGAATATTATGTACGCTGGTTGAATGACCTGGACGACCCCAACTACCTGTCGGCCTATTACTGCGACACCTTAGACCTCGACAACATTGGATACACTCCAATGATCTGTGATTTTAACATCCACAATATTATCCATGTAGCCCCAGCTAATGCCGCATCGGTTCAATTGCCAAAAAAATTCGAGTGGACACTGCGTTCAACCACCTCGGACAGTTATGAGTTCGATCTCTCAGATACGGTCGACGACGATCCGTGGTGGTGGACCGACCCACCTTTGGGATATACCAGCTCCTATCGATTAACCTCTCTACCGGCAGGTTTTCAGACGAATGTAACATACGGCTGGTTTATGGGAGTGTGGGGGATAAACGGAATGGGATTCTCTTTCTACTATCGGACGGTGACTTTTGAGAATACCGGAAATGTGATCATCGGGCCTGAATTACCGATCGATAACCAGGCATGGTTGAATCGTAAAGAACGGGATATGACTTTCCCCGTAAAAGAAACCCATTAAACCCGGCATCGAGTTGCCAATAATTGATTAATGAAGAGGTGGCATGGCAAAGAGAGATAAGACTGCGCTCGTCCTTGCGGGTGGAGGGCTGACTGGGGCGGTTTATGAAATCGGCGCATTGCGCGCCATCGACGATCTGCTGATCGACCGGACTGTCAATGATTTCGATATCTATGTCGGCACAAGCGCTGGCTCGCTGGTGGCAAGTTTCATCGCCAATGGGCTAAGCCCTGAAGAGATGCTGCAGGTCATTGACGGCTCGCACCCGTCGGCTAACACAGTCGAACGGAAACACCTCTTTAACCTGGACTGGCAATCGTATTTCAAGTGGGGTCTTCGTGTGCCGGTAAAGCTGGTCGAAGCCTGGTCCCATTACCTGCGACACATCAACGACATGACCCTGTTCGACCTGTTCTGGTCGCTCTCCGAGGCGTTACCGGCTGGTTTCTAT
This sequence comes from Chloroflexi bacterium RBG_16_57_11, assembly GCA_001795165.1. Classification (GTDB taxonomy): domain Bacteria; phylum Chloroflexota; class Anaerolineae; order Anaerolineales; family UBA4823; genus RBG-16-57-11. The sequence goes on from MGNS01000102.1 coordinate 3,395, forward strand.
GACCCGATGGGGCTGGAGCGCTTCGTGCAACGAGGCCTGCACGACCTGAACTTCCCTAATGATTTCAACCAGCTCGAGCGCGAGCTGTATATCATCGCCACCGATCTGGACAGCGGACAGCGGGCGATCTTCGGCCCCGGTCATCTGGAGGCAACGATAGCCCAGGCTGTGGCGGCTTCCTCCGCATTGCCCATCGTTTACAGGCCGGTGAGTATCGGCGATCACGAGTACGTCGATGGCGGCACACGCGGCAATGCCAGCATCGACCTGGCCATTGAGCAAGGCGCCAAGCTGGTGGTGTGCATCAACCCGTTGGTGCCTTTCGATAATCAGAGCAAAGAGAAGATCCCTTTCTTAGGGCCGGACGGCGGTCACCTGAGCGAAAAAGGCGTGCAGTCGGTCGCCAACCAGGTGTTCCGCATCATGCTTCACTCTGGATTGAATTATCACGTCAAGCAGCTTCGCCGCGCGCATCCTGAGGTAGATATCATCTTAATCGAGCCAAAACCGGAAGATTACCAGATGTTCTTCTATAACATTATGCGCTATTCAGCCAGGCTGATTGTGGCCCGCCATGGTTTTGAATCGGTGACAGTCGATCTGGCAACCGATTACCAGATGCACAAAGCCGTGCTGGCGCGCCACGGCATTCCGATCACCCGACGTTTTGTAATCGAGGAGACGGCCGAGATCATCAACTCCAATTATGATCCAAAAGTGATCCGGCGCGTCCTCGAAGCTCGGACGCCGCGCTGCGGTGCGCGCCGCCGCCATACCCCTTTGTGCCAGCTCGATCGCACTCTGGCAAACCTGGAGTTGACTCTGGACCAGATCAGCGGGGAAATCAGTTTGATTGATCTGTCAGGCTGACTTTTAGTATCCATCCAGGCCAACTTCTTCTAGAACTTTCGGATAGAAGGCCTGTGCGCTGTGAAAGATATCTTCGAAAACAAATGACTTATAAATTGGGCCGCGCACGACAAGCTGGCGCGCGGCCACCGCGCTACCCAGACGTAGCTCACCCAACAGGATTTTATGTAACGCATCGGCGCTCAACTCAATTTCAAGATCGGGTCGTAGGGATGTTTTTCCATAGGTGATATGTGGCGGATCTTTCCGGCCATTGACGACGACATCCGTCTCCGGTGCCGTGACCCTCATTCGCAAGATTAACCTGGATTTGACAATCGATCTCGCAGCTTGCGGATCCTGTCCAACCCGGACGAACAAAGTTTCCAGGGTCGTATGGAGTAAATCGGCGCTTGAGAAAACTGGCATTTGGTATCACCCCAGGAATACAGACCGCCGGGTCGAAAGCCGGGAATAGATCATGTTTTGCACGACATTCCGCGTCTGGTCTGTAAGCTGCGACACCAGGACCATGTTATTCGCTGCGCCCGGACCATAGTTATCTGTTGGGATTGGCTCACCAATATCGATATACCATTTGGTAGGCATGGGGACAAAACCCAGTAAGCCGAACCAGGGCCATGTAATCGAGATCGGGAAGTACGGGAAGCCGATCAGACGGGCCATAAAGTCTGATTTTGCTAGAGAAATATAAGTCTCCTCAGCTCCAACAACAGAAACCGGGATCATCGGCGCACCAGTCTTAAGCGCCATGCGCACAAAGCCGCCACGGCCAAAACGAGCCAGGCGGTAACGCTCTTTATACAGCTTGCCCACCCCCTTGTAACCCTCCGGGTAAACCGCGACCAGCTCATCCATGTTGAGCAGTCGCACACCGTTTTCCTCTGTAGCCAGCACCTGCCCCAACTTTGTGAAAAGCGCCGAGAAAAATGGCAGGGTTGGAAACCAGGTGGCATAAAGTGTACGTACCAGGCGTTGTGCCGGGTGTTCGTTATAGACTGCCGTCCCAACCATCGCTCCGTCCCAGGGAAGCTGACCGGAATGATTGCATACCATCAGCGCCCGTCCCTCATCAGGTATGTTTTCCATGCCGGATGTCTGAACTCGCCAATAGGTGCCATACATAAAATTCAAGAAGGGCGTCACTGCTTGCAGGACTTCGGGGTCATATCCCCATTCATCGGTCTCGTACTCACCCCGCACACGCCGTTTTAACATATCTGTCTGGTAGTCCAATGAATAATTGACCATGTACCAGATGCCCTTCCAGGTGTCAACATCCAGCAAATCCTGGCTGACTGACGAGCGCAGCTTATCCAGTATCGCCAGCCCCATCTCGGGTGAAAACCGGCCTAAATTCGTCTCGATAAGGTCGATCATCCGCCGGGGAGAAAAAGCCGGCGGGACATAGTCCGGGTTGATCGCCTTCAATCGCTCTATCAGGGCGTCCAGCTCTTCGATCAGACGAAGTCGCTTTTCATCGTCGGTCAATTCTTCTTCGTTGAATTCAGCTTCGACGACGGAGGGGGGTTCTAAACTTTCTACCTCTTCCGGCAGCGCATCATCAGCAGAGTAAATCGGAGGCAATGGCTCATCTTCCGCGAAGGCTTCCAGGGGTTGGTTTTCATCACTCATGATTGCGTCTCCTCCAGGTTACTGCTGCTGATTTCACGCGCCCGGTTACGCCGCTCGATGGTATCCCGCAGCCGCTCTTCGTCATATGCCAGGGCTGCGGATTCTGGCATATACCGGCGCAGGCGCTGTTCGCCGGCAAACTCGCGCAGCGCCTCTTCAGCAGTATAACTCGGCACAAAGCCAAGGTCTTCTCGCATCTTTGTCAAATCGCCTACCCACGGATACCGCAGATAATCTATTTCGATCGGCCAATGGCGCCCGGCTGAGACCCCCGCCATGCCCATCACATCTGCCCCCAAGTAAGCAAACAAGTGAAAGACAGGGATCGGCAGCTTGGATGCCAGCGCGACCAGACGACTGAGCGGGAGAATTCCTTCGGCGGCAACATTAAATACACCCGGCACATCATTCTGGATGGCATAAACCAGCGCTTCGACGACATCCTTTTCATGGATCACCTGCATCAACGGGTCGAAGCCCAATAATACCGGCGCCATGGGTTGTTTAAGAAAGCGTGTCATCGGGGTGTCGGCTTGCGGCCCTATGATGCTGGCAAAACGCAAGATGGTCATGACCATCTCCGGCACCTGACGACGAAAACCGTTGCAAAACGCCTCGATTTCGACCAGGTTGCGCGTGGTTCCATAACTGCGCCCGGTCTGTGGCGGTTGCTGCTCGGTGATAAACGATGGGTTGCTGGGATTAGCTCCGTAAATGGACAGGCTGCTTTTCAACACCACCTTGCGAACACCGGCTTCGGCGCAAGCCCCAAGGACTTTCATGGTCCCCATCACATTGACATCGAAAGCTGCTTCAGAGGCGCGTACGCTCTCAGCAAAGACCAGGTGACAGACCGTATGGACTTGTTCGGATTTTAGCAGATCAACAAAAAGTGGGTTGCGGATATCGGCCTGAATAAAATCCAGTCCCTTTAATGACTCATCGGGCGGCTCAGAATCCAGCCCAATCACGTGGTAGTCCGTTTCTGGGGTGGCCGGGCTGAGTAATCGGGAGGCAACCTGGGCGCCCCAAAAATCCGCCACCCCGGTCACTAAAATTATCTGTTTATTGGACATTCAGACTCTCCTCTTCGCACGGGATAATCACTTTTTATTTTTTACCTGCCGGCGATACAGCAGCAATCCCAGCGCGCCGAGCGCCACTCCAACTCCCAACCAGGTCTGCCACCCAGATTTTCCGGATCGCACGCCTTTCGCCATCGGCGCGATCGCCTCCAGTTTCTCGCTGGCTTCGCGTTTTACAATTGTAAACCTTTCTGGATCGTTGCGCAATTGATCGGCTAATTGTCGCCTGGCCTGGATATCTTCGTCGGTGATATATTTCCCGAAGGAGCGCAGACCTGCAAGCTGAAAATTATGTTTTTTAAACAGATGGTAAATTTCTTTGACCCGCTCCAGGGAAATATTTCGGCCCAGGGTGTAATCCTCAAAGCGACCCTCCATCGCCAGCAAAGCCGTCTCTGCCAGGCAGGCGTAGGCGGTTTTCGGCGGCAGGCCGATATCATAACCAAAGTTGATATCTCCCGGGACGAGCACTTCACCGCTCTCAATCACCAGGACATCCGGGCGCAGGTCGGCCTCGGCCGGGTTGATATCTGGCGGGCGAGCTACATCGCAAATTACTGCGCCCGGCTTGCAACGCGTGATATCCAGCACTCGCTGTCCGAAGGCTGATGTCGAGGTAACAATCAAGTCGCATTCACCGATCATCTCGTCGGCTCGCGTGCCTATGGTCACATGAGCCCCAGGAGTTTCAGCCATAATCTTGCGCTTCAGGTCGATTAAGCGCTCCGGCTCTATCGATATCAGGACGACGACGTAGATCGCCTGAGCTAACAAACGAGCGCATACTGATCCGATCGAGCCAGTGGCGCCGATCACCATGGCTTTCCCTCGGGTGAGATCAGTGGCACCCATCTTGATCACCGCCTGCTTGGCGGCTTCCAAGGTTGCTGCAACGGTCAGGCTATTGCCGCTTGTAATGGCGATATCGGCTTCGTGGGCGACTGTGATCCCGGCGTCACCCACGACACTGGTGAAAGCTCCCAGACCCAAAATGCGCGCCCCTCGCCGTTCTGCCATCCGCGCAGCCATGTTCAGCCGTTTGTAGGTAAACCGCTCACCGCGGCTCATCATCTGGCGTGGTGTGGCACCCAGCGAGATCAGATATCCCTCGATGCGCTGCCCGGTGGCCGGCGACTGCCCACCGGTGATCCGTGACAGGTAGATTGGCGGAAACACGGCCGCAACCGGCTCGAGGATCGCATCCGGCAGGTAACGCGTCCACCTGAACAAAGGATGTTTATGAATGAAGCCCACCTCTAATGGATGGATGACGAACGCAAAACGGTTGATCCCGGCCTCGTCGGGTTGAAGATAGCGCAGGTCGGGTCTCCAATCCAGGTCGGCGATCAGATCCAGATAGGTGTCTTCGCTCAGCCTCGTTGAAGAGTCCGGGCGAAGGGACGCCAGAACCGCCTCCACCGTTGCGTCGCCCCAACCACGCCAGTGTGCTCCCCCATCCAGGTTGGGGATCATGATTACAGCGATCGACACACCACGCTGTCGTAGATCATCCAGGTCCTCCTCGCTGGCGGCGTTCACTACCACCGTCTTACGCGCCAGCTTCGCTGGTGCATAACGACGGATGGCGCCAATATCACCTGCCAGCACATCCGCCCATTCAAATGGTTTTTTCACCCGAGGTGTTCCAGCCCTACCTGGCTGTGGGAAGATGCGCCGGAATGGGGCATCTTTTAGCTGTTCCAGAGTTGGGCTTGCCACCTGTTCCAGGGTTAAGCGTCGGCCCAGCCCAGTAAAATCCGGCATCGCAAAATACACCACTGGGTCGGCATATCGGATCTCCGAGGTGTGGCGGCTGAAAGCCTGCGCCATGCCTTCGTGATTTAACCCCGGTACCAGTAAAATTCGTTTCTGGCTGAAGATGCCAGGCTGAGCGCGGTCAGCCAGGATCACCCCCCAACGTTCTAGCCCCGCCCGAACGCCGCTGCCGTCAACCACCGGGGTAGCCTGGGCGTAATTGGCCAGCGTAATTCCTGTCTGGTGTGCTCTCTGCGATCCACCCAATCGGATCTGCGCCGGCAGACCTTCAAGCCCAATTGCATCCACCCTGTCATCATGATCGGCTATCCACCGGCGCGCAAGCTCGACATCTCCGCCACATCCCAGGCGTTTGACCTCGACTTGCTGACCCTGGAATTCAATCAATCCACCCTCCTGGCCGAAGCCAAGGTGGATTACGAGGATGCGCTTCATCACCGCCTGTATGGCCTATTTGAGAACCAGATCGGCATAACCTTTTTCGCGCAACAGCGCCGGATACACTTTATACAGCGGTTCTACCGCCGGAAGCAGCTTCAATATTTTCGGGATAGGCCCTTGGGCGACGATATCCTTTTTCGCCAAGGCAGAAACTAAATTGACCTTGCCATGCCAGAAGGCGTGCGCAATATCAGCCTTCATCGTCATCTTCACATCCGGCTTTAAGTCGCTCGGCCCGTGGATAACATCACAATATGCCCCCTGCTGCGTTGGTTTATCCTTGGCGTTAATTGTGGTCATGGCTTCCGGGTTGGAGTAACGAAATTGGATGATGATACCCGATTTGGCAATCTTAGGTCCCACCTGGGGGTCCTTCTTGGCCCGGTCCATCAACTCCCCCACGCATGCATAAAATTGCTCTGAGTCTCGGAATACTGCCATGTTTTCTCCTCTGCCTTCGGTCAAGAAGTTTATGAAGATTCTTTTGTTTGATTTGAAATAGTATTGTAGAGAAATAATCTTCAGTCAAGAAAGATTATAATGTACCAGAAATACTCTTGACACTCATGACGCGGTGTGTTATACTATTTACGACGCAACGCGTCATAACCTTGATGAATGAAACTCATTGAATCTGATGAAGAAAGTAGATAGGAGATAAAACCATGGCAACTAAAACCCAGACCCCGGAAGTCCTCGAACACACCAACGGTAAAGAAGAACAAAACCCGCTGCTCGAGGCAGTGCGCAAAGTCCTGCTGGCAGGCATCGGCGCTTTCGCGTTGGGCAAGGAAGAGATCGAGGATTTCGTCGACAAGTTGATCGAGCGCGGCGAGATCGCGGAGAAAGACGGCCGCAAGCTGGTACGCGAAGTGATGGATCGCCGGAAAAAGGACGCCGAGAAGGCAGAAGATGAAATCACCAAGCGCATCGAGAGCGTTATGGAGCGCATGAATGTGCCATCGAAGGCCGACATCGACGCTCTGAGCGAGAAGATCGTCGCCCTCTCCAAGAAGGTTGACGAGCTGAAGAAGAGCTAATCCCTTTCCTGTGTAGCTACGCTAGATAGTTTACAATGCATGTTCCCTCCTTTCGCTGATTGCGAAAGGAGGGATTTTTTGACATGTTGAAAGGTCAGCATGCTCGTCCTAGAGCCACCAAAGCCAGCCGATTCGTAGAGCATTTATCCAACACGCTCCGGAGATGACGTATAATAGGGCGGTGAATGCGAATCAAGGTTTCCAAGATAAAAGGACTTCGAAAGTTCTCGAATAATCATCCATGGTCACAATCAAGCGATATCCCAACCGTAAGTTATACAACACCGAGGCGAAACAGTATATCACGCTGGAAGGCGTCGCCGACCTGATCCGCCAGGGCGCCGAAATCCAGGTAGTCGACCACGCCTCTGGTGAGGATCTTACTGCTCTGACCCTTACTCAAATCATCCTCGAGCAGGAGAAAAAACAAAGCGGACTCCTGACCAACTCCTTCCTCACCGGGTTAATCCGTTCGAGCAGTGATCGGCTGTCCTCAGTGCAGCGCAGCCTGATGTCACCTGCCAGCTTCTGGCACCAGATCGATGAAGAGATCAAGAGCCGCATCCAGGCGCTGGCACGCCAGGGTGAAATCTCCGAAAAAGAAGCCAAAACGCTGATCGACAAGATGATCCAGCAAGGCGCCAGACAGATGAGCCGTTTGACGACCACGGATGAAGCCGCGCTGGAGAACTACCTTCGTCGGCGCCAGGTCCCAACTCAGGAAGACGTAGAACGGCTACACGCTCAGATCGAAGAGCTGACGGCCAAGATCGAAGAATTCTCTCGGACAGAAGGTTAGATGGGTCATGAATCGAATCTGGAAATATCTGGCTTTGTTGAGCCTGCTGCTCAGCGTTCTGGCATGCAAGCTAAGTGAAAGCAGTAGCACACCCACAAGCATTCCAACCCCTCCTGCAGAGCCGATCGCGACCTTTACCCCGCTGCCAGCAGTACATGTCCAGCCTGGCGAAGCTCATCCGGACGAGCCGGTTTTTATCAGCGGTGAGATCCCATACACATCGCGCTTCTTCGTGGATAGCCTGGCGGAACCGTTCGTCATGCTGGAAGACGAGGCAGGTTTTGCGAAGCGAGATTTTGAATTTATCTTTTCACCAGCCTCGCAGCTCATCGGGCCGGTCGAGGTGAGCCCTGATTTGAAACTGACTTATTCACTTTCGCTGCCAGCCATCCCCCAGGGTACTTACCTGGACCTGGACAACGACGGAGAGCAAGATACCGGGGTGCAGGTGTTCGCCATAGCTTACTGGTCCAACACCTGGCGTGATCCGTTTCTTGAGCCACGCGACGGAAAGGGTTGGTCGAGCGCTTATGCCTCGACCACCACCGATTCGGAGCAGGAGTACGAGATCACCGGCGGCACATTGGTCGTCTGGTCGCCAGATGAATTACAAGCTTTTCCGACTGGTTTCGGCCCAGACGGAAAGTTGTTCACTGCAGACGACCCGACCGCGCCCATCCCTGCGGGTTACAACCTGGTGGACTTAAACCAGGAACCGTTCCGTGTTTACAAAGAATCACGCCCGGTGATCGATTTGATCGAAGGGGCGAGCGAAGTCAACGATTTTTCTGACCAGCTTTACACAGACGCTTTCAACTCGCTCTTTGATCAGGCATCGCGCGAATACCCCTTTACAACCGAAAAGGGGATTGATTGGGATACGCTCAAAGCAAAATTTGGCCCACAGGCTGAAGAAGCGAGCACCCCTGAAGATTTTTATCGCGTGTTGCGTGATCTTTCTTTTTCCATTCCTGATGGCCATGTGAATTTGAGCTTGAATCCAGATGTTTTTTACCAAGACTACGGCGGAGGCTTTGGATTGGTCCTGGTAGAGCTGAGCGATGGACGCGTGATCGTTAAGGAAGTTCTACCCAACAGCGTAGCAGAGAAGGCCGGCTTGGTCGCGGGAGCAGAAATCGTCCAGTGGAATGGGAAAGCAGTGAGCGAGGCCATCGAGTCAGTCATTCCCGGCCTCGGACCATACTCGACCGATCATGTCAGGCGCGTGAATCAGGTGAGCTTTCTCACACGCGTCCAACCTGGGACGAGCGTTCAGGTATCTTACAAGGACCCAGGAGACGCTCAAGAAAAGCAGGCTGAGATGGAATCTGAAGTGGAATATGACTCGTTATTCCGCACTTTCCCGAGCGCTGATGATGACCCACAGGCGTTGCCGATCGAAGCACGTACTCTGACCGATTCGGGCTTGGGATACATTCGCATCAACACCTTCAGCGACGACGAGAACCTGATGGCACGTCTATGGGATCGGTATATGCAGGGCCTGCTGGACAATGAAGTCCCCGGTTTAATCCTCGACCTGCGCCAGAACCCGGGTGGATCCGGTAGGATGGCGCAAGACTTTGCCGGATACTTCTTCGAAGATGAATTTCAACCCTTCACTGCCCTGCATTATAACGATATCAGCGGGCAATTCGAGGCGAGTAAGCACCCCAGTCGTATCGAACCGGCACCATCGTTTTTCGCGGGACCGATTGCGGTGTTAGTTGGGCCAGATTGCGTCAGTGCGTGCGAAGGATTTGCTTCTTCGTTGCAACACGACGGGCGCGTAATTGTAGTCGGACACTACCCTAGCGCGGGGGCGTACGGCGAAGTTGGACAGGGCCAATACAACCTGCCGGATGAATTGACCATTCAATTTCCTACGGGGAGATACGAAACCCCCGATGGCGAGCTGGCGATTGAAGGGGTGGGGGTTATCCCCGATATTACCGTGCCAGTGACAGCCGAAAGCGCCTTGGGCCAGGAAGATGCGGTGCTTCAAGCAGCGATCGAGGCGTTATTGGAGAAAATTCGCTAGGATTTTATCGAGCAAGCACTAAGATCGGCCGGTCGAACAGAGACAACAGTAAAAGCAACGCGGTCCGTGAGTGCTCTAGCGATCAAATTCAGGATTGTGAGAGGGAAGCGGTTTTTCCCCCGGCGGCCAATTTTCGAATGCGCGCAAAACCTTTATCTAAGATGTGTTCGATCTTTTGAGCTGTGTCTTCGAATTCCGACAGCCGACCGCCGATCGGATCAACAATATCATTCTTCTTGCCAACCATCTGGCTTAGCATGAAAATCTTGCCAACATATAGTGGAAAGGCAAAGTGCAACGCCTCACGCTGATTGCCCTCCATGGTCAAGATCAAATTAAAATCTTGAACCATCTCCGCCGTCAGTGGCTTGGAGGCATATTTATCCAGATTAATGCCGCGCGCTTTCAATACCTCAAGGGTAAGCTGGGCTGCGGGCACCCCGCGTTGCGCCCAGACGCCAGTCGAATCGATCCGCCATTCATCCGTTTCACTTTTGATTCTGGCGCGTAAAAGCCCCATCGCCATCGGCGAGCGGCAAATATTGGCTGTACAAACAAATAGCACAGAATGCATCCGTGTCTCTTCTAACCTCCTCTCAAAACGGCCTGGCCGACGAACGCCATAATTTACACTTCAGGCCGGCTACCCCTCCATCGAGATAATCTGATCCTCCCAGCGATGCCACGGGCCATGGTGCGCCGCAAGAATTTTGCGCCCTTCGCCAGGCGCTTCCAGACCCAATAGCTCCATATCCGCGTCCACCATCACTCGCACCAAGTCACGGAACATTACCCGAGGTTCCCAGCCCAGGATATTAATCGCTCGCGACGCATCGGCCTGCAGGTAATCCACTTCCGTAGGGCGGAAGTAGCGTGAGTCGATTTTGACATATTCCTTCCAGTCCAGGCCTACGTAACCGAAGGCTTCGTCCAGGAACTCGCGCACCGAATGCGCTTCGCCGGTGCCGATCACAAAATCGTCCGGTCCATCGTGTTGCAAGATTTTCCACATCGCCGCCACATAATCGGGGGCGTAGCCCCAATCCCGGCGTGCATCCAGGTTGCCAAGGTATAGCGCTCTCTGCTTCCCCGCCAGGATCCAGGCAACTGCTCGTGTTATCTTGCGTGTGACGAAAGTTTCACCACGTCGAGGCGACTCGTGGTTGAACAAAATGCCGTTGCTGGTAAACAAACGGTAGCCTTGGCGATAATTGCGCGTCACCCAATAGGAAAACACCTTGGCCGCTGCGTACGGACTTTGCGGCTCGAAGGCTGTAAATTCGTTTT
>MGNS01000102.1:14390-15169 GCA_001795165.1 Chloroflexi bacterium RBG_16_57_11
CTGGAGGATGCCTGGTAGAAGCGCGCCCGGCTGCCGCTTTTGCGGATCGCTTCCAGAATGCGCAGCGTGCCCAACCCGGTAATATCGCCGGTGTATTCCGGCAGATCGAAGCTGACCCTGACATGGCTCTGAGCCGCCAAGTGATAAACCTCGTCCGGTCTGACGTTATAGATCAAATCCACCAGGTTTCCGGTGTTGGACATGTCGCCATAATGCAGATACAGGCGAACTTCGTTGCCATTGTGGGGATCGCGGTATAGGTGATCGATCCGTCCGGTGTTGAAAGTGCTCGCCCGGCGGATCAAGCCGTGGACTTCGTAGTTTTTCGAGAGCAATAACTCGGCCAGGTATGAGCCGTCCTGCCCGGTTATACCGGTGATCAAGGCCTTTTTCATGTTTCTTTTCGGTTTCCTTATTTCTTCTTCTTGCGAACGATCTGCGAGGCATCCAGCACCACCGGGACCTTGCGCCGGTTACCGAGGAATTCCAGCAAAACACGCACACGCTCGCTGCCCGGCAGGCGGCTATCGAAGATTGCCTCGTAGCCCTGGAATGGACCGTTGCTGATCCACACTGTCTCACCCGGCTTGAGACCATCGAAGATCTCACCTCCGGCGGCATTTATCTCGTCCACCCGTTTCTGGATGGCCAGGATCAAGTTCTCCGGCACGATAGAAGGCTCACCGCCGAAATTTACCAGGCCCACGGTGTGCGGCATCCACTGGAATACCGAGAGGCCCGATTGCTCGAGGTCAACCTCTACAAATAAATATCCAGGA
>MGNS01000103.1:0-4788 GCA_001795165.1 Chloroflexi bacterium RBG_16_57_11
CATCCTGCCAGCGCGGCGAAGACGATGCTCACCTCGCGGATGGCCCCGGCGTAACTGATCGGGCCGATTACGTAAATGTTTAACACTAGACCATATGCCAGCAGCCCCGCTATGCCGATCACCAGGATGCGCCGCCAGTGTGAACGTCCCACGGCAAGCGTCTTTCGCCAACCGTTGCCCCGCAACGCGAAGGGTGTGAAAAATACTCCCGTAAGCCCCAGCATTATCAGCGTATAGGGTGTGGCAGGCGTCAATTGAACAGCCAGGCCATCCAGGATGGAGTAAATTGAGATCAACAGAGCGATCCCCAGCGCCAGGGCGATCCCCAGCGGGCGTATAGAGGTGGTATTTCGCCGGGTAAGCAGCTCGTTGCTGCCTACCACCAGCAGCCCGGCGACCACCATCACCAGCCCTGACACTCCGGCGGCGGTTAGCTGTTCGTCGAGCAAGAGCATTGCCCACAGCGCCAGAAAGGCCGGCGCCGCGCCGCGGGCGATGGGATATACCAGTGAGAAATCGCTCATTTGATAAGCGGAAGCCAGCGCAGCCATATAGAACGCTTCGGTCAGCGCGCTGGCGATCAGGTATGGCCACACCCCCGCCTCCGGCAGTCCGCCACCCAGCGCTACCGGAAGCGCCAGCACGGCGCTGAACAGTACCGACCACCAGGTGACGATATACTTCTCCTCCACCTGCTTCAATAGCAAGTTCCATCCGGCGTGCAATATGGCGGCGAAAATGACGAGGCCGAGCGCCAGAGCGGGCACGCTTGTTATTTTACTGGATATGGTATGATAGGGAGCTATGAACAATGAAAAATTGCTGCCCCGGCTGGTCCTGTTAAGCAGCCTGATCGCATTGCTGGTAATGAGCTTCTTGTTTGATTTGATTTCCAGCCTGCTCGAAATTCAATCTATCCAGGGTGCTGGTTATCAATCTGTATTGGTTGTGTTGCTACCCATTTTTCAATTGGTCCTGGTCTTTGCTGGGATGGGATTGTTCCGGTATCTGAACAACAGCCCGGATAATAACAACTTGGTGAGCTGGATCTTCGTTGTTGTTGGATTATTATTTGTCTTCTTCGAAGCGCTGCTTTTCTTTCTCCCCGTCCCGTTGTCCATCTATTCGATCTCGCAATTGGCTGCTCCCGGCACTTACCTTTTTCTTGGTGGGTCACTGGTCTGCATCGCAGGGATGCTAAATTTGATTTTGAAACGGAGTCCGAGGGACACCGAGCTTGTTGAAACTGAGACAGTTGTGAACTAATCTTGCTAATAATCGAGCCAGAAAACACGCAACGCTGTGTCCGCAATGGTTCAGGATCATAATTCTAATTCGGATCGAGTAGTCGTTCGGCTGATCCCCCTATAAATTCGATCTCACTGCGTTATAAGCGATTCGTTTCCCTATCAAAGCTCAACTACGAAGCGTCAGAATGGTTCACCCACCTACACCATAGCCAATCGAGGTGCAGGAGGTTGACAAACGGTGCTATCCTACTTATACTTGTGCTATAACAAATATACATAAAGGTTAGAATTGCTCACCTCTCGACACGGATACACAACCGCCAGGAGTTATCGAGTATCCTTTAATGGCCTCCGATCTCGTTGAAATCATTCTGCTATCACTCAAAGTGTCTGGCACGGCCTTGCTATTCAGCACGCTGATCGGCGTGCCGGTGGGTGCCTTGATTGGGCTAAACCGCTTCCGCGGGCGGCGGCTGACCACAGTGTTGCTCTATACCGGGATGGGCTTTCCGCCGGTGGTGATCGGCCTGTTCGTTTACTTGTTGCTCTCTCGCCATGGTCTGTTTGGGCCGCTTAATTGGCCTCTTGTCCCCCAGCTTTTCACCCCTGGCGCGATGATCCTGGCGCAAACGATCATCGCCTTTCCGCTGGTGGCAGGTTTTACGATGGCTGCTGTGATGGGTGTGGATCCGGCGTTGCGACAGCAGGTGTTGTCATTGGGCGCCACCAGCCGCCAGGCAGCCTGGACCGTGCTGGTCGAGGCCCGGATCGGGGTAATCGTGGCCATCGTTGCAGGGTTTGGAAGCATTATTTCCGAAGTAGGCGCGGTAATGCTGGTAGGCGGCAATATTGAAGGCCGCACCCGGGTGTTGACTACTGCCATCGTGCTCGAGACACGCAAGGGCGATTTCGACCTGGCCCTGGCCCTGGGTGTGGTGCTGCTGGCGATCACCTTCTTAGCAAACCTGGCTATGCTGCGCCTGCAAGGCCGGTCATTCGATGATGGATAAGATGTTTTGTACACGGATCACACGAATTTCAAGGATGGACATTGGAGGATGAAATATAAAACTATCTGTGTAAGTCCGTCTCATCCGTGTCATCCGTGTACCGAATGGATTTAATAAACTATGGATGTTATTTACCGTATCTATAAATTACAGAAAGCCTATGGCGAGCGGCAAGTGCTATCGATCGATGCACTGGAGATTTTCCGCGGCGAAGTGCTGGCAATGGTTGGGCCGAGTGGCGCCGGTAAGAGCACCCTCCTGCGCATGCTCAACTTTCTCGAGATGCCCGATCAGGGTGCTATCGAGTTCGACGGCGTGCAACACGCAACAGGTGCGGAGGTTCCCTTGGAGCTGCGGCGTCGTGTGACCACCGTCTTCCAGCGCCCGATGTTGCTCGACCGCAGCGTTTGGGAAAACGTCACCTTCGGCCTGCGGTTGCGTGGTCAGCGCGATGCCAAAAATACGGTGCAGCTGGCATTCGAGCAGGTTGGGCTGAGCGATCTGGCCCGCCAGCGCGCCAAAACGCTCTCCGGTGGCGAGGCGCAGCGTGTCGCCCTGGCGCGTGCCATGGTGTTACGGCCGGACGTATTGCTGCTGGATGAGCCAACTGCCAATCTCGACCCTTATAATGTCGGTTTGATTGAGGGCATCATCCGGCGAATGAACCAGGAACTGGGTACAACGCTGGTTTTGGTGACGCATAATGTCTTCCAGGCCCATCGTCTGGCACAGCGAGTGGCCTTTATGTTGGAAGGCAGGATCGTCGAGGTCGCAGAAACCGAACAGTTTTTCACAACACCGTCTGACCCACGCACAGGCGCCTTTGCTCGTGGAGAAATGGTGTGTTAGCAAAGAAAGCCAACATCTCACAGCCAACAATCCTAACCTATGGAGCTTTCCGATGAGGAAACAAACAGTAATCCTCGGTCTGTTGATCATCTTAGCCTTAATGCTTTCGGCCTGCGCCCCAGGTGCGACGCCGCTGCCCGCAAAAACCGAGGCGCTTGTTGTAGCCACTGAGCAGGCTGTTGTGGTTACAGAGCCGCCTACGACCACCGCCGAACCGACTGCCGCTTCAACTTCCGCACCGGATGATCCCAAGCCAGGCACTGCCGGTCACCTGGTACTCGCTACTACTACCTCTACCGCCGACTCGGGCCTGCTGGATTACCTTCTGCCCGACTTCGAAACCGAAAATGGTGTGAAAGTGGACGTGATCGCCGTCGGTACTGGCCAGGCGCTGCAATTGGGCAAGGATGGCAATGCCGACGTCCTGCTTGTTCATGCCCGCACTCAGGAGGATGAGTTCCTGGCCAACAATGACGGCATACGGCGTGAAGACGTGATGTACAACGACTTCATCATCATTGGTCCGGTGGATGACCCGGCGGGAATTAAAGGGATGACCAGCGCGGTGGATGCCTTTAAAAAAATTGCTGATATCCAAACACCGTTCATCTCCCGTGGGGATAAATCGGGCACCAACACCAAAGAATTATCCATCTGGAAAAGCGCCGGGATCGAGCCAGCGGGTGATTGGTACCTCTCTGCCGGGCAAGGGATGGGTGAGGTCCTCACGATGGCCAACGAGCAATTAGCTTATACTCTCAGTGACAGGGCTACCTACCTGGCGCGCACCAAGGAAGGCCTGGACCTGCCCATCCTGGTGGAAGGCGACAAGGCGTTGTTCAACCCGTATGGCATGATCGCCGTCAATCCGGATAAAAATCCGCACATCAACGCCGAGATGGCGCAGAAGTTCATAGACTGGATCATCTCGGTACCGACACAGGAAAAGATCCAAGCCTATGGTTTAGAAGAATTTGGCCAGTCGCTGTTTGTCCCCGATTCGCAGCCATGGCGTGATAATCAGTAAGCGCAAACAAGTCGGCCCGGTGTGTTCGATGGAAAGCTGGTCTTTCTGTTAAAATACATAGGTTTGTAAGGAATATCTGGAACACGGATTTAACAGATTATTACGGATTTTATGAAATAATCCATGTGATCTGCGCGTTAATCCGTGCGCTAACCTTGTCGTGATGGAGTGTTTGCAGATTATGAGCCTTCATAAAGACGAAGCAGGTCGTTTACATATCCAGTCCACCTTGATGGCCGAATCGCTAATGGATAAAGGCATGCTGGAGCGCACCGAAACTGGCCAGGTTTTTCGCCCGCTACCCGGGTTGAATGTGGTCAAGTTAGGCGGCCAGAGTATCCTAGACCGCGGTGCGGCAGTGGTCTTGCCGCTGCTTCAGGAGCTGGTCGCTGTTCGCAGGGAGCACCAGCTTTTAGTGATGACCGGCGGAGGCACACGCAGTCGCCACGCATATGCAATCGCCCTTGATCTTGGTATGCCTACCGGTGTGCTGGCCAAGCTCGGAGAAAGTATCAGCGAGCAGAATGCCTTGATGGTCTCGATCTTACTTGCGCCCGACGGCGGGATAAAGGTCGGGCATGATGACATGGTCAAGCTGCCCTCCTATCTGGCGCTTGGCGCAATCCCGGTGATGCATGCGCTGCCGCCTTAT
>MGNS01000103.1:4803-5179 GCA_001795165.1 Chloroflexi bacterium RBG_16_57_11
CCAGATGTCCGTGGGCGCATCCCGCCGCACCGCACGGATGTGGGCGCATTCCTGACTGCCGAGGTCGTTGGAGCAAAGCGCTGTATATTGGTGAAGGACGAGCAGGGACTGCTGTCCGCGGATCCGAAAAAAGACCCCGCGGCGAGCCACATCCCGGAAATCGAGGTGGAGGCGCTGATGGGCATGGACCTGGAGGATCTGCCGGTAGAGCGTGCCTTATTGGACTGCCTGAGGCGCGCCCGCAGCGTGACCGAGGTATTGCTGGTTAATGGGCGGGTTCCCGGCGACCTGACGCGCGCCTTGAAAGGCGAAAACCCTGGCACGCGCATCTACCGCCAGGGCTGAGAAAAATTGGGACACAGATAACACGGATCAA
>MGNS01000103.1:5193-5523 GCA_001795165.1 Chloroflexi bacterium RBG_16_57_11
TCGGTTGATAGCCGTGGTGATCCGTGTACCTTTACCCCGATGAGTATTTACGCCTGTAACTCCATGAAAGCGAAGATTTGTGCACAGATGACATGGATGACCACGGATTTATTAAACAAATTATCCGTGAATATCCGTGTTGATCCATGTACCGTTTTCTTCCGAGCTGACCGCGTTAGCCTGGCCTTCGGTCAGCGCCAAGTCCTGGCCTTCGGTCAGCGCCAAGGCCTGACCCTCGGTCAGCGCCAAGGTTACCTGCCGGCGGGCGCGTTCCAGCGTGCGCTGGAAGGTGGAGCGCGAAACGCCCATTCTTGTTGCCGCCTCGGCCTG
>MGNS01000103.1:5584-6384 GCA_001795165.1 Chloroflexi bacterium RBG_16_57_11
CCAGTGGCACCCCGGCGGGCTTGTAGATCATCGCTTTGGGCCGGCGCGCCAGCCTTCGTCGCTTGCGCGGGCGCACCATCCTCTAATCCTGCCCTCCCCACTTGCCCCGTCGGCGCCGGCCTTTACCCGCTTCCTCCTGGCCTTCCTCATCTCCGGCTTTCTCACCCCGTGGCAAGTACACGACTTCTGCGCCCACCATTTCGGCAAGCTTTTCAAGCTCGGTTTTGCGTACATGCGGCGCGTAGACCTTCAGATCGGCGCCTTGCGCTGCGACGATGGCGAAACGCGGCCTTCCGGCGCCCTGGCCAATATGCCGCCTCTCACGCACAAATATTTTGCTCATCGGTACCTCCTTCTGTCTGAACCTCATTGGATTGGTAAGTTATGGGTATATGCCCATAATAATTTTATCAAAGCATAACGGAGATGTCAATTGTGTTGATCTATATCGGCTTAGATGACACCGACAACCACGAATCACGCGGCACCGGACGTCTGGCACGAGAAATCGCCACTGATCTGGCGAGGGATTACATCGTATTGGGTGTCACCCGGCACCAGTTGCTGGTCGATTCACTCATCCCCTATACTTCACATAACAGCAGCGCAGCGATCATGATCGAAGCCCCTGGCTCGCTGCCGATCGAATCGATCTTCGAGCGAATTCGCAGGCTGATGCTGGAGGATTTCGTACCCGGTAGCGACCCTGGATTGTGCGTGACCACAGAGAGCGTCGCTCAGGAACTAACCGGCTTTGGTATTCGCGCCCAGCAAGAAGTGCTTGATCAAGCGGAAGCCCG
>MGNS01000103.1:6442-9564 GCA_001795165.1 Chloroflexi bacterium RBG_16_57_11
TGCGCTGGCTGCGGTTGGGTTGGCTGCTGGTGGTCAGGATGGGCGCTACCTGTTGTTGGGAAACTCGCGCGACTTGACCGGCCTGCAGCCTCTGGAAGCGCTGCGGACGCTAGGTCTGGAGGATATCCGTACTCTGGATGGAAACTCTGTCGAGACAGGTTTTGTGTTAGCCGATAAGCTGCGACCGGCGCGGCGCGCCGGTCGCCCGGTTTTATTTGTCGAACAGAGCGGCCAGCACTATTGGCTTCCGATCAAGCTGGGTTAAATTGCCCCGCTGGGTATTAATCCCCTTGAGCTGGATGGGTGGTCGGCCAGTTACACCCTGGATGGCGTGCCGGTTGGTCTGCTGGATGGGCTGACCTGGGGGACGTTGATGCAGACGGGTGTTTCTGATTACCAGCTTTAGACAAAGTAAACCCGGATTCCTCCAGGGTTAACAATTGCCGTAAAGACACCAGCGCCCGGTGTTGAAGCGTGCGGGTTGCCTGGATGCTCCTCCCCATAATGGCTGCAACTTCTTCATGCGACTGGTCTTCGACAAACCGGAGCATGAGCACCTGCTGCTGGTCTGGAGGTATTTGCAGCAGGGCAGCCCGTATATGCTCGCGCTCGATCAGCTCACCAACCACTTGCGATGGATTTGCTTCCGGCTCACCGTGAAGCTCTGCATCCAAAGGAAGCTGCTTCTGCGGCTGTCCACGATAATAATCGGTGACCCAGTTATGCGCCACGCGATACAGGTAAGCGCGCAGATTTTCCACCGGCCCCAGTCCAAACCGTATCGCTTTCAACACCCGGCAGAATGTCTCGGAGACGCAATCCTCAGCCAGAACGCTATCCCCCAGAAAGCGATACGCATAACGAAATAGCTCGTCTTGATAGTTCTCATACGCTTCGCCCAGGCTTTGCCGGTCTAGAGCGATGTGCTGAGGTGGATCAAGATTGGCCGGGGCGGGTTCAGTCATAACCTGAAGTCTTCTATGTGTTATCAAAAACCAATTGAATAAAAATTAGCTTGGCTCTACGATGCAACCTAGAGTATTGATATTTATCTGGACTAACCTAATCCTACCATCCTCCGTTTAGAAATCAAGCCGTTCTAACAATACTGTGAAGTCGTGAGGGCAATTCTTAGTACTCCACGGATGGTCAAATTATCCTGCGTCTCACAGACACTGCTCGTCATCGCACCCCGCTGGGGGCTCCTGGCGCGCTGGCACCTCTGGCGACTGGCGCGGGAGCGTGAGCGCGTGCAAGACGCCTTGAAGCGATTGTTGGATGAGCATTGGCAGGTACACCAGGTCTGCTTGACTGACCTGTCCGCCCGGCTGCGCCTCTCGGACAAAGCCGGCTTGCGCTTGGTGGACCGGATGCAAGCGCAAGGTCTGATCCAGATGAGCGGTAGTGATCTGCGTTTGACCCCGGAAGGCTGGCAGGCAGCGCTTCAAATTATGCGCGCCCATCGTCTGCTGGAACGCTATCGCCATCCCGGCTAACGAGATCGTCGTGCCCACCATGTTGATGAGCTACATGGAAACCGGCATGATGACCGATCTTCCGGATTATAATTCGCTGTATAACCTGCTGGTCGTCCAGCATGGCTGGAGGCTGTTTACCGCCGTCAACCTGATGTTGTACTCGCAATTGCACAACCCGTGCGCCACCACCGCTTACTGGAGACCTTCCTGCACCAGAAGCTGGGTTATACCTGGGACGCGGTCCACGTCGAAGCCGATCGGTTGGAGCATGTCCTGTCCGAGGCCTTGGAAGAGCGTATTGCCATGGCGTTGGACCATACGGACTACGACCCACATGGCGAGCCGATCCCCAACCGGGAGCTGCACCTGCCGTCTGCGTCCAGCCTGCGACTGAGCGACATGCGCCCCGGGCAGCAGGCCGTGATCGAGCGGGTCGAGCCGTTCGATCTGGAAGTCCTGCGTTACCTGGCCGGGCTGCACTTGCTCCCCGAGGCGCCTCTGCAGGTGCTGACCTATTCCCCGCTGGATGGCAACCTGCAGATCCTGGTGACGGGCCAGGAGCCGGTCACCCTGGGGACGCGCATCACCGAGCATATCTATGTGCAATTGCTTCCGCCATAACCTCCGGAGATCAACTGGCTTTCCAAAAACGTCGCGGTAGCATAATCGCTTGACGCAATATGATAAATAAGATAAAATTTGTTATTAACGCAACGTTGCGATATACGCACTCATTTTCCGGCTGGAGAACTGCGCTGCGAAGGAGATGAGCAATGACCCTATGAGGATTATCCGAAGTTTTCAAAAGGCAGCAGGGTATCATTGAGAAGATTGATACCAGAAGTGGTCAAACCGAGTTTCGGTAAAGGAGGTACTCATGATTTTAGAAAAGGTAGACCATCGCCTGGACCTCCAGGGAAAAGTGTGTCCCTATCCAACGCTCGAACCGCGTTTGGCTCTCAACGATATGGCTGCAGGCCAGGTGCTGGAGGTCATCACAGACTATTATCCGGCGCTGCAGACGATTCCAGAACTAATGCGAGAACTTGGATATCCGTATGAACTGGTTGACGGGGATAAACCTGTTTTCCGGTTTCTTATTCAGAAGACTTAGCGGTATAGAAAGGTGTTGAGAATGGCAAAGATTCTGGCAGTTGCTACCCATGCGACCGATGATCCGACCAAGTGTACCTTAGCCTTCATTACGGCTATAGGCGCTCTGGGGGCCGGTAAAGAGGTTGGTATTGCCCTGCTTGGTGAGGGGGTGTATTTGGTAAAAGAGGGAGTGGCCAAGAGTGTTCATGGGGTCGGCTTTCCACCCCTTCCTGAGTTAATCGAGAAGATAGTCAAGGGGAATGTCCCGGTGTATGTTTGAGGAGCTTGTTCTGTTGCCCGTGGGGTGACTGAAGAAGACCTCAAGAGGTTGAATGCTTCGTTCATTGATCCGATTCGGTTTGCCAGTTTGGTTTCCGAGTCGAGTGTGGTTAGTTTCTGATTGAAGGAAATTAGGCGGTGAGGGGATTGCTTTCTCCCTAACGCCCATCCACATACATAAAACCACCGTTGAGGGGTTCTCTTCCAGCCGATAAACGACCGATCTTAATCTTTTCCTACTCAGGCTGCCGTTCCTGATATACAATTATC
>MGNS01000103.1:9600-10012 GCA_001795165.1 Chloroflexi bacterium RBG_16_57_11
CGCTCTCGCTGGTCAGCATTTCGCTGCTGGCTGCCAGTATCGTTCTTCCCCTGCGCCTGGCTTCCGCTGCCCCGCACTCCCTCACTGCCAGTGAGGTGATGGCCGCGGTCAACGAGTTGCGCCGCAGCCAGGGTCTGCAGCCCTATTCGGTCGATCCAGGCATCACCGCTTACGCCCAGGAGCACTCCGAATACCAGGCGCGCACCGGAATCTCGACGCATCTCCACTCCGATGGCTTGACCTCCCTGTCGCACGGCTACGTCGAGAACGTGGCCGGCGGCGACATCGGCTACCTGGACGCCCAAAGCGTGGTTTACGAGATTTGGGCCGATCCCGTCCACAAGAAGACCATGGTTGGTTATGCCAGCGGCTCGGCCGGTGTCGGGGTGGCTTCCAACGCTGAAACCACTTA
>MGNS01000104.1:0-148 GCA_001795165.1 Chloroflexi bacterium RBG_16_57_11
TGCTTTTCTATTCCAGGAGGCTATTCAGCCTCAAATTGCGCAACATTGCGCTGTAATATTAGAAGCGCAGGATCTTTGGGAAACAATATCCCGATTGCTTTAATTCATCCCATACTCATTTCCGGTCATCTTTGCCAACCTGTTCAAT
>MGNS01000104.1:175-703 GCA_001795165.1 Chloroflexi bacterium RBG_16_57_11
GAAAAAACGCTCCCGGCGCTGGTTGACCTGTTCGTGCGCGGCACGCAGGTGGCATAGCTCAAAAAACTCAATAATCAAAAATCCTCTCAGGAGAATCCAAAATGATCCGTATCCTCTCCATTTCCCTGGCTGTGATCGCCATACTGCACGGACTGATCCACCTGATGGGGTTTGTTGTTTACTGGCCGCTGGGATCGATCCCCGACCTGCCGTACAAGACCAGCCTGGTGAACGGGCGCCTGGAGCTGGGTGCCGCCGGGATGCGCGTATTCAGCCTGCTATGGCTGCTGGCCGCCCTGGGCTGGGTGGTCGCCGGGGCTTTGTTGATCTCCAGGCAGCCGGCCTGGGCGCCGGTGATGTTGGGCGCAACCCTGCTCTCGCTAGTCATCTGCGTACTGGATTGGGGTGTGGCCTTCCGCGGCGCGCTGATCGATCTAGGCTTCCTGGTGATCCTGTTCGTGGTCTTTGGCCTGCGCGCCCAGCCTGGTCCCCTGCCCGAATATACCGCGGCCCCTGCCTATCCTGCCG
>MGNS01000104.1:722-1514 GCA_001795165.1 Chloroflexi bacterium RBG_16_57_11
CGGCCTGCCTGCGCCGGTGGAGCGCTTCTACCGCATGACCTACCCGAACGGTCAACTGCCCGTTTACCACACTGCGGTGATCAGCGGGCGTGGCGCGCTGCGCATCATGGGTGTGACATTTCCATCTCGCTATCGATTCGTCCACCGTGCCGGATATGACTACCGTCACTATTTTGAATCCACTTTCTACGGATTCCCGGTGATGAAAGTAAACGAGCATTTTATCGGCGGTCGTGGCCGTCTGGAGTTGCCCTTTGGCGTGGTGGAAAACGACCCGCTGGTGGACAGCGCCGGCAACCAGGGGCTATGGGCCGAAATGAGTGTTTATCCGGCGGCTTTCCTGACTGACGGGCGGGCGCGCTGGGAGGCCGTAGATGACCTCACCGCCAAGCTTTATATACCCTGGCGGGATGGCGAGCAGGTTTTCACCGTGCATTTCGACCCGCAGACTGGACGCATCCTGCGCATGGAAACCATGCGACCTAAGGATGCCAAATCCGGCCTGGTCCTGTGGACAGCGGCCACAGCCAGCATGCCCGCACGGAACGGACGACCTGCGAAGGAGCTACAAACTGCCACCTGGGCCGATGAAGGTACGCCCTGGCTAGTTATAGAGACCGAGGACATCGTCTTTAACACCGATATCTCCGATTACATCCGCCAGACCGGCCCGTAAAGCCACCGGTGCTGAAACAGACCAGGGAAAGATAGGGGCGGAGCCTATGCTAAGTCTGCCGCTCCTTATTTAGCTCCTTATTTAGTTGAAATCCGATTTGCGTAGCGGGCGCATGC
>MGNS01000104.1:1521-4622 GCA_001795165.1 Chloroflexi bacterium RBG_16_57_11
CCCTACGGCTTTCGACTACGCTTAGGGAGCTTTGGATCGTAAAATGAAGTCCAGAGTACCCCCAACGCCTTGACGGTACCACCGCCATGCGGCATAATCGGACGCATGGAGCTAAAGATCACCCGGTGGTACCGAACCACCCCGCCCATCGAGGTCGAGCTGCTGGAGATATACCGCCAGGAAGGCCTGTCGCCCTATTCCTGGTCGAACGGCCCTGGCGATGTTTACCCGGCGCATACGCACTCCTACCACAAAGTGCTTTACGTGGTGCGCGGCTCGATCACGTGGAGCTTACCAGAACTGGGGCAGGAGATTGAGACCTTTCCCGGCGACCGCATCGACCTGCCGCGCGGCACGCTCCACGGCGCCCGGGTCGGACCGGGTGGGGTGACCTGCCTGGAAGCCCATAGCATTTAAAACTGGAGAGACAGCAACGAACCGGCATGCGAACCAAGACGCTTTGGATTCGTGAGGATTACCTGAATTGGATCCTGCAAGGGGTAAAGACTATCGAACTGGAAATCAGCCGATTGAACCAGGAAACGAAATCTTAGCGGGAGGCGGCCACCGGAGCCAAGCGTCGCTGTAGATGCCCGCGCAGCCTGACCGCGCCTCTACGCAGCGCCGGCAGCCGGGTCAGGAGCAACAAGGCGACCACAACCCCGAAGGCCAGTGGTTGGAGGATATCGCCTTGCAGCCGGAAAATATCGCCTTTGCGCGCCCAGGAATAATGCAGCACCACCAGCGGAGCCGCCAGGTAGACCAGCCTGTGCAAGGCTTTCCAGCGCTTTCCCAGGCGCTTCATCCACCACTGGAAGGAAGTCGCCGCCAGGAGGGTCAGGATGGTCAGGGCTGTGGCGCCGACCAGTATGTAGCGTTTGTCGATGAGATCCAGGCGGATGAGCTCCCAATCAAAGCCGTAATCGATCCAGATGAAGATGGCGAAATGCAGCGCTGCGAACATGAAAGCATACAGTCCGAGCAAGCGCCGGACGGTGAGCGCCTGGCGCAAGCCGAACAAAGTGTTCAGCGGTGTGCAAGCCAGCGAAAGCACCAGCAGCACCAGGGCATATTTGCCGGTGCGCTGGGTGGCTGCCTGGATCGGGTTGACCGTCAGGTTACCGGTCCAGGCATCCCAGGCCAGCCAGGCTACCAGACCCCAGACGACCACGTGCACCAGGATCTGCCAGGGGGTTATCCTAAACCGTTTCTTTAACATCTTCGTCATAAAAAATAGATAAGCTCAACGCACATGCGGGGGTTAATAAAAATCCCGCAGATCGATATCGTTGTACAAATGGGCAACTTCTTCGGCGTAGCCGTTGAAGAGCAAGGTTTTCCGGCGACCGGCCTCGCCGATGCGCCGCTCACTGGCCTGCGACCAGCGCGGGTGGTCCACCGCCGGGTTGACATTGGCATAAAAGCCGTATTCATTGGGAGCGATGGTGGACCACATGGTATCCGGCTGGTAATCGACCAGCTCGATCTTGACGATCGATTTGATGCTTTTGAATCCATATTTCCAGGGCACCACCAGGCGCACCGGCGCGCCATTCTGAGGCGGCATCAGCTCACCATACAGGCCGGTAGCCAGGATCGTCAGTTCATGCATGGCTTCTTCGATGGTCAACCCTTCCTGGTAAGGCCAGGGATAAAAGCCTTGTTTCTGACCCGGCATCTGCTCCGGGTCCATAATCGTCTCAAAACGAACGTAGCGGGCGCTGGATAGAGGCTCGACTTCACCCAGCAGCTTGGCCAGCGATAAGCCCATCCAAGGGATGACCATCGACCAGGCCTCGACGCAGCGCAAGCGATAAATGCGCTCTTCCTGCGTGAATTTCTTGAGCAGATCCTCCAGACCGAAGGTCTGGGGCTTATTGACCAGTCCAAAGACCTCCACCTCCCAGGGTGAGCTCTTGAAATCCTTTGCCAGGACGGCGACCTCGCGCTTGTCGGTGGAGAACTCGTAATAATTGTTGTAGTTGGTGATCTCATGGTAAGAATTGACCGGATCACCCAGCTCATCTGTCGCCATGGTCGATTCCGGCTCTACCATGGGGGTCTCCTTCGACGCGACTGAGGAGGTCGCTTGCGACCCAATCTTCGGGCTGCATGCCGCCAGAAACGCGCCAGCCCCTAAAACGCCCATTGATTTGAGAAACTGCCTGCGGCTACGGAACAGGTGCTGCGGGGTGATCTCGGAGGACTTCACCGGGACGGATTTGAAGAGCGATTGATCGACCATTTTGGACTCCATACAGCTAACAATAAGGTTGAATAAAAGTCTACAGTAAAAAGCTTACGGATTGGTTATGGAAATATTAGAGTAACATGATAGCTAATGTTCTCTTTCACGTTCGACGAACCGTTTTCGGACCACCCAATCCACCAGCCCGGGGAACAGCCCGTTCAACGCGACCACCCAGCGCATATACCCCGGTAAGAACACCACCCGCCGCGGATGCTGCGCCAGCTGAAACACAGCCTGAGCCACCTGTTCGGCGGTCAGGCGCATGCGCTTCGGCGTTATCATCCCCGTTTTGCGCCGGATGCGTGCATGTGCTCTAAACTCGGTGTCCACTGAGCCAGGATAGATCCCCGAGACGTGAATTCCGTACACGCTGACCTCGCGCCGCAGGGAATCGGTAAAGCCGCGCACGCCGAATTTTGTGGCCGCATAGATGCTATAGGTGGGTGAAGCGATCCACCCAGCCAGGGATCCTACGTTAATGATATGCCCCGACCGGCGCTCGATCATAGGCGGCAGCACCGCCTGGGCCGTCCAGATTAAGCCCAGCAGGTTCACCTGGATCTGCGCCTGGACATCCACCAGTGGGTCAAGCCCTTCCAGCCAGTCCAGACGCCCAAACCCGGCGTTGTTAAACAGAATGTCGATCTGATGGTAGTGATCTAGCGTAACTTGCACGAGGCGCTGGATGTCACTTAGCTGGCTCAGGTCTGCTGAGACCGGCAGCGCCTCACCGCCCTGGGCGCCAATCTCATCCGCCAGGGCGCTTAGACGATCGAACCTGCGGGCAGCCAGAACCAGGCGATAACCGGCCTGCCCAAAACGCCGCGCCACCGCAGCCCCAATACCAGAG
>MGNS01000104.1:4633-7949 GCA_001795165.1 Chloroflexi bacterium RBG_16_57_11
TCCGATCTCCCGTGATGAGAAGGACTGGCTCGCCAGACATCGGTATCAAACCAGGTGTTTCACAAAATAATCGCGGACCTGCTCTTCCATGAAAACCCGGTCGGCCAATCGACGTGGCATATGGCGCTCATCGGGGAAGAGCAGCAGATCATAGGGTTTGCGAGCAGCGATCAGGGCATTGATCAGGCGGGCAGAGTGGCGAAAATGAACATTTTCATCGATCAGACCATGCACAACCATAAGCTTACCACGCAAGTTGGGAATATGGGTAAAGACACTGCTGGCCTGATAGCCAAGCGGGTTGGACTGTGGTGTGCCCATGTAACGCTCGGTGTAAAACGTATCATAGCCATCCCAATGGGTCACCGGCGCTCCGGCAACCGCAACCTTAAAAACCTCCGGGGCGCGCGCCAGGCACATGGCTGCCATGTAGCCGCCGTAGCTCCAGCCGAATATCCCAACGCGCTGCTGGTCTGCCAGCCCCTGGGCGACCAGCCAGCGTACGCCATCCACCTGATCATCGACCTCCGCATGGCCCAGGTCGTTCTGGATCATACCTTCAAACGCCAGGCCCCGGCGCGCGCTGCCGCGGTTATCCAGCACAAAAATCAGAAAGCCCAGGCTGCACAGGTACTGAAGCCGCATCGTAACCGTCAATGACCAGCCGTCTACCACAAGCTGGGTATGAGGGCCACCGTACACATACACCAGCGTTGGATATGGCCCGGGGCCAAAACGCTCTGGCGGGTGGAACAATGCGCCATACAAGCTTGTGCCATGCCGGTTCTGCAGGGTGATCAGCTCTGGCGGATCAAGGCTAAGCCGTTCCAAGCGTGGATCGCGTTCATCATAAAGCGTCCTCAGCAGGCTGCCATCGGCCAGTGAGAACAAACCGATGATCGGGGGGCGGTTGAGCGCATGCCAGGTGTCTATAAAGCGATGGCAGGCATAGTCAAGCACCACAGAATGGGTTCCCGGTTCGTGAGTCAGGCGGCGCGGCTCACAGCCATCCAGAGAAACCACATATAAGTGACACTGGCGCGGGTCTTCTAGCGAAGCGGTGAAATAAACCCGCCCGGCGGCTTCATCGACTCCCGCAAGCGAGTCCACCATCCAATCGCCGGAGGTGAGCTGGCGGATCAGGACCCCATCGGCGTCATAAAGGTACAGGTGGCGGTAACCGCTCCTTTCCGAGGCCCACAGGAAACAACCCGCCATGCCATGATAGGTCTGCTCCAACGGGCGGAACAGATCGTGCAGGTTGATCCATACCGGCGAGGTTTCTTGCAATAAGGTCTTGCTTTGGCCGTTGAGCGGGTCAAAAACGACCAGATTCAATTGGGTCTGCTGGCGGTTCTCGATCTGCGCGCTCAGCCGACCGTCGGGCAGCCAATGGAAGCGCGCCAGGTAAATGTCCTGCTCTTCTCCCAGATCCATCCATACCGACTCGCCGCTCTCAATCGGGACCACACCCAGCCGCACGCGCGCATTGGCACACCCGGCAAAGGGATAGCGATGGTCTTCTTGTGTGCCTTCGCCAGTTCCACTCTTACCCTGGTGGACGATGCGGTAGACCGGGATATGCGACTCATCCACCTCTTCAAAGGCGATCCAACGGCTGTCCGGCGACCACCAGAAGCCGCTGGCGCGGTCCATCTCCTCCTGTGCGATGTACTCCGCCAGGCCGTTCGTTCTCCCGGTTTCACGCGCGCCGTGAGTAAGCTGGCGTGCGTCGCCGCCGGCGAAGGGCACGACATAGACCTCGGCATTCTGGACATATGCCACCCAATCGCCATCCGGGGATATTTGTGGATCGATCGCCGGGTCCCCATCCGAGTGGACCAGACGGCGCAACGGCTGTCCCGGCCCATCGCTGGTGTAAATATCGCCGAAGTAGGCCACCAGCAATCGAGAAGAGTGCCTGGCCCAAGCGTAGTGGGTCACGCCGAGCTCGCGCTGGCGCTGTCGCTCACGGCGCAGCGCCTCTTCCGGCGCTATGTTTTCTTCGCTCTTACCACCAGGCGATTCGATCAAGAGACGGTGTTCGCCGGAATTCAGGTCAAAGGCATATAACTGGCGTTCAAGGGTGTGCTCCGGGCTATGAAGATAAGTGATCAGCCGGTCATCCGGACAGAAAGCCAGGCTGCCGGGGATCCCCATGCCCGGCAAGGGGTAGCGGGCGATATCTTCGATGGATATGGAAGTGGTCTCTCGTATGGGTCGGTCGGCCATGCAGAGATCTCCGGAGAATTCAAGATGCATCGAACTATATGCTAAGAATGGCGAAAAGTCAACCGGGTTATGTGGACAGGAGAGTAAAAGATTAAGAAATGGTTTTAGCTATTGACAAATCTTGACAATGCTTTATAATCGGCAAAATTTCATTCACCTTAAGTCTTGTCTAGACATTAATGCACGCTAACGCGGCCCTCTCCCTTATCGCCATTATTATCCTGGTCCTTGTCGTCAAGGACCTGTTTCCGGTTTGGGCGGTTGCGAAGAGGGCAACCAGGTTGTAGAACAGGTCTAGGTAAATTACAAAAACCGCCCGAACCACCGGGCGGTTTTTTGTTTCAGGAGACAGGCATGCGATCTCATCAGATCAAGCAAGGCATCGAACGGGCTCCCCACCGGGCGCTGCTCAAAGCCACCGGCGTCACCGACGCCGATATGGGCAAGCCGTTCATCGCCATTGTCAACTCGTATATCGATATCGTGCCTGGGCACGTCCATCTGCAATCCTTCGGCCGGCTGATCAAGGACGCGGTTCGAGCAGCAGGCGGGGTGCCTTTCGAGTTCAACACCATCGGCGTAGACGATGGGATCGCCATGGGCCACGCCGGGATGAAATACTCCCTGCCTTCGCGCGAGCTGATCGCCGATTGCGTCGAAACGATGATCGAGGCGCATTGCTTCGACGGCATGGTGTGCATCCCCAACTGCGACAAGATTGTGCCTGGGATGACCATGGCAGCCATGCGGGTGAATATCCCGACCATCTTTGTCTCCGGCGGGCCAATGGCTGCCGGGCGCACCCCGGCGGGTGAGGTGGTCGATTTGATCTCAGTGTTCGAGGGCGTGGGGGCGTACCAATCCGGAAAGATCGATGACCGGCGTCTGAAAATTTTGGAAGATTACGCCTGCCCATCCTGTGGCTCGTGCTCGGGTATGTTCACCGCCAACAGCATGAACTGCCTGCTGGAAGCGCTGGGGCTGGCGCTGCCCTATAACGGCTCAGCGCTGGCCCAAACGGCAGAGCGTGAAGCGCTGGCGTGTAAGGCTGCAGCCCTGATCCTGAAGCTGGTCGAGCGCCAGA
>MGNS01000104.1:7957-9367 GCA_001795165.1 Chloroflexi bacterium RBG_16_57_11
CGACAGATCGTCACGGCGGAGGCGCTGGATGACGCCTTTGCCCTGGACATGGCGATGGGCGGCTCGACCAACACCGTGCTGCATACGTTGGCGATTGCCAACGAAGGCAATATCGATTACCCGTTGGATCGGATCAACGCGGTCGCCGACCGTGTGCCCCATCTGTGCAAGGTCAGCCCGGCGGGAACGTGGCACATGGAAGACGTGCACCGCGCCGGAGGCGTGCCCGCCATCCTGGCTGAGCTGGAGGCTGCCGGCGACCTGCTGCACCTGGACCGCCCGACCGTTTCGGGAACCAGCCTGCGCCAATCGATTGCCGGAGCAGCCATACTGGATGACAAGGTCATCCGGCGTTTTGACAACCCCCACTCCTCGCACGGCGGCCTGGCAATCCTGTTCGGTAATCTGGCTCCACAGGGCGCAGTGGTCAAAACCGGCGGCGTCAGCGCGACGATGCGCCGCTTCAGCGGCAAGGCGCGCATCTTTGAATCGCAGGAAGAGGCGATGGCAGGCATTATGGGCTCGCAGGTCCAGCCGGGCGACGTGGTGGTGATCCGCTACGAAGGACCAAAAGGCGGGCCGGGGATGCAAGAGATGCTCAGCCCGACCAGCGCCATCATGGGCATGGGGCTGGGAGACCAGGTAGCCCTGGTCACCGACGGGCGTTTTTCCGGCGGGACGCGCGGGGCGTGCATCGGGCACGTCTCCCCGGAAGCTGCTGCGGGCGGGCCGATCGCCGCACTACAGGAGGGCGATATCATCGACATCGACCTGGAGAACCGGGCGTTGAACGTCCGGCTGAGCGAGGCAGAGATCAAGCGGCGGTTATCCGTCTTGTCGCCCTTCCAGCCACGCGCACGAAGCAAGTGGCTGCGTCGCTATGCACACTTTGTCACCAGCGCCGACAGCGGCGCGGTATTGAGAGATTGAAGCCAAAGGAGGCTCTGATGAAACGTACCGGTGCGCAAATTGTATGGGAAAGCCTTGTACGAGAAGGGGTGGAAGTCGTTTTCGGATATCCCGGAGGCGCTAACCTGCCGATCTATGACGCCATGCTGGATTACCCCATCCATCACGTCCTGCCACGCCACGAGCAGGGCGGTGCGCACATGGCAGATGGCTACGCCCGCGCCAGCGGCAAGGTCGGTGTGGCTATGGCTACCTCAGGGCCGGGCGCAACCAACCTGGTCACCGGGATCGCCACAGCTATGATGGACTCTTCGCCGGTAGTATTCATCACTGGGCAGGTGGTGAGCAAATTCATCGGCTACGATGCGTTCCAGGAAACAGACGTGACCGGGATTACTTTGCCGGTCACCAAGCACAACTACCTGGTAACCGACGTCCATGAGCTGGCGCATGTGATGCGCGAGGCATTCTTCATCGCCCGGACAGGCCGGCCAGGTCCAG
>MGNS01000104.1:9436-18871 GCA_001795165.1 Chloroflexi bacterium RBG_16_57_11
GCTTACCGGGCTACCGCCCCGATCCGCACGCAGGCTCAAAAGACGTCCAGAAAGCTATCGATTTGATCCAAAACGCCCGGCGGCCGGTGATCCTGGCGGGGCGGGGGGTGATGTTGAGCGGCGCGGTAGCGGAGCTGCGCGAATTTGCAGAGCGGACGGATACCCCTGTAGCGATGACCCTGCTGGGTTTGGGTGGGATGCCTGCCAGCCACCCGTTGAACCTGGGGATGATGGGGATGCACGGCGAGGCCTGGGTGAACAACACCATCCAGCAGGCCGATCTGCTGCTGGCGTTTGGCATGCGCTTCGACGATCGTGTGACCGGCAACCTGAAGACTTACGCCACCCAGGCGAAGAAGATCCACATCGAAATCGACCCTTCGGAGGTCAATAAAAATGTACAGGCGGATGTAGCCCTGGTTGGCGACCTTCGCAACACCCTGGTGGAATTACTGGCCCAGGTCGATTCTTGCGACCACAGCCAGTGGCTGGCCAGCATCACCGAGATGAAAGGCGATAGCGCGGTACGGGATATCCAGAATCTGCCCGACTCGGGCCACCTGTACGCGGCGCATGTCATCAACGACCTGTGGCGCTTCTCGGGCGGCAAGGCGCTGGTAACTACGGATGTGGGCCAACACCAGATGTGGACTGCGCAGTACTATCACCAGGATTACCCAGGACATTTGATCACCTCCGGCGGGCTGGGCACGATGGGCTTCGGCCTGCCAGCGGCGATCGGCGCCAAATTCGCCCGGCCTGAAGCCGAGGTTTGGGCGATCGTCGGCGACGGCGGCTTCCAGATGACCATGCCCGAGCTTTCCACCGCGGCGCAGGAAAACATCAAGGTCAATGTGGCGATCATCAACAACGGCTTCCTGGGCATGGTGCGCCAGTGGCAAGAATTCTTCTACCAGCGGCGGTACGCTGCGACGCCCATGCTCAGCCCGGACTTCGTCAAGATCGCCGAAGCGCACGGGCTGACCGGCTTACGCGTCACCCAGCGCAGCGAGGTGGAGCCAGCGGTACGTCAGGCGCAGGAGACCGAAGGCACCGTTGTGATCGATTTCCGCGTCGAGCAAGAGGACAGCGTATATCCGATGGTGCCGGCGGGAGCCGATCTGCACGCCATGATCCGCCGTCCGGTGTCCAGCCCAATTGTCGAGACTTCACAGGATCCAATGTAGGTGCAGGCCAAGGTCCACGAGAAAGCAAGGAGAGAGAAATGCAACACACCTTAGTAGCCCTTGTAGAAGATAAACCCGGCGTGCTGAACCGCGTATCTTCGCTGTTTCGCCGCCGGGCGTTCAACATCGAATCGCTGACGGTGGGCCATACCGCCGAGCCAGGGATCTCGCGCATGACCATCGTCGTGGATAGCGACGACCTGAGCGTCGAGCGGCTGACCGCCTACCTGTATAAGCTGGTCAACGTAATCCAGGTGCACGACCTGACAGAACAGCCGGCCGTCAGCCGCGACCTGGCGATGATCAAGGTCAACGCCACTCCGGAAACGCGCACCCACATCATGCAGACCGTGGACGTTTTCCGGGCGCGCATCGTGGATGTGACCAACAACTCCTTCATCATCGAAGTAACCGGCGATGAGGCGAAAATCGAAGGCCTGGTAGAAGTGCTCAAGCCGCTGGGGATCATCGAAATGGTGCGCACCGGCGTCGTGGCAATGGCGCGCGGCAGCTCCCCAATAACCTATACAAACGGCAACGGCAACAACAACGGTCACTACACCCCGGCGATGGCAGATTAGCTGCCGGCAATTAATCAAAGAATCCACAGGAGCGAATTGAGAGATGGCAACCTTGAATTTTGGTGGAGTGGAAGAAGAAGTCACCACGCGTGAGGAGTTCCCGTTAGAGAGAGCGCGCCAGGTGTTGAAGGACGAGACCGTAGCGGTGCTGGGTTATGGCGTGCAGGGACCGGCGCAGGCGCTCAACCTGCGCGATAACGACATCCGGGTGCTCGTCGGGCAGAAGCCCGGCGGCAAAACATGGGAAAAGGCGCTCAAAGATGGCTGGGTGCCGGGCGAGACCCTGTTCCCGCTGGAGGAAGCCGCCGAGCGAGGTACGGTGGTCCAGTACCTGATTTCGGATGCCGGACAGAAGCTGATGTGGCCGCAAATCAAGCCACACCTGAGGGCAGGCGATGCGTTGTATTTTTCCCACGGCTTTGCTATTGTGTACAATGACCAGACCGGCGTCGTCCCGCCGGAGTATGTAGACGTGATGCTGGTGGCCCCCAAAGGCTCTGGCACCAGCGTGCGGGCCAACTTCCTGAACGGTAGTGGGATCAACAGCAGCTATGCCGTCGAGCAGGACTACACCGGGCGGGCGGTAGAGCGCACGCTAGCCTTGGGTATCGCCATCGGCTCCGGCTACCTTTTCCCAACCACCTTTGCCAAAGAGGTGCACAGCGACCTGATGGGCGAGCGTGGTGTGCTGATGGGCGCGCTGGCGGGTCTAATGGAGGCCCAATATAACACGCTGCGCCGGCACGGGCACTCGCCCAGCGAAGCCTTCAACGAAACGGTAGAGGAGCTAACCCAGAGCCTGATCCGCCTGGTGGCGCAGAACGGGATGGATTGGATGTACGCCAATTGCAGCACCACCGCGCAACGTGGCGCGCTGGACTGGCGGCACGAATTTCGCAAAGTGACCGAGCCGGTCTTCGAGCGGCTTTACCAGTGCGTCCTCTCCGGCGAGGAGACGCGCACCGTCCTGAGGGCAAACAGCGCCGCCGATTACAAGGAGAAGCTCACCGCCGAGCTCGAGGCGATGGGCAACTCGGAAATGTGGCAGACGGGCAAGGTGGTGCGCTCGCTGCGCCCAGAAAACTGGAAGCAATAGACAAATTACCGGTATCCAAGATTTTAGCAATAACCTCGGATATCCATATCCAATGACAAACAGGAGGCTGACAGTGGAATCCTACGTGCGAATTTTCGACACCACGCTACGCGATGGCGAGCAATCCCCCGGCGCAACCATGACCAGCGCCGAAAAGCTCGAGGTGGCCCGCTCGCTTGCCAGGTTGGGGGTCGATATCATCGAGGCGGGCTTCCCTGCAGCTTCCCCAGATGACCTGGAAGCTGTGCGCCGCATCGCCATTGAAGTAGGCAACCCGACAGATGGCACTCGCCCTGCGGTGATCTGCGGATTGGCCCGCACCACGCGCAGCGATATCGATAAGGCCTGGGAAGCCGTGCAACCGGCGGCGTTCCCCAGAATCCACACATTCCTGGCGACCTCCGAGATTCACATGCAGCACAAGCTGCGCATGAGCCGTGAGCAGGTGGTCGAGCGGGTGCGCGAGATGGTGGGATACGCCCGCAGCCTGTGCGCGGATGTCGAATTCAGCCCGGAAGACGCCGGGCGCAGCGACCCCGAATTTTTATACTACGTCCTGGGAGAGGCGATCCAGGCCGGGGCGACCACCTTGAACATCCCGGACACCGTCGGCTACACGCTGCCGGATGAGTTCGGCGCCCTCATCGCCGGGATCCTTCGCAACACCCCAGGTGTGGAGCGCTGCATTGTTTCGGTGCACTGCCATAATGACCTGGGGCTGGCCACGGCGAACACCCTGGTCGGGCTGCAGGCCGGGGCGCGCCAGGCCGAGGTAACCATCAACGGCATTGGAGAGCGGGCCGGGAACACTGCGCTGGAAGAGGTCGTGATGGCGCTGCACACCCGCCCGATGAATTTCAACCTCACCACCGGGATCGACACGACGCAGATCACACGGGTGAGCAAGCTGGTGAGCAACTATACGAGCATCGTCGTCCAGCCCAACAAAGCCATCGTCGGGGCAAACGCTTTCGCCCACGAGGCAGGCATCCACCAGGACGGCATGCTCAAGCACAACCAGACCTATGAGATCATGCGACCCGAGACGGTCGGCGCCTCACGCAGCAAGCTGATCCTGGGCAAGCATTCCGGGCGGCATGCCTTGAAAGCGCGCCTGATCTCGCTGGGCTTTGGCTTGAATGAAGCCGAAATCGACCAGCTATTCGAGCGCTTCAAGGCCCTGGCGGATAAGAAAAAGACCATCACCGACGCCGATATCGAAGCCCTGGTTTCGGATGAGCTGTACCAGCCGCGCGAGCTGTTCACCCTGGACGGCTTGCAGGTAGCCTGCGGGACGATGGGGATGCCCACCGCCACGGTGCGGCTGCGCGACCCACAGGGAAGCCTGCACATCCAGGCCTGCGTGGGCACCGGACCGGTGGATGCGGCTTATAAAGCCATCGACGCCGTCATCCAGGCGCCGAACATGCTGGAGGAGTTCGTCGTGCATGCGGTGACCGAGGGTATCGACGCTCTGGGTGAGGTCACCGTGCGGATCAAGAGCGAAAATCCCGGCGTGGCGCTGGACGCGCAGAAAGAAGTCGACCAACCGAGGACTTATGGCGGTTACGGCGCCGATACCGATATCGTCGTCGCCAGCGTTAAGGCGTACCTGGCGGCGATTAATAAGATGCTGATCGCCAACGGCCAATATGGGCCGATTGAAATGGCTGCCACCCAAACTGTAGCGATGTGACCCACACCACAAGGAGAAGATTATGAAAACCAAAAAGAACCCTAACCCCATGCTGGCCCGCTCTCCGGAGCCATTCGAAGAAGTCTGGATGTTCCCAGAGGGGTGGGACCTGTCTGAAATGAATAACAAAACTGCCAATCCTTCCCCAGAAGAGCAAGATGACCTCCAGGCAAATCAACTGCTCTTCTTCCGGTCAAAATTAAACGTATGACAGCCAACAAGGCGCCAAGAACGCTGCTGGATAATATCTGGGACCGGCACGTTGTAGCCCAGGAACCCGAGGCACCGGCGGTGTTGTACATCGACTTGCACCTGGTGCACGAGGTCACCTCCCCGCAAGCCTTCAGCGGGTTGAGAAAACGCGGGCTACAGGTGCGCCGTCCGGATCGTACCTTTGCAACCATCGATCATTCGGTACCCACGCTGAGCGGACCGGCGGGCAGGCTGGCCTTTGCCGACGAGATGGCGTTGAAACAGATCAACCAGCTCGAAGAAAACTGTAGGGATTTCGGCATCCGGCTTTACGGACTGGAAGACCCCAATCAGGGGATTGTCCACGTGATCGGCCCGGAGCTGGGCTTAACCCAGCCGGGGATG
This sequence comes from Chloroflexi bacterium RBG_16_57_11, assembly GCA_001795165.1. Classification (GTDB taxonomy): domain Bacteria; phylum Chloroflexota; class Anaerolineae; order Anaerolineales; family UBA4823; genus RBG-16-57-11. The sequence continues at coordinate 14,594 of MGNS01000104.1, forward strand.
ACTATCGTGTGCGGCGATAGCCACACGGCGACCCACGGAGCGTTTGGCGCGCTGGCCTTTGGCATCGGAACCAGCGAGGTCGAGCACGTGCTGGCGGCACAATGCCTGCTACAGCGCAAGCCAAAAAGCTGCCAAGTGCGGGTAGATGGAGCACTCGCCTCGGGCGTGACGGCGAAAGATATCATCCTGGCAGTGATCCAGAAGACCGGCGTGGGCGGCGGGGCAGGCTATGTCTTCGAATACAGCGGCTCTGCCATCCGGAGCCTGAGCATGGAACAGAGAATGACCCTGTGCAATATGTCTATCGAAGGGGGCGCGCGGGCGGGCATGGTGGCGCCGGACGATACTACCTACGAATACCTGGCTGGGCGTCCCGCTGCGCCGCAAGGGGCAGACTGGGAGCGGGCCTTGGACCGCTGGAGGGAGCTGCCCACCGACGAGGGGGCGGTTTACGACCAGGTGGTATCGCTGGACGGTCCTTCCCTGGAGCCGATGATCACGTTTGGCACCAACCCCGGCATGGGCATACCGATCAGCGGGCGCATCCCGGAAGTGGCGCAGATACCCGATCCAGATCGGAGGGCGGCGCTGGAAAAAGGGCTCAACTATATGGGCTTACAACCCGGGCAGCCGCTGCAAGGCCACCCGATCGATGTGGTGTTCATCGGGAGCTGCACCAACGGTCGCCTGACAGATTTGCAGCTCGCCGCCAGCGTTCTCAAGGGACGCAAGGTTGCACCGGGGATACGCGTGCTGGTTGTGCCTGGCTCGCAGCAGGTGAAGCGCCGGGCCGAAACGCTCGGGCTGGATCGCATCTTCACCGAAGCCGGAGCGGAATGGCGCGAGCCGGGGTGCAGCATGTGCATCGCCATGAACGGCGACCAACTGCAGCCCGGTGAGTACGCCGTCAGCACCAGCAACCGTAACTTCGAAGGCCGGCAGGGCAAGGGCGGCAGGACGTTCCTGGCCAGCCCGCTCACCGCGGCGGCCGCCGCGGTCTCCGGTCAGATCAGCGACCCCCGCAGGTTAACCCTCCTATGAGCGCGTTTACGACCCTCACTTCTCGCGTGGTACCCCTGCCGGTAAACGATGTGGACACCGACCAGATCATTCCGGCGCGTTTCCTGAAGACGACCGAAAAAGCCGGTCTGGGCGCCAGCCTGTTCGCCGATTGGCGCTATCGGGAGGATGGCTGCCCCAAGCCGGATTTCGTGCTCAACCGGCCCGAGAGCCAGGGAAGGCAGATCCTGCTGGCGGGGGATAATTTCGGCTGCGGGTCTTCCCGCGAACATGCCCCTTGGGCGCTGACCGGGTACGGTTTTCGGGCGGTGATCTCGACCGCCTTTGCGGATATTTTTTACAACAACGCCTTGAAGAACGGGCTGCTGCCGGTTACGGTCAGGCCGGAGGACTACCGGCGCCTGATCGACCTGCTGGCAGAAGAGCCCCAGGCGGAGATCACGGTCGATTTGGTCCAGCAGCAGGTTTTCCTGCCGGACGGGGGTGCGATCGATTTCCCCATCGATGGTTTTGCCAGGACCTGTCTGATCAATGATGTAGATGAGCTGGGCTATTTGCTCGGCCTGGATAACAAGATCCTGGCTTACGAAAAGACTTTAGCGGTATAGATCAAGAGGGAAACGCCGATGACGATCCAGATCTATGACACGACCCTGCGCGATGGCACGCAACGCACCGACATCTCGCTCTCTGCGAGCGACAAGCTGAACATCGCCCGCCGCCTGGACGACCTGGGCGTGGCGTTTATCGAGGGCGGGTGGCCCGGCTCGAACCCCAAAGATGTCGAGTTCTTCCAGCGCGCCGCGGCGATGACCTGGAACCGAGCAGTAATCACCGCTTTTGGCGCTACCTGTGGGGTCGATCGGACGCCACAGGACGACGCCAACATCCAGGCGTTGCTCGGCTCAGGAGCGTCCTGCTGCACGGTGGTGGGTAAAAGCTCCACACTGCACGTGCACGATGTGCTGCGCACCAGCCTGGAGAACAACCTGCGCATCATCGAGCAGAGCATCGCCTACCTGCGCGCACAGGGACGAGCGGTGATCTACGACGCCGAGCACCTGTTCGACGGCTATAAGCTGGACCCCGCTTACACTCTGGAGACGCTGAAGGCGGCCGCGCGCGGCGGAGCAGAGACGATTGTCCTGTGTGACACCAACGGCGGGACGATGCCATGGGAGGTCGCCGAGATCGTCCGGTCGATCAAGGCCGGCCTCGATACACCGCTGGGCATCCACACCCACAACGATGGCGAGTGCGCGGTAGCCAACGCGCTGGCGGCAGTAAGGGAGGGCTGTATCCAGGTGCAGGGCACGGTCAACGGCTACGGCGAGCGCTGCGGCAACGCCAACCTGTGCTCGATCGTCCCCGACCTGGAGCTCAAGCTGGGGTTGCGCTGCCTGCCTGAAGACAGCCTGGAGAAGCTGTTCGACCTGGCGCATTACGTCGCCGAGGTGGCCAACCTGGCGCCGGACGAGCACCTGGCCTACGTCGGGCGGGCCGCCTTCGCTCACAAAGGCGGGATCCACGTGGCGGCGATGCGCCGCAACAGCCTGTCTTACCAGCACATCCAGCCGGAGCAAGTGGGCAATTCCATGCAGGTGGTGGTGTCAGAACTTTCCGGGCGCGGCAACCTGATCAGCAAGGCAGTGGAACACGGATTGGATTCCAGCGACCTGACCAATGTCAGCCAGGTGCTGAACGAGGTCAAGGATCTGGAAGCCAGGGGGTTCTCATTCGAAGCCGCGGAGGCCTCGGTGATGCTGATGCTCAAGCGGCAGAAGGAGGATTACCGGCCGCCGTTCGAGCTGATCGACTTTTCGGTGATCGTGGAGCACCGGCAGGGGCGTGGGATCTTCGCCGAGGCGACCGTCAAAGTGCGGGTAGATGGGGAAGTGCTGCACACCGCCGCCGAGGGGAACGGCCCGGTGAACGCCTTGGACAGCGCCCTGCGCAAAGCGCTCTCGGGGCACTACCCAGAGGTAGCGCGCTTCCACCTGGCAGACTACAAAGTGCGCATCCTGGACGGAAATAACGGCACCGCGGCCACCACACGCGTGTTGATCGACACCCAAAACGGCACCAAGGGCTGGAGCACCGTCGGGGCCAGCGCCAATATCATCGAAGCCAGCTGGCGGGCGCTGGCCGATTCGGTCGAATACGGGCTGATGGTGGCATCCGATCAGCCGGCGGTTGCGAACACGCCATCTGTAGCAGCACAGGCGGCGAGATGAAAGCGGGTCGAGCATTCGATCGTGGTCAGCCGGGCGGAGGCCACCTGGGCGGAGGCCAGCCGCCCCTACGTTGTCGGTCAAAGAAATGGTTGGTCATTGGCGGGTAGGGGCGCACGGCGTGCGTCCGGATTTGGCGCCTCCAGGGAATCCGGGCGGATGCCATCCGCCCCTACAGCTCGTGCGGGCGGTGAGATGAAAGCGGATAAAACATTCCGGATTGCATTGCTCCCCGGCGACGGCGTCGGACCGGAGGTGACCTTCGCCGCGCTGCGCGTGCTCCAGGCGCTGGGCGAGGCCGGCGATTATGCCTTCGCCTATTCTGAGCACCCGATCGGCGGGTGCTCGATTGACCTGCACGGCACGGCCCTGACCGAAGAGACCCTGCGCGCCTGCCAGGCAGCCGACGCCGTTCTGTTAGGGGCGGTCGGTGGCCCGAAGTGGGACGACCCCACGGCAAAGGTGCGCCCCGAGCAAGGGCTGCTCCAGCTGCGCAAGGAGCTGGGCGTGTTCGCCAACCTGCGGCTGGTCAGGGTGTACCCGCAGCTGGCCAACCTCTCACCGGTAAAGCCCGAGCTCCTGAGCGGGGTGGACATGATCGTGGTGCGCGAGCTTACCGGCGGGCTGTATTTTGGCCAGCCTAAGGGTCGCCAGATGGAGGACGGCTGCGAGCGGGCGATCGACACGCTGGAATATTATGACTACGAAATCCGGCGCATCGCCGAGATGGCCTTCCGGCTGGCCCAGGGGCGGCGCAAGAAGGTCACTTCGATCGACAAAGCCAACGTGTTGGAGTCCTCCCGGCTGTGGCGACAGGTGGTTGGCCAGGTCCATGCCGGCTACCCGGATATCGAGCTAGAGCACATGCTGGTGGACACCGCTGCCATGAGACTGGTGTCCAGCCCGGCCAGGTTTGACGTGGTGGTGACCGAGAATATGTTCGGCGATATCCTCACGGACGAAGCCTCCGTCCTGGCGGGCTCGATGGGGCTGCTGCCGTCCGCCTCGCTGGGCGAGAGCGGACCCG
>MGNS01000104.1:18884-27504 GCA_001795165.1 Chloroflexi bacterium RBG_16_57_11
GATCCACGGCTCCGCGCCAGACATCGCCGGGCAGGGCATCGCCAACCCGATCGGCACGATCCTCAGCGCGGCTTTAATGCTGCGCTATTCCCTCCAGCTTGAAGCTGCGGCGCAAAAAATCGAACAAGCGGTCGAAAAGGCCGTCGCCTCCAGTCAGCTCACACGTGACCTGGGCGGTTCGCTCAGCACCGAGCAGATGGCGGATGCAATTATCACCTATCTTTGACGTCGCCGGCCCCGGCCTGGTGATCGGGCTGCTAGCCTTCGGGGTGGTCTTTATCTTCCTCCTGTTCCTGCTGATCGTGCTGGTGGAGATGGTAGCCCTGCAGCTCCTGCGTTGGGGGGATTTCAAGGCGTCATTGAAGGCAGCCGTATGGATGAACCTGGCTTCGACCTTGCTGGGCCTGGTCTTGCTGTGGCTGGTGCCGGCGCTGGGCCTCCTGGGTATCGCCATCGCCTGGGCGCTGTCCGTGCTGATCGAGTGGCTGGTGCTGATGCGCCTGCACCCAGGTGAGAACCGGCGCAACCTGATGCTTGCAGCGGTCGCCAACCTGGCAAGCTATGGGCTGTTGATCGTCCCATCATATCTGTTGTCCTCATGACCGTCAGGTAGGAAGGGCTTGCGAGCCTCCCACGGGCCGGCCGAGGGAGCGCCAGCGGGGTGGAGCGCCTCGCTAAGCGCGAGGCTGCTTGTGCTGCTGATTTTGGCCTTCAGCAGTTAATAAAACCAATCGGCCAATGGCGGGAATAAAAAACTTGCGGTTGCATTTCCCTGCCAATTCGTATATAATTGCGACCTGATTGGTGGTCTATAGCGGAGTTATTTTCTCAAGAAGGAGGCGCTTATGAAAACCCATGTTGTTCGATATAACCTGTATGCACATGCCTCCCCTCGCACCCCGCAAGGATTACCAGATTAGCCGGAGAAAGTAATTTACCGTGCGAAGCGTTTGGAATCAAGACCGCGGATGCGAATGGCATCCGCGGTTTCATGTTGCCAGGGGAAGCAAGCGGTTTTTCAGATTTGTTTTATGAAGACGATATAGGAGATAGAATGAAATTCGAACTGGCAACAATCATTTCTTGCAGCCCTAACGGTTGCCGGGTGGTGGTCTTCCCCCGCATCACCGTTCGGCTGTCTGGCAGCGACCAGGCATAAAGGGGTGCAAATGGACAAAACGTTTTATATTCACAACAGGCGTAGCATCGCCGCGTATATGGCCACGGGTGATATCATGTTGTTTTTCAGTGGAGAAAGCGTGCGAAAGACAGCAGATGAGAATTATCCGTTTTTTACAAACCGGAACTTCCTTTATCTGACCGGTATACAGCAGGAGCAGTCTGCGCTGCTGCTGCAAAATCATGTCGGGCTCGTTCAAGAGAGGCTATTTGTCCTGCAACCGGATGTGGCTCAGGAGGTCTGGACGGGCAGGCGTTTCACAGAGGAAGAGCTCGATGAAATCAGCGGTATAGAACCAATTGAAGACATCAACCATCTGAGTCGTGAGCTCAATGCACTGCTCGCTTCACAGCCTACCCGAACGCTCTGGCTGTGTTTTGACGCGTTGTCCCCGGAGCGGTCGTTTGATATCGAACGTGAGTTTGGCAATCGCATTCGGAACCGGCATCCCCAGGTCGTGATCAAGAACAGTTATCCCCTGTTTCGTGCGCTGCGTAAGGTCAAGGCGCCGGAGGAAATTGAAGCGGTTCGCCGGGCAATGCAGATCACCGCAGCGGGCATCCGCCAGGTGATGCAGGCTGCCAGGCCCGGGCGGATGGAGTACGAGCTTGAAGCCGCGTTCAATGCTGAGCTTGCCGCACATGGACAGCGCAGAACGGCCTTTCCATCCATTGTTTCTGCCGGTGAGCGAAATTTTTACTTGCACTATTCCACCCTTCAGGGCAGTGTGGCGGATGGCGACCTCATCCTGACCGATGTTGGCGCAACGTATGATGAATACTGCACCGATATCGCGCGTGTATTCCCTGCGAACGGGCATTTCAGCGAGCGGCAGGCACAGATCTACCAGATCGCTTACACGGCCAATCGAGCGATCATGGCGCAGGTGCGTCCAGGCGTGCCATTCGGCCTGCCGAACCGGGTTTGCATGGAAGTCGCTTTCGAAGGGCTCAAAGCGCTCGGTCTATTGAACGACCCCGCCGATATTCGCAGGTATGTCTGGCATGGGACCACCCATCATGTCGGGCTGGATACCCACGATGTAGGCGAATATGATGAACCGATGACTGAAAACATGATATTTACAGTCGATGCGGGAATTTATGTGCACGAGTGGGGCATTGGGCTGCGGATTGAGGACGATGTGCTGGTAACAGCCGATGGATGCGAAAATCTCTCAGCCTCCATTCCGACGACGATTCAAGAGATCGAGTCCGCAATGGCACAGTAACTGGCATGCAGGGCTCCTGTTCAGAGTGTGGAGGTGATTTTCGGCGCTTTGCGCCGCAAATCACCTCTTCAATTCTTCTCCCCTGCCCCATTTTCTTGGGAGAGGGGCTGGCCCCGGCGCAACTGGCCACGCAAGGCAACATGCTCAAGATACAGAGCGAAGCGCGTTCCCCCGCATTAGGCACCGGGCAGGATGTTATAATAATTTCCCAATCTGTGGTGAAATTCAATTGACAGACCCGATGAACGACGGAGATGGAGCGTGAGCGAGAAAGCAGGGAGTGAGCATTTTTCCTTCGGCGGACCGGTCGTCTGGCGGCCGACGCCGGAGCAGATCGAAAACGCCAACCTGACGCGCTTCATGCGGCTGCACGGTATCCAGGATTTTGCCGAGCTGCTGCGCCGCTCGACGGAGGACGTGGCCTGGTTCACCGAGGCCGTGCTCAAATTCCTGGATATCCGCTTCGAGCAGCCCTACACCCAGGTGCTGGACCTGTCGCACGGGGTGGCCTGGCCGCGCTGGTGCGTGGGCGGCAAGATGAACATCGTCCACAACTGCCTGGATAAGTACATCGGGACTCCCATCGAAGGCCAGGTCGCCCTGATCTGGGAGGGCGAAGAGGGCCAGACGCAGAGTCTCACCTACGGGCAGCTCTACCGCCGGGTCAATCAGGCCGCCAACGCCCTGCGCTCGCTGGGATTGGGCAAGGGCGATGCCATTGGCCTGTACATGCCGATGACGCCCGAGATCGTGGTGGCGCTGCTGGCGATCGCCAAGATAGGCGCCATCGCATTGCCGCTGTTTTCTGGCTTCGGCGCCGGGGCGATCGCTGCCCGCCTGGCGGACGCCGAGGCCAAAGCCCTGTTCACTGCCAATGGAACCTTCCGGCGGGGCAAGCCGGTGTCGATGAAGCCGGTCGCCGACGAAGCTGCGGCGCAACTGCCGGGGCTAAAACACCTGATTGTTTGCAGCGGCAAGCCGGGCTCGCGCCCCGGGATGGAGATCGACATGCAGCCCGGGCGCGATCACTGGTGGTACGAGCTGGTGGCCTCGCAGCCCGAGGAGTGCATCACAGAGAGCACCGAGGCCGAAGACCCGCTGATGATCCTGTATACTTCCGGCACCACCGGTAAGCCCAAGGGCTTGCTGCACACGCACTGCGGCTTCCCGGTCAAGGCAGCCCAGGACATGGCCTTCGGCACCGACCTGCACCCCGGGGAGCTGATCTACTGGATGACCGACATGGGCTGGATGATGGGACCCTGGCTGGCCTTCGGGTCGCTGTTGCTTAGCGGCACGCTGTTCCTGTACGACGGCGCGCCCGATTATCCCGGCCCCGACCGGCTGTGGGCGATGGTCGAGCGCCACCAAATCCAGACGCTGGGCATCTCGCCCACCCTGATCCGCGCCCTGACGCTGCACGGCGAGGCGCCTGCCCGCCAGCACGACCTGTCCTCGCTGCGCCTGTTTGCCTCTACCGGCGAGCCGTGGAACCCGGACCCGTGGATGTGGCTGTTCCAGGTGGTCGGCGGCGGCAAAATCCCCATCATTAATTACTCCGGCGGGACGGAGATCTCCGGTGGGATCGTGATGGGCAACCCGCTACAGCCGCTGAAGCCGTGCGCTTTCTCGGCTCCCTGCCCGGGGATCGCAGCCGAAGTCTTTGACGAGGATGGGCAGCCGGTGCGCGAGCAGGTGGGCGAGCTGGTCATCCTGAAGCCGTGGATCGGGATGACGCGCGGCTTCTGGAAGGATCCGCAACGCTACGAGGAGACCTACTGGTCGCGTTGGCCGTGCGTATGGGTGCACGGCGACTTCGCCGCGGTGGACGCCGACGGACTGTGGTACATTCTGGGCCGCTCGGACGATACGATCAAGGTGGCTGGCAAGCGCGTGGGACCGGCGGAGATCGAATCGATCCTGGTCAGCCATCCGCGGGTAATCGAGGCGGCGGTGATCGGGGTGCCAGACGAGATCAAGGGCAGCGAGGTGATCGCCTTTTGCGTCCTGGCAACGGATTGCCAGCGGTGTGAAGAGCTGCGCCAGGAGCTGCACGAGCTGGTGGTGAAGAGCCTGGGCAAGCCGCTGGCGCCGCGTGAAATCCTGTTCGTGCGCGACCTGCCCAAGACACGCAATGCCAAGGTGATGCGGCGCGTGATCCGGTCGGCTTACCTGGGGCTGGACCCGGGCGATACCTCATCGCTGGTCAACCCGGAGGCGGTGGAGGAATTCCGGCGTGCGGTGTAGGCTAAAGCGATGATCCTGGTTACCGGAGGGACCGGCTTTATCGGCCGGACGCTGATCCGCCATCTGGTAGAGCTGGGCTACCCTGTGCGGACCCTGATCCGCCCATCGCCGAGCTCGCCGAAGCTGCCGCGCAGCGTGGCGGTGGATGTGGCTGTGAGCAGCTTCAACGACGAACGAGGCCTGCGCGCCGCCATGGTCGGTGTTGACATCATCTACCACCTGGCAACCGGCGAGTGGCGCGGACCTCGCGCCGAGCTGATGGAGAGCGACATCCAGGCCACGCGCGCGGTGGTCGAAGCTGCCGAAGACGCCGGCGTCCGGCGCATCTTCTACGTCAGCCACCTGGGCGCCGATCGCGCTTCGGCCTACCCGGTCTTAAAGGCTAAAGGCATCGCCGAAGAGTTCATCCGCCGGAGCAAGCTGGATTACACCATCCTGCGATCGGCGATCCTGTATGGTCTGAACGACCGTTTTACATCCGGCCTGGCGCGCGTGCTGGGGGTCTCTCCATTCTTCATCATGCCAGGTAACGGGCGGACGGTGCTCCAACCGCTGTGGGTCGAGGATCTGGTGACCTGTCTTACCTGGGCGCTGGATGATCCGGAAACCATCGACAAAGTGATCGATATTGGCGGGCCGGAATATCTCACCTTCCAGCAGGTCGTCCAGCTGGTGATGCAAGAGGCCGGCTTAAGACGGACGTTCCTCCACCTGCCGCCGCCTTATGTGCGCGGGCTGACGGTCTTTCTCGAGTCAATGATTCCAAATTTACCTACTTCGGTATACTGGTTAGACTACATGGCCGTCAACCGTACGACCGCGCTGGACACCATGCCACGCATTTTCAACCTGATGCCTGCGCGCATGTCGCAGCGGCTGGCATATCTACGTGATCAGAACTGGCGCTCCTCCCTGTTTCGCGCCTTGCGGGAGCGTCGCGTATGAGCCGGATCCTGCTACGCATCCTCGAGACGCCCCAAGAGATGAGCGCGGTGGAGGAATTACAGCGCCAGGTCTGGCCTGGAGACGATACCGAAATCGTGCCGGGGCATATGTTACTGGCAGCGGCGCACAACGGTGGCCTGGTCGTTGGCGCCTATAACGCCGGAGAGCCCGAAGATGGAGTAGACCACGAAGAACTGGAATGGGGCGCAATATCTCCGGAGGCGCCGCTGGTAGGTTTTGTGTTCGGCTTTCCGGGGCTTTACACCACACCTGACGGCCCACGCCCAAAACATTGCTCGCATATGCTCGGCGTCCAACCCGATCATCGTGACCAGGGTATCGGTTTCAAGCTCAAGCGCGCCCAATGGCAGATGGTACGCTACCAGGGCCTGGACCGCATCACCTGGACCTATGACCCGCTGCTCAGCCGCAATGCACATTTGAACGTCACCCGGTTGGGGGCGGTGTGCAATAGCTACATAGAGGAAGCCTACGGCGAAATGCGCGACGGGCTAAACGCCGGCCTGCCCTCCGACCGCTTTCAGGTGGATTGGTGGATCCGCTCGCAGCGGGTCAACCGGCGTCTGAGCAAGCGCCTGCGTCGCCAGCTTGATCTGGCCCATTACCTGGCCGCGGAGACAACCATCCTGAACCCTTCCGAGATCGGCGAGGATGGGTTGCCGAGTCCACCGGCCGCGTTTCAACTGGGCGAGATCAAAAACGTGCACGCAGAACAAGAGCAGCAGCCGCTCCTGCTGGTGGAGATCCCTGCCGATTTCCTGAGGCTCAAAGCCGCCAGCCCGGCGCTGGCGCTGGAATGGCGCCTGCATACGCGCTATCTGTTCGAAACGCTGTTCGAGCGCGGCTATCTGGTGACCGATTTTGTGCACCTGCCGGGGACGTACGCACGCAGCTTTTACGTTTTGAGCTACGGTGAGGCGAAGGTTTAAGGGCTGGGTTTTTCACCTCCTAACCAACCTGCAACCGACTGGTTTTCAAATAGAACATCCAGATTGGGGGAGCTTTCATGGTGAAGTCACTGACGCCTGATGTGACGGTCGAAGATGCGCGGCGCCTGTTGGGCATCGGCACAGACCGGTTTTTGATCTCCTGGCTGGACATGACTTGAAAAGACGATGACCCCTGATTAAGGTGCAACGCACTTTGAAAGTGCGTCGCACCTATCACGCAGGCGATGATTCCGGGTAGAATGTGTATCTAGAAATATTCATCCGGAGAACCAGAAAATGAAAATCACCCAAATCAACCTGCGCCACCTGCGCATGACCTTGCGCACACCGTTCGAAACCTCCTTTGGGCGCAGCGAGAGCCGCGACTGCATCCTGATTAAAGCCCATGCAGGCGACCTGGTGGGCTACGGCGAGTGCGTCGCCGACGCCGAGCCGGGCTACTCCTACGAGACCGTCCAGACGGCCTGGCATATAATCCAGGATTACCTCGCTCCGGCGATGTTGAGCCAGGATATCCGGGCGCCCCAGGAGCTGCAAGAACGGTTCGGCTTCGTGCGCGGCCACCCAATGGCGAAGGCCGGGCTGGAGATGGCTCTGTGGGATTTACTGGGTAAGCGCGAGGGGCGCTCGCTGCGCGAGATGTTCGGCGGCACCCAGGAGCGGGTATCCGTGGGGGTCTCGGTGGGCCTGCAAGCTTCACCAGGCGCTCTGGTGGAGGTGGTTGGCGGGTATCTGGCGCAGGGCTACCGGCGGGTCAAGATCAAGATCAAGCCGGGGCGGGACACCGGCGACACACTGGCAGTGCGGCAGGCTTACCCCGAGCTGAGGCTGCAGGTGGACGCCAACTCGGCCTACCGGTTGGAAACAGCCCAGGCGCTCCACCAACTGGATGACCTCAATTTGCTGTTGATCGAGCAACCACTGGCGGAGGACGACCTGTGGGATCACAGCCAGCTGCAGAAGCGCTTACGCACTCCCATCTGCCTGGACGAGAGTATCCTCTCCGCCCGCCACGCCCGCCAGGCGCTGGAGATGAACGCCTGCCGGGTGATCAACATCAAGGCCGGGCGCGTGGGTGGGCTGAGCGAGGGCCTGGCGATCCACAACCTGTGTCGCGAGCGCGGCGTGCCGGTGTGGTGCGGCGGGATGCTGGAGACCGGCGTGGGGCGGGCGTCGAACCTGGCGCTGGCTTCACTGCCCGGTTTCACCCTGCCGGGGGACATCTCCGCTTCGGAGCGTTACTACCTTGAGGATATCACCCAGGAGCGCTTCACGCTCAACCCGGACAGCACGATCGACGTGCCTGGCGGACCCGGCCTGGGGGTGAGCCTGGAGCCGGCGGCGTTGGAACGGGCGACCCTGGCGGAGCTGAGCATACCCTGATAGGAGGCTTATGCGCACCTACGACATATCCCTGACCATCACACCGGACCTGCCCACCTGGCCCGGCGATCCCAAGATTGTGCTGGATCGTTTTTCCAAAATGGAGGAAGGCGCCCCCTGCAATGTCACGCAGATCAGCGCCTGCGTGCATATCGGCACCCACGTCGATGCACCCTACCACTTCCTGGGCGGGCAGGCAGAGACGATCGAACAGATCCCGCTCAACATCCTGACCGGGCGAGCTTATGTGCTTCACCTGCCGGATGAGGTGGATCTGATCACGCCGGAGGTGTTGATCCGCCTCGGGATTCCGCCGCGCACCCGACGACTGCTGTTCAAGACGCGCAACTCGGCCTCTTGGAATCGTGATTACAATCGGTTCCACGAAGACTTTGTAGCCATCAGCGCAGAAGGGGCGGAATTTATCGTCGATCACGGGATCCGCCTGGTGGGAGTAGACTATTTATCTGTGGCGCCGTTTGCCGAGCCCAAGCCAACGCATGATATTCTATTGCAGGCCGGGGTTGTGGTGATCGAAGGGCTGAACCTTTCGCAGGTCTCGCAAGGGCGCTATTCGCTGTACTGCCTGCCACTGAAGATTGGCGGGGCAGATGGGGCTCCGGCCCGCGCCATCCTGATCGGCGTTTAGAGACATAAATGTGC
>MGNS01000104.1:27535-37469 GCA_001795165.1 Chloroflexi bacterium RBG_16_57_11
TGATCACCGGGTGCGTTCTGATGCTCTTTGGTGCGGGCTGCCGCTCGGCTGCCGAGCCTGTTCCGCAAGGAGACTCTCCCATGTCCATCCAAATTACCAGCCCTGCCTTCACCGAAGGCAATCCCATCCCGAGGAAATATACCTGTGATGCAGAAGACGCCTCGCCGCCCCTGGCGTGGAGCGGTGTGCCTGCTGAGGCAAAAAGCCTGGCCTTGGTGGTCGACGACCCCGACGCGCCGGTGGGCACCTGGGTGCATTGGGTGTTCTATAACCTGCCGGCAAGCCTCACCGGGCTGACAGAAGGCCTCGCCAAAACACCCGCGGTTGAGGGACTCGGCATCCAGGGGACCAACGACTTCCGCCGGACCGGTTACGGCGGCCCCTGCCCGCCCCGCGGCAAACCGCACCGCTACTTCTTCAAGCTGTACGCCCTGGATGCATTACTGTCGTTGCCGCCCGGCGCATCCAAAGCCGACCTGGAGAAAGCCATGCGCGGGCATATCCTGGCGCAGGGGCAGCTCATGGGCATCTATAGTCGCTGATGTATTGCCATCAAGAAAATTCAACCGAGCAGGGTATAGCCGCCGTCGACTAGAATGACCTGGCCGCGGATCATGCTCGCCGCCGGGGAGCACAGGAAAGCCACCACTTCGGCCACATCCTGCGGGGTAACCAGCCGCCCGGCGGGCGTGCGGCCAACCGCCCGCTCGATGATGTGCTCATCCTGGCGGACGGCGTCGAAATGTTTTAAAGCCTCGCCCCGAGCCGGTGATTAATGCAATCTTGTTTTCGAAAGACGGAATCCCAGGCACGCCCACATTTATATATGCTTAACGCAGCGCAGAAAGGTTACAAAATGCACGTGACGGAGGCGCGGCAATGTGCAAAAATATGCCATGAATCTTTACCCATCCCGATAACGGGCGAGCAATAGCGGTGTTCTAGCGATTAGAGAAGCACAATGGGCGTAATCTGGCACAAGGTCTGGTTCGATCTATGGCACAACAAAGTGCGCACTTTGCTGGTGGTGTGCAGCATTGCGGTGGGTGTGTTCGCGGTCGGCGCGACTTTCGGCATGGTCGAGCAAATGATGCCCACGATGGACGCAGCGCACCAGGAGACGCGTCCATCACCGGTCACAATCTATCTAACACAACCGGTTGATCGCGACACAATTTTAGCCCTGGCAAAAATCCCAGGTGTCGAAAGCGTTGAGCCGCTCAACACCGTCGATATGCGCTACAAAATCAAGCCGGGGGAACAGTGGCGTAAAGGCAGCATCCTGGTGCGCGACGATTACGAGCACCAGACTTACGATCTATTACAGCTAAAGGACGGCGAATGGCCCAGCGGGTTTTCCCTGGCCATCGAGCGGATGCACAGCCCATTCTATGGCTTAGACATTGGCGACTCGGTGATCATCGAAGTGGGCAACCAGGAAAAAACCTTGTCGATCACGGGAAAAATCCGCCACCCGTTCGTCCCGCCGCCGAGCATGTATGATTGGGCCTGGTTCTTTGGCAGCGCCGAGCTGATGGATTTATACGGCATTCCGCAGGGGCGGTTCACTCAAATCAAGCTAGGCATCCTGAACTACACCCCGGATTACGCCCGGGTGGTCGCCTCAGCCATCAAAGATCGCCTGGCGCGGCAAGGCATTCAGGTGATCGCAACGCAATATCAGGACCCGGCCAAGCATTGGGGGCGGGCATTTATGGATGGGATGAACCTGGTGCTACAGGTGGTTGCGGTGATCTCGATGCTGCTCTCTGCTGTATTGGTGCTCAACACCTTGACCGCCATCATCACGCAGCAGACCAACCAGATCGGCGTACTGAAAGCCATTGGCGGCGGCCGATCCACCATCGTCCGGCTCTATCTGGTGGGGGTTTTCATCTACGGATTGCTGGCGCTGTGCATTGCGCTACCCCTGGGAGTCATCTCCTCCTACCAAATTTCGCGCTCCTTTTTGGGGTTGTTCAACATCGACTATGATCGGTACACGCTCACGAGCCAGGCCATCGCCTTCCAGGTATTTGCGGCTCTGGCGGTTCCGCTGATCGCCGCGCTGGCGCCGGTGCTGAACGGGGCGGCGATCACCGTACGGCAGGCGATTTCCAGTTACGGTCTGGGCGGAGACTTTGGCTCAAACTGGCTCGACAAGGCGATCGAGCGTATCGGGCGGCGGGTGCTGGCTCCCTACCAGGCGATCGCTCTGGCCAACACCTTCCGCCGCAAAGGACGCCTGCTGCTGACCGAGCTGGTGCTGGTTATCGCTGGAGTGGTGTTCTTGATGGTGATGAGCCTTTCATCCTCGCTCACCGCCACCCTGGACGCTGAGTTTGGCCGGCGCACCCACGATGTCATTATCAGCTTCGATGCGCTTCGCCGGGTGGATCGCACGACCGCCCTGGCAGAGACGATCCCCGGCGTCGAAAAGGCCGAGATGTGGATCGTGGCGCCGGTTACCATCTTGCGCCAAGGCCAGAGATCGCTGGATGCAGGGATGGGCTCGCAGCTGCAGGGCGTACCGGTGGATGACCCAATGTACACGCCGAAGATGGTCAAGGGTCGCTGGCTGCAACCTGGCGATGGCAATGTGGTTGTGATGAACAAGGAGACCGCCGAGGATGAAAACATCCAGCTCGGCGACACGATTTCTCTGGACATGGGGGAATGGGGGAAAGATGACTGGCAGGTAGTCGGGTTTTATCAGGTAGCGCTGGTGCTCGGCGGCAGCTATTATATGGATGCGCTATATGCCCCACGACCGGCCGTCTTTGAAGCGACGAAGAAAACCGGTAAGGGCAGTACATTGCTGGTGCGGACCTCCCACCACTCCGAAGGAGATGTCCGCCAGATAGCAAGCAAGCTGGAAGACCTGTTTGCGCAACGTCACATCGACATCTACCAGATCGAAACCATGCCGGCTTTACGCAAGACCTCCGACTCCAGCTTCTTTATTGTCGTGTATATGCTGCTGGTTCTGGCGTTTGTCGTTGCATTGGTGGGCGGCATCGGGCTGATGGGCTCGTTATGGATCAATGTGATCGAGCGCACCAAAGAAATCGGCATCTTGCGCGCCATCGGGGCGGTTTCGTCGAAGATCATGGGGATGTTTATGCTGGAGGGAGTGCTCCAGGGGTTGATGAGCTGGATGATTGCCATCCCGATCTCGCTGGCCGTTACGCCGCTATTGGCGAACGCCATGGGACAGACCATGTTCCAGTCGAGCCTGGATTACAGCTTCAATTGGGAAGCGGTGCTGGTCTGGCTTGCGATCATCCTGCTCATCTCGATCCTGGCGTCGGCCATCCCGGCATATAGTGCTACCCGGGTGAACGTCCGCCAGAGCCTGTCTTACGAATAAAATCAATCCACATAAATCTCGACGTGCTCGTCGTCCTGGTCGTCGATCACATCGACGATCTTGCCATCCACACCATCTTCACGCAGCACACGACCCAGCTCCTGCAGATCGTAGCCGGCCATCTCGGGGGCGAATTGGGCGCCGATGCGCAATCCCCAATCCATCTGGAACCTCAAGCACAGGAGGTTGTTGGACTTAGCCTGTGAAGGGCATCAGTCGTTGTTGAAGGGCAGCGCGACCACCCGCCCCACCACAGCCGATTCAAACCTCTCCCCCACCCAAACGTCGGCCCCCGGCTCATGGTGCGGTCGCTTGAGCACCGCCAGGGCGATCTCACCGAAGCGCGGCGAGTGCACTGCCGAGGTGATCTTTCCGACGGGGCTGCCCTCCAGCCCCCAGACGCGCTCGCCCGGATGAGCCCGGCGAGCCACTTCCAGGCCGCACAGGTGTTGGGTTACCTTGTCATAGGTGACCTGCCGGGCGATCACCTCCTGGCCGGTATAACAGCCCTTGGTGCTGGAGATCGCCGCGGCCAGGCCGGCCTCCAGTGGCGTGTAGTCTTCGGTCAGCTCGGCCCCAGCAGACGGCAGCCCGCCTTCGATCCGCAAGAGAGAATATTCTTCGTCCAAAAGCTGAGTTGCGCCAATCTGCTCCAATAAAGTCTGGATAGCGGTGATTCTGCCGGCAGGCAGGAGCAGGCGAACCCCCAAACCGAAGCTCGGCTCTAAGGCTAGCGCCTGAACGGTGTCGCCTTCGAAAACGCCGGTCGCCACCTGGTCAGGCTGGAGCAGCGGGTTAATGCCCAGCCGCTCCAGGAACATCGGGATATCCGGCCCCAAAAGATCGATCTGGGCCAGCTCAGCGCTGAGGTCAGCGACGGTCACCTTATCCATGAAGAAAACCCGGCTTTGGAGATAGCGCCGTGTGCTCTCGTTTCGCCCCGGCAGGGTGATCACACCCAGCGCCTCCACCTCCGGCAGGACGTAGAGCACATCCAGAATGCGCGCCGCCGGCGTGGTGAGCACTGTCAGGACGGCGCGCCCGGGTTGGACCAGGTGCAGATCGTTGGTCGTCTGGCGCTGCAGGAATTCAATCCGGTCTACACCGCCGATACGCAAGTATCCGCTTGAGGGGATAGGATAATACGATATCATGAAGACAATCCTCATATCACCATCTACATTAACAATAAAATCAGGGGTTTCCTGGCGCATTTCTTGCCAAAAAACCCCTTCATACTGTAATTAAACCTCACTTGTACTTATCTTACATCGAAAGCTAGATCGCCGTTGGCATCGGCGTACCCGTTTTGCGGGGATAGGGCGGCGGGAAGATCGACTCAAACTCTTCCTGCGAGATGGTCTCGACCTCCAGCAGGCGCTTGGCCACCGCATCCAGCTTATCGCGATAATCGATCAGTAGCTGCCGCGCCCGGTTGTAAGCGTCCGCCACGAGGCGGCGTACTTCCGAGTCGATCTCCTCGGCGACCGCTTCGGAGTAATCTCGCTGCTCGGAAATTTCCCGGCCGAGGAAGATCAGCTCCTCTTTTTGACCGTACACCATCGGTCCAAGCTGGTGGCTCATGCCCAGGCGGGTGACCATAGCACGCGCCAGGCGCGTGACCCGCTCCAGGTCATTCGAAGCGCCTGAGGTGATGTCATCGAAGACCAGCTCTTCCGCCGCGCGCCCGCCCAGCAGGCCGACCATATCCGCCATCAGCTTCTTGCGCGCCATCAGGGTGCGATCTTCTTCGGGCAGGGCCAGGGTGTAGCCTCCCGTCATGCCGCGGGCGATGATGGATACTTTGCGCACCGGGTCCGACTCCGGCAGGGCGTTCATCACCACTGCATGACCTGCCTCATGATAGGCCACGATGCGCTTCTCATCTTCACTGATCAGGCGGCTCTTGCGCTCCGGGCCGGCGATGACCCGCTCGATGGCTTCTTCCAGCTCGCTCTGGCCGATCACCTTCTTGTTCCGCCGGGCTGCCAGGATGGCGGCTTCGTTGACCAGGTTCTCCAGGTCGGCGCCGACGAAGCCCGGCGTCGAACGCGCCAGCACCGCCAGCTCAACATCCGGGGAAAGCGGCTTACCCTTGGTGTGGACCTTCAGGATCATTTCACGGCCGCGCATATCGGGGCGGTCGAGCACCACCCGTCGGTCGAAGCGCCCAGGGCGCAGCAGCGCCGGGTCGAGGATATCCGGGCGGTTGGTGGCGGCCATGATAATCACGTTGGTATCCGTATCAAAGCCATCCATCTCCACCAGCATCTGATTGAGCGTCTGCTCGCGCTCGTCGTGGCTGCCGCCCAGCCCGGCGCCACGCTGGCGGCCTACCGCGTCGATTTCATCGACGAAGACGATACAGGGGGAGTGGCGCTTGGCCTGATCAAACAGGTCACGCACCCGGCTGGCGCCGACGCCGACGAACATCTCGACGAATTCCGAGCCTGAAATCGAAAAGAACGGCACTCCAGCTTCACCAGAAACAGCTTTCGCCAGCAGCGTCTTACCCGTCCCAGGAGGGCCAACCAGGAGCACACCCTTTGGAATGCGCGCACCCAGTGAGATAAACTTCTCGGGCTCGCGCAAAAACTCGACGACTTCCTTGAGCTCTTCTTTGGCCTCTTCTACACCGGCTACGTCTACGAAGGTAACCGAGGGCTGGTCGCCGGTGAACATGCGGGCGCGTGATTTTCCGAAGGACATGGCAGCGTTGTTGCTGCCCTGGGCCTGGCGGAAGACAAACCAGAATACACCTGCCAGGATGACGAACGGCAGGATGTAGCCAATAATCGTGGCAATGTTGATCCAGGCGCTTGGGGGTTCGATATTGATCTTGACCTTATCAGGCTGGAGCTGCTCCGTCGTTACGCCCAGCGCCTTGAGCTGATCGACCAGAGTAGAATTGTTCTCCTTTTGTGACTTTTGCTCCGTTCCATCGCTAAAGACAACAGTCAAGTTATTATCACTTTCCGTGATAGTCTCTACAGCCCCTTTTTGAATCGCCGCCGCCACCTCATTGATCGTCAGCGCTTGCTGAACAGTAGATCCCTGCGTAAAATTGTATACCACCATCGAAATAATGGCGACAAACAACAGCAGGTAGATGATCGAGGACCGGTTGCGAGTTGGGTTCACTTTACCTCCAGACAAAAAAGAACCACATTGGTATCTGGAGAATTATACCAACCTACGACCCTGTATGGTAGGAATTGTGTTGAGAATAAAGTGATTTCTAACAACGTTCTAACAATCAAACTGGGGTTTTGCGCTAATTTTGATCGCAAAAGCCCTGAAATGATTAATAAAGGCTTAGCCCGGGCTTTGAAACCGGGATTTACCCATCACCTCTCTACAGGTACGGGTTGCGCCGGCCCCACACCAGGACATCCAACCGCCTCATCAGGCGCTTGATCATCGAGCGCAGCCGTGCATACAGGCGGTAGCGATAGGGCATCACACGGCGGGCTGCTGGAAGTGGTGCGCTCCATACCACTACTGCGGCGCCCCAGGTTAACCCGCCACCGAAGCCGACAAACACCACCTTGTCGCCTGGCTTCAACCGCCCTTGTTGCACTGCCTCACAGGTGGCAATCGGGATCGAGGCGGTTGAGGTGTTCCCATAGCGATCCAGGTTGATCACGCATCGTTCGACTGGGAAATCCAAACCGCGCAAAGCCGCTTCAATGATCCGCTGGTTGGCCTGGTGCGGGATGATCAGGTTAATTTCGTCCAGGCTGAGCTGAGCTTTTTTAACCGCCTCCTCGGTCGCCTGACCCAGGACCCGGGAGGCAAAGCGGAAGACTTCTCGCCCGTTCATCTGTACGTAATGCTGCCCTGCTTGTACGGATTTATGCGTGGCCGGGATCCGGCTGCCGCCGCCTGGCAAGATCAGCAGATCACCTCCGGAGCCATCCGAGCGCATGACCGCGGAAATCACACCGCCTTGTTCCGGCGAGGCTTGCAGAACAAAGGCGCCAGCCCCATCCCCGAATAAAACACAGGTGTTACGGTCGTTCCAATCCACAATGCGCGACAGCGTTTCCGCGCCGATGATAAGGGCGTTCTTTACCGCACCGGTACGAATCGCTTGCGTGCCCATGTTCAGAGCAAAAATAAAACCCGAACAAGCCGCCAGCAGATCAAACGCTCCGGCTTTACTGGCTCCCAAGCGATCCTGCACCAGGCAGGCAGTCGCCGGGAAGATATGCTCGGGAGAGGAGGTCGCGACGATGATTAAGTCAAGGTCGGCCGGCTTCAACCGGGCCATATCCAGAGCACGCTGCGCAGCATCCACTCCCAGGGAGGCGGTGGTTTGATCCTCGCTGGCAACACGGCGCTCGCGGATGCCGGTGCGCGATTGAATCCACTCATCGCTGGTATCGATCCGCAACGCCAGCTCTGCATTGGTGACGATCCTCTGTGGCACTGCCATCCCCCAGCCGGTGATATGGGCAAAGGGACTCATGCGTCGACCTCCTGAGTGGTGGTTTCGCCATCGATCTGTGGCTCGAGTTTGCCTAGAATGATGCTCGCATTGTGCCCGCCAAAGCCGAAGGAGTTAGACATAACCTTACTAACTTCAGCAGGACGGGCCCGGTTGGGCACATAATCCAAATCGCAATCCGGATCAGGGGTTTCGTAATTAATCGTTGGAGGCAGGATGCCATCCTGCAGCACTTTTACACAGACCAGGGCCTCGATCGCCCCGGAGGCGCCCAGTAGATGTCCGGTCATTGATTTGGTAGAGGATATCGGGATGCGATAGGCCAAGTCACCGTAGACGGCTTTAATCGCGGCAGTCTCGCTTTTATCATTCAACAGGGTGCTGGTGCCATGGGCATTTATATAGTCAATATCTTCCAATGCCAGCCCGGCGTTTTCAAGCGCCATCTGCATACAGCGAGCGGCTCCAACCCCATTTTCGGCAGGTGCAGAAATATGATAGGCATCGTTGGTCGAGCCATAACCCAGGACCTCCGCCAGGATGCGAGCACGGCGCGCAAGGGCGTGCTCCAGGGACTCCAGCACCAGGACCCCGGCCCCCTCGCCCATGACAAAGCCATCCCGGTTCAGATCGAAAGGCCGGGAAGCGCCTTGCGGGTCGTCATTGCGCGTAGAAAGGGCGGTCATGGAATTCAATCCTGCCATGGCAAGCGGGATGATACCGGCTTCGCTTCCCCCAGCCAACATCACATCGGCCTGGCCGCGGCGGATGATCTCCGCAGCCTCACCGACCGCGTTTGTTCCGGTAGCGCAGGCGGTGACCACCGCCATGTTCGGACCGCGCACGCCGAGATGGATCGCGACCATCCCGCCGGCAGTATCCGGGATCATCATGGGCACCAGGAATGGGCTAACCCGCGATGGCCCACGGTCGCAAAAGACCAGAACTTGTTCATAGATGGTGCTGATCCCGCCGATACCCGAGCCAATCACGCAGCCAATACGGTCGCGATTGTCGTCTGTAATTTCTAGACCCGAGTCTTGAACGGCTTGCATCGCCGCCGCCAGGGCAAATTGGGCAAATCGGTCTATGTGACGCGCCTCGCGCGCGCCAAACAACGCCACGGCATCGAATCCCTTCACATTGGCAGCAAATTTCGTCTTGTGCTCGCTGGTGTCATAATGAGAGATGTATTCGACTCCCGATTTACCCGCCAGGAGACCATGCCAAAAAATTTCCACATCATTTCCCAACGGGCCGATCACGCCCAGACCGGTTACAACGATTCGCTTTCGCATGGCACCTCCATTTACTTATAAAGCTGGCTCAGCCGCAACAATGATCGCTCAATTACCAATATGAAATATTGCAGGATGGCTGGCGAAATTGTTAGGAAATAATACTATTCTAATCGAGTTTAATAACACAAATACGATCAATTCGAGGCGCGTTTCGCCAAATCATCCAACCGATCGATTGAATTCAGGGGTCAGCATATGTCCCATCAAGCCTGGGGGAGAATAGCTTTCATCACTTGGTGAACCTGCTGGATGTGTACCCGGTCATGCGCAGCCAGAATGCTGACAACTTCCAGGAGAGTCGTCGGGCCAAAGATCGCATGGCGCGCCGGAGCCTGCCAGCAATCGGGAGGCATGCTTTCGAGCAACGCGATCAGCTCCATACGAGCAGCGATGAACTGCCTTAGCGCTTCAGGACCGTCCTGATAGTGATAGCCCCGCACCTCAGCCCAGGGATCGGTATCCTCACCGGACAAAAACGGATTAATCTCACCCAGCATCCGGCGAACCCGTGTCAAGTTGACTTCCTGCTCTACGTCTCGCAGATGACAGGCGATTTCCGTCAAGCCCCACTCGCCAGGTTGAGGAATGGTGGACCAGACCGCCTCGGATAGATCACGGGACAGGCTATCCAGTGCGGCCGGTGTAGAGTACAGGATGGCTATCAAACCTTCCGGCTGATTGTAATTTGGCCGTAAGCTCTCCGCGGGGGTGGAGTCGCTCCAGGGCAGGATATCGGAGAGGCCCCCGCTGGCAGACGGACCCACCGGCCCATCTGGGACAGCGACCCCGCTTTGAGCAATCCAAAACGCCGGC
>MGNS01000104.1:37481-39815 GCA_001795165.1 Chloroflexi bacterium RBG_16_57_11
GGCTGCCACGTCCCGCTTGAGATCGTCGCCAATGACCATCGCCGGTCCGGCGGGCCAGCCCAGCCGCGCCAAAAGCTCGGCAAAGTATGCTGGCTCGGGCTTGGCGAAATGGAAGGTCTCATAAGAAGATACGACCTCAAAAGGGTAGCTTTCTATCGGCAGGTTAGCCCAATCCAGCCGCTGTAATATGGCCGTGCGAGGGAACAAAGGATTGGTGGCAATTGCCATCTGGTAACCGCGGGTCAGGCAAGCTTCTACGAACCTGACGGCATCCGGGCTGGGTTCAGTCAGCCGGCGCAGCGTGGGGAAGACCTGGTCATAGAATTGATCGGCGAGAGGCTGAAACAGGTTTGGCTCGATGCCCAGCCTCGGGTAAAAAACTGCCTCAAATACTTCTCGTAAGGTCAGATCCGGACGGTGATTCTTCACCATGGCTTGAGTGCCAGCATGCAACGACTGGACGAACTGATCGGGGTCGATCTGCTGGCGGACTTGACCTGCAAAGGCGCGCAAATAATGTGGCAAGAACGCCTCGATATCGTTTTTAAGCAACGTATTATCCAGGTCGAGCAGCAATGTCAGGCTCAAGTCAGGTCTCCAATCCTAGCGGGCGAGAGGGGGATCACGTCTGTTCTTCGAGAAATTCGGGTGGCAATGGATGGCACTGGCCACAACCCACATGCGGGTCGAAGCCTCTCCGTTGAGAGCGATCGCAATAGGTTTGCACGCCAACCTGCTGCTTGATGAACGGGAAAGGCCGCTCCAATCGAGGCACGAGGATCATGTGGCTACAGGCGTTGGCGCGCAGGATGTCGGGCACAGGGCAGTTATTGCATAGCTCTCGCCGCCATTGGATTGGCGGGGTGGCAGTTTGCAGCAGGCGGCATTCTTCATGCTGGCGGCCGCGATAATAGTCACCGTAGAAATACTGGCATTCTTTCCCGGCTGGGGTTCTCATAGCTTTTCTGTGGGCTCTCTTGTGTGCACGGATCGCTCTACACCTACGTGGCGCAGCTAGACTCGCGTGACGTAGCTTCCCGTGCTGGTGTTAATCCGGATGACATCCCCGACATCAACAAAACCAGGCACCTGAACCTGTAAGCCGGTCTCGGTGGTAATTTTTTTGGTCACCCCGGTAGCAGTGTCGCCCCGAACCGCCATCTCACTCTCAACCACCTGCATATCGACCGTCAAAGGCAGCTCGATATCCAGAGGCTGGCCTTGGTAAAAGGTGAGCTTACACTCCATACCTTCCTTGAGATACAAACCCGCATCACCCACAATTTCTTTCCCGAGCGCCGGTTGTTCATAGGTGTCCAGATCCATGAAATGATAGAAATCGCCATCTGAATACAGAAACTGCACAATATGAAAATCCAGTCGTACATCCTGCACCCGGACGCCGGAAGTAAATGTTTGTTCGACGATGGTTCCGGAGCGCAGGTTGACAATTTTTACCCGGATGGTGGCGTTGCCGCGGCCTGGTTTATGGTGATGGTAATCCAGGACCTTGTACAGGTTGCTATCGTATTCGAATGTGACCCCTTTGCGTAAATCATTGACATCAATCATGCTTTAAATCCTCGTGTGATTTGTGTAACTTACAAACGCTTTCTCTGTTATTCAAAATATAAAACGTGAAACGTGAACTCACGTCTCACGTAGCACGTTCTCGTCAACCTGTGATTATAGCCTGTAGGTGGTTTTTTTTCAACACTCCTGTGGTAAACTTGAATAACGCATCGGCAAAAATCCGAGATTATGCAGAGACGAAGAAATGACTGAAAATATCCGGCGGGTGGTCTATATTGAGGATGAGCCAGAAATGATCGATCTGGTGCGGTTAATCCTCAAGCGCAAGCAGTACGAGGTGATCGGCGCCAGCGGAGGCCGAGAGGGTCTGGATGCCGTGCGTAAGATGATCCCCGATGTCGTCTTGCTGGACTTGATGATGCCCGATATAGATGGATGGGAAGTCTATCAGCAATTAAAAGCCGATGACGCCACACGCTCCATCCCGGTGATTGTCATCACAGCGAAAGCGCAGAAAATCGACAAAGTCCTCGGGCTGCATATCGCCAAAGTAGACGATTATATTTCAAAGCCGTTCAGCCCTGCAGAGCTTATCGAAAGCTTGCAAAGAGTATTCGGAGAGCGGGAAAAAGCTGCGAATGCCTGAGCAAGTCCTGATTTACAATCAAACTCGTCCTGAATATCACCCAATCCAGGCAAAGTACTGTTCTTCATTCTTATGCCGCCTACGCGGATTGACTTTTCGTCGCAGCTTGCCACCCGGTGATGGCCTGTTGCTGGTACAAAACCGTGACAGCCGGG
>MGNS01000104.1:39831-43373 GCA_001795165.1 Chloroflexi bacterium RBG_16_57_11
TTTTCGTGTGGATCGATCTGGCGATAGTCTGGATCAATAACGCCCAGCAAGTCGTCGATGTGCAGCTGGCTCGTCGCTGGCGACCGGCTTATTTACCAGCGCGACCGGCGCGGTATGTTTTAGAATTATCATCTGAACACCTGGATGATTTCTGTATAGGAGATCAACTGCGCTTTGAACCTGCGAATTCTGTGTAGAGCCAGCCTCTGTTTGGCTACGCTGCTGGCGATTTTAATTTTTCCGCTCGCCTCCTCCGGGTATGCACAGGGTTTAGCCCGGCAGAGCGGGGCAGACGGCCCGATCTATATCGTCCAGGAAGGCGACTCGCTCTGGTCGATTGCTTTGCGTTTCAGGGTTTCTATTGAAGACCTGGCGAGCGCCAATGGGATCGGCGATCAGAACCAGCTCACCGTTGGGGACCAGCTGATCATCCCTGGGCTCACAGGAATCAGCGGCGTTCTAACCACCGAAACAGTGAGCTTTGGCGAGACGCTGACCAGCCTGAGCCGCCGTCATGGCATCCCAATCGAGACTCTGGCGCAATTGAACCACCTGACCAGCCCGGCCGAGCTGTATGCCGGCACCGACCTGGTGTTGCTGGAACAGGACGTCCAAATGTCTGCCTCCAGGCGCTCGTTGCTGGCACCAGGCCAATCGCTGTTCGAGCTAGGAATATCCCAGGAGGCGTCCGCATGGGCTTATACCAATGCAAATGGACTGGAAAAATCCTGGTCGGCCTTGCCTGGAGACGTGCTCCAGCTACCGGTCAGCGATACACCAGAAGGCACCGACACCGCTCCGGGCGGCCTTCCGGGCGCTATCCGCGCCGTCGAGCTGAACCCGCAGCCATTTGTGCAAGGTAAAACTGCCGTCATCGAGATTACCGGCCAGGACGGTATGGAAATGAGCGGGTCGCTCAATGAGCAACCATTCAACTTATTCCCAGATGCAAGTATCAACGGATATGTGGTGCTCCAAGGCATCCATGCGATGACCGAGCCGGGTTTATACCCGCTGGTCATTACAGGCACCCTGCCGGTTGAGGCGCCCTACTTCGGCGCCCCGTTTGCTTTTTCACAAGCGGTGCTGGTTAAGGCCGGCGATTACGTCTTTGACAACCCTTTGACAGTCAGCCCGGAAACGATCGACCCGGCGGTGACGAAACCGGAGGATGCTGAATGGGCGGCCTTGACCACGCCCGTGACGCCGGAAAAATTATGGGACGGAGCCTTCCAAAGCCCGGCGCCGCCGCCTTATAACGATTGCTGGCCTTCACGCTACGGCAGCCGTCGATCCTATAACGGCAGCGCCTATATTTACTTCCACACCGGGTTAGATTTTTGCGGTGGGGTGGGAACTGAAATCCTTGCTCCGGCGCCAGGGCGGGTAGTTTTTGCTGGTCCATTAACCGTACGTGGCAACTCCACGATCATCGATCACGGTTGGGGTATCTACACCGCTTATTTGCACCAATCCGAAATCCTGGTAAAGCCGGGCGATCTGGTATCGACAGGCCAGGTGATCGGCAAAGTCGGTGGAACCGGGCGCGTCACCGGTCCACATCTGCATTGGGAGGTGTGGAATGGCGGCGTTCAGGTCGATCCGATGGACTGGCTGGAGCAATCTTATCCGCGCTGATCACTCAGCGGGCATTTCTTCGCCTCCAGCGTAATAGGCATCGATCAGCTCGCGCGCACGGTCCTGGTCTTTTGAAGGGACCAGAATCTGGACTGAACCCAGCGTGCCAATCGTCAGGCCAATCGCCCTTCCAGCGCCTTCCTGCGAGAGCACGGTAGGTATCTCCTGGGCTTCCAGCAGGCCACGCAAAATTTCCGCCTGTAGCATGCCTGCGACCTCGTCAAGGACAATCCAGTCATCTGCCATCGGTTGCCTCCTCGGTACTTGTAAGAAAGTGGTTATGCCAAAACAGCCGATATCGAGCCGCTCTGGAGAGCATAAACAAGCGCCTCATAGAGTATAATATGAGATGATAAAAATCACAAATCGAACCCCCAAGCTAGCTGCTGGATTTGGCAAGCTGGCTTTGTGGTAGTTGTTTTGAGGATATCGATGAGTTTAGTCAATATAAGCATGGGTGAGGATTATTGGGAGGCTTTTAAGCTTCAAGACGAGGACCTGGAATTCCTCTACAATTATCTACTAGAGATCGAAACTCCGCTAACTTCGCAAGAGCTGGTGGATGCTCTGGTTGTTGAGCGCATCCGCCAACGCAAAGTAGAAATTGAGCGCCAGCGCACTTCTGGGGGCGATCTATACCAGCCTAAGGGGACCTACAAAGAAAAACAAAAGTTGATCTTTCCGGCGATGAGTTGGCGGCACGGCAATGTCATAGGCCTCCGTCCGGGTGTGAACCCTGAGCTGGGTGGTTTCCAGGTGATCCAGGTAGCTTTTGAAGATGGCAGCCAGCGCGAGTTTGCCAGCGAGCTCGTGGATCACAAGCTGAACGAGCCTCCAAAGCTTGTGGAGGATTTCAATCACCTTGACAAGGCGACTGTACTAAAAATCTATTCAGATGATCTTCTTGACACGCTGGAAGAGGGTCTGGCGGCCAACCCTGATTTCGTGCGCATCGCAGCTCGCTGGTTCCCACGCGCCCTGCTGGTGGATATAAATGCGGGTCACCTGAACCTGGCCGAGGCAGTGTTGGATATGGCCGGCGGGGGTCCGCTGTCTACCGACAAGCTACTCGAGCAAATCGAGCTGCATGCAGATGTAAACCCGAAGCTGGTGGAGTTCTCTCTGGATCTTGCGCTGCAAGAGGATCAGCGGTTTGATGAGGTTGGGCCGGCCGGTGATGTGCTTTGGTTTTTACGCCGTCTTGAGCCGCCGATGGTGCTGGAAACGCCGGTGTGCCTGCGCTATACGGAGATCGATTATGATCGCAGCCTGCTGACACCAGAGATGCTCGCTCTGGAGCAGGCTCTGGATGACGAATATTCGC
Organism: Chloroflexi bacterium RBG_16_57_11; assembly: GCA_001795165.1. Classification (GTDB taxonomy): domain Bacteria; phylum Chloroflexota; class Anaerolineae; order Anaerolineales; family UBA4823; genus RBG-16-57-11. The sequence goes on from MGNS01000104.1 coordinate 42,794, forward strand.
CCTACACCGGCAGGCCTCAAACTTCGAATGAAGTCGAAGTGCGGCTGATTTACCCGCATTTGCGCTCAGGCACACTGCCCCTCTCGTCACGCTTGCGACATTTGTTTCCCACCGCCTACGAAGCGCCGCGCGTGCGCTTTATGCTGGTGGATGGGTATAGCGGAGAGCAATTTCCCGGCTGGGTTGTACGGGAAAAGCGTTATGTTTTTGGGCTGCACGACTGGTACGAGAGCCATGGCATGATGCCCGGCAGCATTCTGCGCGTGCGCCGTGGAAAAAAACCCGGTGAAGTGATCATCCACACGGATTCACGCCGGCCCAGCCGAGAGTGGATCCGCACGGTATTGGTGGGATCGGATGGCGGGGTGGTCTTTGCTATGCTCAAGCAAATTGTTTCCACCCCCTTCGATGAGCGCATGGCAGTCGCGATCCCAGACCATAAGGCGCTGGACCAGGTGTGGGCCAACAGCCAGAAAGATACCCCGCCATTCGAGCGGATCATCGTCAATATGATCAAAGAACTGGCCAAGCTGAATCCACAAAGCCATGTTCATGCGAGCGAGCTTTATGCTGCGGTGAA